>DATHAL010000062.1:0-9160 GCA_035296705.1 Solirubrobacterales bacterium
TCCGTTCGCCGCGCGACCGGGGCCGGCGCCGCAGCCGAACATGGCAGCGGACGTACAGGGCTAGCTAGAGCTCGAGCTCGGCCGGGATCACCCGGATCGTCAGCACGGTGCCCTCGCGCACCAGCCGGGCCTCCGCGTCGCGGCCGATTCGCTCGGCGACCATCAAACGCTGAAGGTCGGTCGCGGACTCGACCGGCTCCGAGTCGAGCTCGAAGATCACGTCGCCGACCCGCACGCCCGCCACCTCCGCGGGGCTGTCTGGCACGAGCTCGACGACCTCTACCCCACGCTCGACGCCGGTCGCCACGCGCGCCTTCGGCGGCAGGGGTCGCGGACCGCCGCCGATTCCGAGGTAGGCGCGCCGCACGCGGCCATCGCTGATCAGCGCGGCGATGATGCGCTGCGTCGTCGAGGAGACCGGCACCGCGAGTCCGAGCCCGATGCCGGCGACCGCGGTGTTCACGCCCACGACCCGGCCGCGTCCGTCGGCGAGCGCGCCACCGGAATTACCGGGGTTGAGGGCCGCGTCGGTCTGGATCACGTTGTCGATCACGCGGATCCCCCGCCTCGAGGTCACCGGGAGCGCCCGGCCGAGCGCCGAGACGACGCCCGCCGTCACCGATCCCTCGAACCCGTTCGGGTTCCCGATCGCGACGACGAGCTGCCCGACCCTGAGGCGCTCGGCGTCGCCCAGCGCGGCTGGAACGAGGTCGGCGCCATCCGCGCGAACGACCGCCAGGTCGGAGAGCGGATCGCTGCCGGCGACTGTGAAGCGCAGCTCGCGCCCGTCGGTGAACCGCGCCGTGCCGCCCTCGCTCGATCCCACCACGTGGGCGGAGGTGAGGATGAACCCATCGTGCGTGAGGACGACCCCGCTGCCGGCGCCGGCCTGGACGCGGCCACGACGGGTGCGCCGCTGCACCCGCAGGCTGGCGACCGAGGGCGCAAGGAGCTCGGCGACGCCGGATACGGCCCGCGAGTAGGCGTCCAGGGCCTGTTCCTCGCTGGGCAGCGGCCGATCGTCGATCGGCACGTCGAACGCCGAGGGCGGATCCGGTTCCGGCGCGGCGGACGAGCTTGAGATCAGGCGGAGTGGCGGCACCCCGTCAACTCTAGTGGGGCCGAATCGCCGGTCCGCCCGGAGGTTTCAGGGCGTCCCGGCCGTAGCCCGGACGAGCTCGAGAGCAGGCGCCAGCGCCTCGGGCGGAATCCAGTGCCCGGCGTCGCTCTCGAGGTAATTGACCGGGAGCCCGGCGCTCTCGAGCAGCTCGCGGGCGCGGCGCGCGAAGTCGACCGAGATGATCGGATCGCGGCGGCCGTGGTGGATGAGCGTCTCGAGGCTCTCGCGATCGGCCAGCGCGGGCGCCCATCCCTCCACGGCGGGGATGAAGCCGCTGAAGGCGAGCAGTCCCGCCGGGGTCGGTCGGCCCTCGCCGAGCGCGACCGCGTACGACATCACCGTTCCCATCGAGAAACCGCCGATCACCGTCCGCTCCCAGCCGATCCCCCGCTCGGCGAGAAGCCGGTCCAGGAGCGCGGTGAGCTGCTCGTAGCTCGCGGCGAACGTGGTGGGCTCCGGGTAGCCGACCCGCGGCACCACGTACCAGTGCCTCCCTCCCGGCGGGATGCCGCGAAGCGGCGCGCCCGTCGTGATCCCGAGCAGGCGCCGCTCGGGATCGAGCTCGTCGAGCAGCCCATAGAGGTCGTGCTCGTCGGCGCCGCGGCCGTGGTTGAGGATCAGAGCGCCGCCCGGCTCACCCGCCGGCTCCCGGACGACATGGTCGACGGCGCCCTGGTTGATCGTGCCCTCGAGCATCCCGCGCCTCAGGTACGCGCCGCCGTGCGCGGGTTGGTGATCGGAGTGAGGACCGCTTCGATCTCGTCCCGGTGCTGCTCCAGGAACGGCGGCAGGATGAGCTTCTCACCCAGGTGCTCGGGATCCTCGTCGACGTCGAAGCCGGGCCCGAGCGTCGCGATCTCGAACAGGACACCGCTCGGCTCGCGGAAGTAGATCGACCTGAACCAGAAGCGATCGATCACCGGCGTCGGGCGGGCGCCGCCGTCGATCGCGCGCTGGCGCCAATCCAGATGCTCATCCATCTCCGACGCCCAGGCGATGTGGTGGACGGTGCCGCCGCCCTCGATCCCGGGCTCGGCCGGAGGCTCGTCGTAGTGCCAGAGGCCGCCGCGTGAGTCGCCGCGGGCCTCCCAGCCCTCGGCGCCGCGGTCCTCGAACGCGAGGCTCTCGAGCAGGCCTCGGCTCCGGTCCGGATCGCGCGAGTAGGCGCGCGCAGCGTGGAAGCCCTGGAGCGCGAGCTCGCCGGGAACCTCCGGATGGTCAGCGATCAGCGGCTGGTCTGAGACGGTGGCGACGAGCAGCTCGTGCTCGAGCCCCTCCGGGTCGGCGAACCGAAGCGAGTCGCCCTCGCGGCTCGACTCGAAGCCCGCATCCGCGAGCCGGTCCGACCAGAAGTCGAGCGCCTCGGTCGAGCCCACGCGCCAAACGATCCGGTGCAACATGCCGGCCCCGGCGCGGCCGCGGCGGGCGCCCGGGAACTCGAAGAAGGTGAGGTCGGCACCGGGGCTGCCCGCCTCGTCCGCGTAGAAGAGGTGGTAGACGCTCGGCTGGTCCTGGTTCACGGTCTTCTTGACCATCCGCAGGCCGAGCGTGCCCGCATAGAAGTCGACGTTGTTTTGCGCTTCCCCGGTGATCGCGGTGATGTGGTGAATTCCCTCGAGCTTCATCGGCCTCTCCTTGTCGCTTGCGCCGTCGAAGTAGTTGCACAATCAACTATAGCACATAGTTGCGCGCTCAAGCACTGCTACCCTCATTCGCGATGGCCTCAACCTCCTCCGATCTGCTCTCCGACCGCGAGCTCGCGGCCTGGAAGGGCATGCTTGAGGTGCACGCCGTGCTCGTCGCGCAGCTCGACCGCGAGCTCGAGCGCGATCACGGGCTGCCCCTCACCTCCTATGAGGTGCTGATGTACCTCGGCGACGCCGACCGCGAGAAGCTGCGGATGAGCGAGCTCGCCGACCGGCTCCTGCTCAGCCGCAGCGGGATCACACGGCTCGTCGACAGGCTCGTCCGCCAGGGGCTGATCGTCCGTGAGCGCTGCGCCGACGACCGCCGCGGCTATTACGCCCAGCTCACCGACGCGGGGCGCGCGAAGCTCGGACCTGCCCGACGTGCGCATCTCGCCGGCGTCCGGCAACACTTCCTCGACCGGCTCGATTCCGAGCAGATCGACGGGCTCGGCGAGATCTGGCGCCGACTCCTCGTCCAAGCCCGCGAGGCGGAGTTGGACGAAGCGCCGCGCTGAGTGCCGCTACGCTGGCCGGCATGACGCTCGACTCAACCGCCCAGACCACGACCATCGACCGCGGCCGCGTCGCCGAGCTCACCAAGCGCGAGCTCGACCGGCTCGCCGAGCGCACGCCGGAATCCAGACAGCGCTACGAACGCGGCGTGAAGGTGATGCCCGGAGGCGTCCCCTCCTCCTTTCAGGAGAACGACCCATGGCCGGTCTATCTGGAGCGGGGTCAGGGAGCACGCGTCTGGGACGTGGACGGCCGCGAGTACGTGGACTTCCACAACGGCTTCGGCGTCATGTGCGTCGGGCACGCGAATCCGACGATCGGTGACGCGGTCAAGGCCCGCCACGACCTCGGCACCCACTTCGCGGCGCCGACCGACGGCTCGATCGTGGTCGCCGAGGAGCTCGTGGATCGCTTCGGGCTGCCTCAGTGGCGCTTTGTGAACTCGGGCACCGAGTCCACGATGGACGCCGTCCACCTCGCCCGCGGGGTCACCGGCCGCGACGTGATCCTCAAGATCGAGGGCTCCTACCACGGCCATCACGACGCGGTGATGGTCTCCGTCTACCCACCGCTCGAGGCCCTCGGCGAGCGCGACGACCCGCGCTCGGTTCCCTACGGCGATGGCTACCCGCAGGCGCTCACCGAGCTCACCCGCGCGGTCCCGTTCAACGACGCCGAGGCGCTCGAGAGCGCCCTGGAGAAGCTCGACGGGCAGGTCGCCGGACTGATCATGGAGCCGGCGATGATGAACATCAACATCATCCCGCCGGTCGAGGGCTACCTCGAGCGCGTGCGCGAGCTTTGCACCGCGCACGGGGTGAAGCTGATCTTCGACGAGGTGAAGACCGGTGCCACGATCGCCCGCGGCGGCGCGAGGCAGCGATTCGGGGTCGAGCCCGACATGATCACGCTCGCGAAGGCAATCTGCGGCGGCTATCCCGGCGGCGCGATCGGGATGACCGACGAGGTCGCGGCCGCGGTCACCGACGGCCGCGTACACCAGTACGGGACGTTCAACGGCAACCCGCTGGTGATGGCGGCTGCCCAGGCGACGCTCACCGAGGTCCTGACCGAGGACGCGTACACGAAGCTCGAGCGCGCCAACGACTGGCTGCTCGGCCGCTGCGACGAGATCATCGAGCGCTACGGCCTGCCGTGCTACACGGAGGGCCTCGGGGCAAAGGGGTGCGTGATCTTCAGCGCCGAGCCCCTGCGGGAGTACCGCGACTACCTGACCAAGGTGGACGGCGAGCTCGCGACCCTGGCCTGGCTCTACCACATGAACAACGGCGTCTTCATGACGCCGGGGGTCGAGGAGGAGTGGACGCTTTCGATCGCGCACTCCGAGGACGATCTCCAGCGCTTCGTCGACGCGCTCGAGGCGTTCGCAAAGGACCTGACGGCGAGCTAGATGGCGGGCGGCCCCTCGGTTCGGCTCTACCGGGCCGAGTGGTCGACGAACTGCGAGCGGGTCGGGCTGGCGCTCGCCCACAAGGGAATCGACGCGCAGTCGGTCCTGATCGACTACTCGAACCGCGCGCCGGTCGAGGCGATCAGCGGCCAGGGCCTGGTGCCGGTGATCGAGGACGCCGGCGAGGTGATCAACGACTCCATCGCGATCATCCGCCACCTCGAGCGGCGCACGCCCGAGCCGCCGCTGTTTCCCGCCGACGAGGCGGGCCGGGCCCAGGTCGACGTCTTCATCGAGTGGTTCGAGCACGCCTACAAGGGCCCGCCGAACGGGATCGAGGCCGAGCTCGAGCGCGAGCAGCCCGACCGGGCGCGGGTCGAAGCGCTCGGCGCGCAGATGCGTGACCGGCTCGACGTCTTCGAGCGCCTGCTCGACGGCCGCGACTACCTGTTCGGCGAGTTCGGCGCCGCCGATTGCGTCGCATACCCGTTCCTCAAGTACGCGGCCCGACGCGACCCCGCCGACGACGAGCTCTTTCACCTGATCCTCGACGAGCACCAGCCGCTCGGCGAGGCTTCCCCGAACCTGCGCGGCTGGATCGGCCGGATGGCGACGCGACCGCGGGCGTACGCGGATCTCTCGGGCTGACCGCCGACTCGCACGTTCTTCGGTCGCCAACCGGCCAAGGTGCGAGTCGGCGCTCGCCGCCGCGGGTAGCCTCAAAGCGATGTCCAACCGGCTCGCCGAAGAGACCAGCCCGTACCTCCTTCAGCACAAGGACAATCCCGTCGACTGGTATCCATGGGGCGAGGAGGCGCTCGAGCGGGCGCGTGAGCTCGACCGGCCGATTCTGCTCTCGATCGGCTACTCCTCGTGCCACTGGTGCCACGTGATGGAGCGCGAGTCGTTCGAGCACCCCGAGATCGCGCGGTTCATGAACGAGCACTTCGTGCCGGTCAAGGTTGACCGCGAGGAGCGTCCCGACGTCGACGCGATCTACATGGAGGCGGTCCAGGGGATGACCGGGCACGGCGGCTGGCCATTGACGGCGTTCTGCGATCCGCGCGGAGTCCCGTTCTACGGCGGCACGTACTACCCACCGGAGCCGCGCCAGGGGATGCCGAGCTTTCAGATGGTGATGGAGGCGGTCGTGCAGTCGTGGACGACCCAGCGCGAGCGAATCGGCGAGGCGACCGGGCGGATCCGGTCGCAGCTCGGCGCGATGGGACGGGTCGAGCCCACGGAGGAGGAGCCAGGGCGCGAGATCGTCGAGGCGGCGGTGAACGGGCTGCGCGAGCTCGCGGACATGGAGCACGGCGGTTTCGGCTCCGCGCCCAAGTTCCCCCCGGCCTCGGCGCTCGAGCTCCTGCTCGCCCGCGGGGAGGCGGATGTGGTCGAGGTGACGCTCGATTCCATGGCCGCCGGCGGGATCTTCGACCACGTCGGGGGCGGCTTCGCGCGCTACTCGGTCGACGACGTCTGGCTCGTTCCGCACTTCGAGAAGATGCTCTATGACAACGCGCTGCTCGCCCGTGCCTACCTGCACGGCTACCAGGCGCTCGGCCACGAGCGCTGGCGCGAGCCGTGCGAGCGCACGCTCGACTGGATGCTTGCCGAGATGCGCGGACCCGAGGGCGGGTTCTACTCCGCGCTCGACGCCGACTCCGAGGGCGAGGAGGGCAAGTTCTACGTCTGGGGTGCCGCCGAGTTCCGGGAGGCGGCCGGGAACGAGGTGGCCGAGTACTACGGGATCACCGAGCGCGGCAACTTCGAGGGCAAGAACATCCCGAACCTCATCGGCCGCTTCGGGGCGAAGCCGCCGCTCGGCCTCAAGGACGCACGCCGCGCGCTGTACGCGGCGCGGGCCGAGCGAGTCCGTCCTGGGCTCGACGACAAGCGGCTCGCATCCTGGAACGCCCTTGCGATCGCGGCGCTCGCGGACGCCGGCGCGGTCCTGGGGCGGGCCGACTACCTCGAGGCGGCGGGCGCGTGCGCCGACTTCCTGTGGAACGAGATGCGAGACGGAGACGGGCACCTGCTGCGGAGCTGGAAGGACGGCGAGGCGCGCCTCAACGCGTATCTCGAGGACCACGCCTACGTCCTCGAGGCCCTGCTGACGCTCTATGAGGCGAGCTTCGAGGTGCGCTGGTTCGACGCGGCCCGCGAGACCGCCGACGCGATGATCGCCCGCTTCGCCGACTCCGAGCGGGGCGGCTTCTTCACCACATCCGACGACCACGAGGAGCTGATCGCGCGGCGAAAGGACGTCGAGGACCACCCGATCCCGTCCGGCAACTCGGCCGCCGCGTTCGGGCTCCTGCGGCTGGCGGCGCTGACGGGCGAACACGAGTACGAGCGTCACGCAGCCTCGGTGCTTCGCCTCTTCGCCCGCGTCGCCGCCCAGCACCCGCACGCGGTCGCGCACCTGCTGCGGGCACTCGACTTCCACCTCGCGCCGGTGCGGGAGGTGGCGCTCGCCTCGCCGGCGGATGGAGACGGGCTCGGCGAGCTCGCCGCCGTGGTACGAGCGGAGCTGCGGCCCTACGTCGTCCTCGCCGGCGGCGTCGAGGGGACCGAACGGCCGGAGCTGATGACCGAGCGCCGCGCGGTCGAGGGACGACCCGCCGCCTACGTCTGCGAGGGCTTCGCCTGCCGGGCGCCGGTCACGGAACCCAAAGAGCTCGCGGCCACGCTCGGCTGAGTCCGGTAGGTCAGCCCGCGCGGGAGCGAGCGCTCCCGCCGCGGGGCCGGATAGATTGCGCTGCCGATGGCCGAGCAGAAGCCGAAGACGACCGCTCGGGTCGCGCGCGCCTACTTCAACGCGATCGCCGAGCACGACCTCGACGCAGCGGCGGCGCTGTGGAAGCCGGGCGGCAAGGACCGGATCCACGGCCTCGCGGAGCTGACAGCGCCTGACGGCATCAAGCAGTACTTCGCCGGCATGTTCGCGGCATTTCCGGACTTCACCTTCGACATCGTCGACTTCGCCGCGAGCGGTCCCAACGCCGCATGCCGCTGGCGCATCACCGGCACGTTCACAGGCCCCGGGCGCTTCCAGGGGCTCGCGCCGACCGGCGATCGCATCGTGCTCGAGGGCTGCGACATGGTCCGGGTCGAGGACGGCCTGATCGTCGAGAACAACGCGTACACGAACGGCGCCGAGCTCGCCCAGCAGCTCGGCCTGCTGCCGAGGCAGGGCTCGGCCACCGACCGTGCGGTGACCGGCGCCTTCAACGCGAGGACGGCGGCCGTCCGCGCGATCCGCAACCTGCGCGAGCGAACCAGCTGAGCCGAGCGCGCAGGGGCGCGCCTCAGAGGATCGGCAGGAAGCGCTCGAGCTCCCAGGGCGTCACCTGGACGCGGTACTCCTCCCACTCCTCGCGCTTGATCTCGATGAAGCGCTTGAAGGTGTGCTCGCCGAGGACGCGCAGCACGAGCTCGGACTCGGCAGCGAGCTCGATCGCCTCGCCGAGCGTCTCGGGGAGCTGCTCGATCCCGCGCTGAGCGCGCTCCTCCGGCGTCAGGTGGTAGAGGTTCTGCTCCATCGGCTCGGGCAGCTCGTAGCCGTGCTCGATTCCCTCGAGGCCGGCCTGCAGCATGCCGGCGAAGCACAGGTAGGGGTTGCATGCCGGATCCGGGCAGCGCAGCTCGGCGCGCGTGGCCTGCTCCTTCCCCGGGTGGTAGAGCGGCACGCGGATCAGCGCCGAGCGGTTGCGGCGCGACCACGCCAGGTAGACCGGCGCCTCGAAGCCCGGCACGAGGCGCTTGTAGGAGTTCACCCACTGCGCGAACAGCGGCGCGATCTCGCGGGCGTGGCGAAGCTGGCCGGCGATGAACGACTTCGCCGTCGGCGAGAGGTAGTACTGGTCGTCCGGGTCATAGAAGGCGTTCCTGCCGCCGGCGGCGAGCGACTGGTGAACGTGCATCCCCGAGCCGTTCTCGCCGAACAGCGGCTTCGGCATGAACGTCGCGTGCATCCCGAACTTCATCGCGTACTCCTTGACCGTGATCCCATAGGTCATGCAGTCGTCGGACATCGCGAGCGCGTCCTTGTAGCGCATGTCCACCTCGTGCTGGGAGGGGCCGACCTCGTGGTGGGCGTACTCCACGTGGATGCCGAGCTGCTCGAGCGCGAGGATCGTCTCGCGGCGGATGTCGGAGCCCGCGTCGAGCGTGGTGAGGTCGAAGTAGCCGCCCTCGTCGAGGACCTCGGGCGGACGGCCGTCCGTGTCGGAGTCCTTGAAGTAGAAGTACTCGAGCTCGGGGCCGATGTTGTAGCGGTCGAATCCAGGTCCGAGGCGCGCTGAAGCGCCCGTCGCAGGATCCACCGCGGATCGCCCTCGTACGGCTCGCCGCCCGGCACCTGGACGTCGCAGAACATCCGCCCGGTCGACTTCTCACCGATGCGCCAGGGCAGGATCGCGAAGC
>DATHAL010000063.1:0-12484 GCA_035296705.1 Solirubrobacterales bacterium
CATTGTGGGGGAGGAGCGCCTGGCGACCGTAGTCTTTTCGCGCGCCGACGACCAAGGCCGCGGCGAGTGCCGAGAACCCGGACGCCATCTCGACCGGCACGCCGCCGGCGAAGTCCAGGGTCCCGCCGCTGATCAGCCAGCCGCCGCCGAACGCCCAGTGGGCGAGGACGGCGTAGACGAGCACCGACCACAGCGCCGAGAAGAGCAGGAACGGGCCGAAGCGCATCCGCTCGACCACGGCGCCGGAGATCAGCGCCACGGTGATGATGCAGAAGGTCGCCTGGAAGGCGAAAAAGACCAACTCCGGGATCGTTCCTTCTTCGCGCGGGGCGAAGTCGACGCCGCTCATGAAGGCGTTGCCGAGGCCGCCGATCAGGTCGCCGCTGCCGTCGAAGGCGAGCGAGTAGCCGACCGCCGCCCAGGTGACGGTGGCGACCGCGATCGCCGCCACGCACATCATGAAGGTGTTGAGCGTGTTCTTCGAGCGCACCAGCCCGGCGTAGAAGAGTCCGAGCGCCGGGGTCATCATCAGGACGAGCGCCGTGGCGACGAGCATCCACGCCGTGTCGCCGCTGTCGACCTTGGCCGCCGCCAGCACGCCGAAATCCACGTTCACGAGCGAACCGGCGTCACCGCGCCGTGGTCGGTCTCCCCAGTGCGGATCCTGACCACCCGCTCGAGCGGGACGACGAAGATCTTGCCGTCGCCGACGTCGCCCGTTCGGGCGCCCTCGCAGAGTGCCTCGATCGTCGGCTCGACGAACTCGTCCGAGACGGCGATCTCGAACCTGACCTTCTCCGCGAGCCCCATCTTCACCGTGGTCCCGCGGTAGGTCTCGACGCGGTCGAGCTCACCGCCGTGGCCCTGGACACGGCTCATCGAGAGCCCGCGCACCTCGGCGCGGTACAGCGCCTCGAGCACCTCGTTCGCCTTCTCGGGGCGCACGATGCCGATCACGAGCTTCACCCAGTCCTCCTCCGTCTCACGCGCACCGAGCGAGCGCGCTTCCTCCGGCTCGGCGCGCGCGAGCCTAACATCCGCCTCCGCGGCCTCGCGCCGCTCAGATGATCAGCGCTTCGGCTGCCAGAAGGCGATCTCGCCCCCAGCCGCGGCGCTGACGACGCTGCGCCAGCCGGCCGGTCCCTCACGGGGCGCGAGCAGGACGCGCGCGCCGAGCGCGCTCGCGCGCTCGGTCGCCTCGTCGATGCGCTGGACCTCGACGTAGGGCAGCCACAGCGGGTGCGTGGTCGAGCACTCGACGACGCCGCCGCCGACCCCGGCGCCGCCGACGTCGAGCGCGCGGTAGGAGCCCTGGGAGAGGTCGACGACCTCGGTGCGCCAGCCGCACGCTCGCGCGAGGAAATCGCTCGCGGCGGCGCCATCCGCTGTGTGAAGCTCGAGGTGGACGATCGGTTTCGGCGGCTCGCGCATCATCGGCCCATCCCTTAGACCGGTCGGGCGAGCGAAAGTAATCGTGCCCGGCGAGATAACCTGCGCCACTGGATGGGACCGGTTGCTCCACAGTCGACCGCGCTCGAGCGCGAGCTGCTCGAGTCCGCGCGCCGCGGTGACGAGGGCTCCTATGAGCGACTCGTCGAGCCCTACCGCCGCGAGCTCCACGCGCACTGCTACCGGATGCTCGGGTCGGTCCACGACGCCGAGGACGCGCTCCAGGAGTCGTTGCTGAGGGCGTGGCGCGGATTGGCGCGGTTCGAGGGGCGCAGCTCGCTGCGCTCGTGGCTGTATCGGATCGCGACCAACACGTCGCTCAACCTGATCGACAAGCGACCGAAGCGCGTGCTGCCGATCGACTACGGCCCGTCGTCGGACCCGCACGACGCGCCCCCGGGGAGCCCGGTGGTCGAGAACGTCTGGATGGAGCCGTATCCCGACGAACGGCTCGGCGTCGAGGACGGCTACGCGGCCCCGGAGGCGACGTACGAGCAGCGCGAGAGCCTCGAGCTCGCGTTCATCGCCGCGCTCCAGCTCCTGCCGCCGAACCAGCGCGCGGTGCTCATCCTGCGCGAGGTGCTCGGCTTCTCCGCCCGCGAGGCGGCCGAGACCCTGGGCACCACGACCGCCTCGGTGAACAGCGCGCTTCAGCGGGCGCGCGCGACGATCGACGACCGGCTGCCCGACCAGAGCCAGCAGGAGACACTGCGCGCGCTGGGCGACGATGGCGTCCGACAGGTCGTCGAGAACTACATCGACGCCTGGGACCGCGGCGACATCGAGGGTGTCGTCCAGATGCTGACCGAGGATGCGTGCTTCGCGATGCCGCCGCTCGCGAGCTGGTACCGAGGGACGGAGGCGCTCCGGGGGTTCCTCGAGGTCGGCCCGCTGTCGGGGGAGTGGAAGTGGCGCCACATCTACGTGCAGGCGAACGGCCAGCCGGCGTTGGCCTACTACGAGTGGGACGACGAGGCGGGTGCCTACCTGCCGTTCGCCCTCAACGTGCTCACGCTGCGCGGTGAGCGGATCAGCGACGTCACCGCCTTCATCTGCCGCTCGACGGAGAGCGACGATCCGGAGTCCTACCGGCGCTTCCCCGAGGAGCCGATCGACCCGGAGCGGCTCGCGGTCACGTTCGAGAACTTCGGCGTCCCGGCGCGGCTCGACTGAGGCCGCCGCGGCCTCAAACGCGCGCGACGGCGCGCTCTAAAACCTCCGCCATCCGCGCCGCCTGCCGGCGGACGTCATGCTCGGCCGCGGCGACCCGGGCGACGGGGTTGGGCACGGGAAGCGCCGCGGCGCGCTCGAGCGCGGCGGCGAGCCCGTCGTCGTCCTCGGGATCGACCAGCACTCCGCACTCCGGGGTCACGAACTCGGGCGGGCCGCCGACGGCCGTGGCGACGACGTTTCGCTCCATCGCGAGGGCCTCGAGGGTCGCCTGACCGAACGGCTCGACCAGTGAGGGCTGGCAAAGGACGTCGGCCGCGGCGACCCAGCCAGGCACCTCCGCCTGCGCCACGCGGCCCGTGAGCGTGATGCGCGCTCGCCCCTCGAGCGCCGGCCCGAGCGGGCCGTCGCCGACGAACGCGAGCCGCCCGTCCCCGAGGGCGTCGAACGCGTCGGCAAGGCGAATCACGTTCTTGCGCTCGATCAGCGAGCCGACGCAGACGAATGCAGGGCCGTCGCCTCCCCAGCCGAGCTTCGCGCGCGCCTCGGCGGCCGGGCGCGGCGCGAATGCCTCGAGGTCCACGCCGCAATCGATGACCTCCGTCTTCGCCGGCGCGGCGGGCGCCGCAGCGGCGAGCCGCTCAGCGAGCCAGGTCGAGTTGGCGATCACCCCGGAGGCGTGATCGACGACCCAGCGGGTGGCGGCGCGCACGCCGCGGATTGCGCCGACGTTGGCGACGTCCTGGCCGTGCGCCATGACGACGAGGGGCGCGCGCGCCGCGCGCGCCGCAAACACACCGGCGGCGCCGGTCGGAAAAAGGAAGTGAGCGAAGACGACGTGGGGCCGCCGGCGGCGGGCGGCGCGCCCCGCGTCGATCGCAAGCCGCGCGTACTTCGTCGGCGGGCCGCCGCGCCGGCTGATCGCCGCAACTTCCACCTCGTGGCCGAGGCGCTCGAGCTCGCGGCGGACGGGCACGAGGAAGCTGCCAAGGTCGGGGTTCTCGGGACTCGGCCACATCTGGGTGACGAGGAGGATGCGCACGCGGGTCATTATCGGCGGCCCGGGGGCGTCCGCCGCCCGTCCGCCCCGTTTCCACACATCTTCTGAGTCGTTCGGTCGAGTCTTGCCGAAGATCGAGCCAAAGCAGGCCTGACGCCAGCGGGTTTCGTTCGGTGCTGCACAAAAAACGTCGTCTTAACACGGACCTTTGACCTAAGCCTTGACAAAGTGGGTGCCAGTGTGGAATTGATTTCACACTGTGAGGAGGAGGAGTGGCTCGTTGGCCTCGCTGCGCGAGGGCAACAGGAAGCGTGTGATCGATGCCCTGCGCGAACGCGGCGTCGCCAGCCGCGCGGAGCTCGCTCGGATCACCGGCCTCTCACGCTCGACGATCTCGACGATCGTCGCCGACCTGCTCGATGCTGGCCTCGCCGGTGAGCGAGACGGTCAGCCCGCCGGGGAGGTGCACGCCGGCCGCCCGCCCGTGATGGTCTCGCTCAACCGCTCGGCAGGAGTCGCGCTCGGAATCGACTTCGGCCACCGCCATCTGCGGGTGGCGGTCTCCGACCTCTCCCACTCGGTGCTCGCCGAGACCTGGTGCGAGCTCGACGTGGACCACTCTGCGACCGACGGCCTCGACCGCGCCGCCGAGTTCGTCGATCGAGTGCTCTCCGAATCCGGCACGGACCGCAACCACGTGATCGGCGCGGGAATGGGCCTACCGGCGCCGATCGACAGGATCAGCGGCTCGGTGCAGGAGTCGTCGATCCTTCCGGGCTGGGTCGGCGTCGACGCCGCAGGTGAGGCGAGCGCCCGCCTCGGCCTGCCGGTCGAGGTCGAGAACGACGCCAACCTCGGAGCGCTGGCGGAGTACGCCTGGGGCGCGGCCAAAGGGCGCGCGGACGTCGTCTACATCAAGGTCTCCTCGGGCATCGGGGCCGGCCTCATCTCGCGCGGAAAGCTCCAGCACGGCGTCTCCGGGACCGCCGGTGAGATCGGCCACATGGTGCTCTCCGAGTCGGGACCGGTCTGCCGCTGCGGAAACCGCGGTTGCCTCGAGACGCTCGCCTCCTCGCGCGCGGTCGCCGACCTGCTCGCAGCGAGCCGGGGCGAGCGCGTCTCGACCAGGCAGCTGCTCGACCTCTGCGCCGCCGGCGATCCCGCCGCTCGCCGGCTCGTCGGAGACGCGGGCAGGGCGATCGGGGTGGCGGTGGCGAACCTCTGCAACATCCTCAACCCGGAGTGCGTGATCGTCGGCGGTGATCTGGCCGCGGCCGGCGACGCGCTCCTCGATCCGCTGCGCGACGTCGTGCGCAGGACGGCGGTGCCGAGCGCGGTCGCTGAGCTGGAAATGGTGGGCGGCGTGCTTGGCGACCGCGCCGAGATGCTCGGCGCGCTGGCCCTGGTCATGCACGAGTCGGAGCGGTTCGCCGACGCGGAACTGGTCGAGGAGGCCGCTTAGCAACGTGGAATCTGAAGTGAAAACAGGGGGTCGCGCAAGCGGAGCCCAGAGAGAGGAAGGAATCGGAGATGGAAGCGATACAAATCCCAAGAGGAGGAACTCGTTGATGGACGCGATGAAGCGAACGCGGCTCCTGTTGCTCGCGGTCGTCGGAGTCATCGCCGCGCTCGGTCTGGCCGCGTGCGGTAGCGACGATGACGACGACGGCGGCAGCTCGGGCGGAGGTGGCACGATCGCGTTCCTGCTGCCCGAGACGCAGACGGCCCGTTATGAGACCCAGGACAAACCGCTCTTCGAGCAGAAGGTCGAGGAGCTCTGTCCAGACTGCGACATCTTCTACCAGAACGCTGACCAGGATCCGACGAAGCAGCAGTCGCAGGTCGAGGCCGCGGTCACCGAGGGCGTGGATGTCATGGTCCTCGATCCGGTGGACTCCACGGCGGCGGCGGGAATGGTGCAGCGCGCCAAGGACGCGGGCATCCCCGTGATCAGCTACGACCGGCTGATCCTCGAAGCCGATCTCGACTACTACGTCGAGTTCAACAGCCAGGAGGTCGGGGTCCAGCAGGGCCAGGCGCTGGCGAAGAAGCTCGCCGACGACGGCAACCCGACCGGCCCGATCGTCCAGATCAACGGTGATCCGAAGGACAACAACGCGAAGCTCTTCAAGGAGGGCTCATCGTCCGTGTTCGACAAGGAGGGGATCGAGGTCGCGAAGGAGTACGACACGCCCGACTGGCTGCCTGAGAACGCTCAGCGTGAGATGGAGCAGGCGATCACGGCGCTTGGCGAGGACGGGTTCAAGGGTGTCTACGCCGCGAACGACGGCACCGCAGGTGGTGCGATCGCGGCGCTGACGGGCGCCGGGCTCGACCCGCAGACCATCCCGGTCACGGGCCAGGACGCCGAGCTGGCCGCGATCCAGCGGATCCTCGCCGGAGAGCAGTACATGACGGTCTACAAGCCGATCAAGCCGCTCGCCGACGACGCCGCCGAGCTCGCGGTCGCCGTCGCCCAGGGCCAAGACCCGCCCGAGGGCATCATCAACGGGTCCGAGGACAACGGCACCGAGGACGTGCCGACGGCGATCAACAAGACGATCCCCGTGTTCAAGGACAACGTCAAGGACACGATCATCGCCGACGACTACTGGAGCCCGCAGGAGATCTGCACGAAACAGTACGCGCAGGCCTGCAAGGACGCAGGGATCCAGTAGTCGATCAGACCCCGAGGCGCGAGGAGAGGTGAAGAGATGACGCAGAGCTCCAGTCCGAAGACCGGAGGCGGCGAGCCTCTCCTCGCGCTGAAGGGATTCACGAAGAGCTTTGGCCCGGTCGAGGCGCTCAAGGGAGTCGACCTCGAGCTCCACGCCGGCGAGGTGATTGGCCTCGTCGGCGACAACGGGGCCGGCAAGTCGACCCTGGTGAAGGCGATCGCGGGCGTGCAGCCGGCGGACACCGGCGACGCCTTCTTCCAGGGTCAGCCGGTGAGCCTCTCGAGCCCGCAGGATGCGACGACGCTCGGGATCGCCACCGTCTACCAGGACCTCGCCCTGTGCGAGAACCTGGACATCGTCGCCAACTTGTTCCTGGGGCAGGAGGCCTCCAACGGAGGCCACGTGGTCCTCGACGAGACCTCGATGGAGCAGAAGTCGATGGAGCTGCTCGGCACGCTCGGGGTGACCACGATCAGAAGCGTCCGGACCGATGTTGAGCTGCTCTCGGGCGGCCAGCGCCAGGCCGTCGCGATCGCCCGCTCGATGCTCGGCGAGCCGAAGATCGTGCTTCTCGACGAGCCGACGGCGGCGCTCGGGGTAGTTCAGACGCGCCAGATCCTGGAGCTGATCAAGCGGCTCAAGGAGCAGGGCCTAGGGGTGATCGTGATCAGCCACAACCTAGCCGACGTCTTCCAGGTCGCGGACAAGGCCGCGGTGCTGCGGCTGGGGAGGATGGCGGGGATGTTCGACATCGGGCGGTCGAGCCAGGAGGAGATCGTCGCCGCGATCACGGGAGCCGAGTTCGGCACCGACGAGCGGCCTACCGAGGAGACGCCACTATGAGCACGACCGCGCCCGCCCCGATACCCCAGGCGATCGAGGACGAGCAAAAGCCGTTCTCCGTCACCGCCGCCCTCCGCCGGCTCGCCCGCGGTGAGCTTGCCTCGGTCCGCGTCCTGCTCGGAATAGCGGTGATCTGGACGATCTTCCAGATCGCCAACGACCGCTTCCTCTCCGCCGTCAACCTCTCGAACCTGACGCTTCAGATAGCCGCCGTAGCGACGATCTCGATCGGCGTCGTACTCGTGCTCCTGCTCGGTGAGATCGACCTGTCCGTCGGCGTCGTGAGCGGCCTGGCGGCGTCTGTAATGGCGGTGCTCAGCGTCCAGCACGGCTGGCCGCCCGTGATCGCGATCCTTGCGGCGCTCGCGGTGGGCGCGGCGATCGGCCTCTTCCAGGGATTCGTCATCACCGCGTTCGGGATCCCGTCGTTCGTGGTCACGCTCGCCGGCCTCTTGGGGTGGCAGGGAGCGCTGCTCTGGGTGCTCGGCGACACCGGCTCGATCAACCTGCCGCCGAACATCATCACGGACCTCACGTCCACGTTCTTCGATCCGGCCGTGGGGTGGATCCTCGGGATTGCCGGCATCGTGGCTTACGCGGGCAGCGTCCTCATGGCGCGCAGACGTCGGGAGAGCACCGGCCTGGGCGTCGAGCCGTTCGGTGGCGCCGTCGCCCGAATCGTGCTCGTCGCAGCGGCGATCGTTGCCGCCGTCTTGATCCTCAACGCGGACCGCGGCGTGCCGCTCGCCGCCGTGATCGTGATCGTGCTCATGATCGCCTTCACGTTCGTCACCGAGCGGACCCGGTACGGGCGTCACATTTTTGCGGTCGGCGGAAACGCAGAGGCCGCGCGGCGTGCCGGGATACGCATCCGGCGGATCCGGCTGAGCGTCTTCGTGATCGCCTCGACGCTGGCGGCGGCGGGCGGAGTGCTGGCCGCCTCGCGCCTGCTGTCGGTGAACCAGCAGTCAGGCGGGCAGGACCTGCTGCTGCTGGCGATCGCGGGGCCCGTTGTCGCGGGCACCAGCCTGTTCGGCGGCCGCGGCTTCGTCTGGTCGGCGCTGCTAGGCGCGATCGTCATCGGCTCGATCTCGAATGGGATGGACCTGCTCGGGCTCGACTCCGACGTCAAGTTCATGATCACGGGAGCCGTCCTGCTCGCCGCAGTCACGATCGACGCGGCCACGCGCCTGCGTCGCCAGAGCGCCCGCTAGTCCGCGTCCAGCGTGAAGTTCGCGGTCGGCCTGCCGAACGTCCGCGAATACGGGGACCCAGCCCTGCTGGTTGAGCTCGGCCACGAGGCCGAGCTTGCGGGTTGGGACGGCGTCTTCGTCTGGGACCACCTCGCCTACCGGGAACCCGAGGCGCCGGTCGCCGACCCGTGGATCGCGGTGGCCGGGCTCGCTGACCGCACGCAGCGGATCGCGCTCGGCGTGATGGTCTGCGCCCTCGCCCGCCGGCGTCCGTGGAAGGTCGCGCGTGAGGCGGCGTCGCTCGACGTCCTCTCGGGGGGCCGACTGCGCTTTGGCGCCGGTCTCGGATCGCTCGCCGAGGAGGAATTCGCCGCGTTCGGCGAGGACGCCGACCCGCGCGTGCGCGCGGCGCGGCTCGACGAGGCGCTCGAGATCGTCGCCGGCCTCTGGACCGGCGAGCCGTTCTCCTATGACGGCGTCCACCACGTGGTGCGGAGCGCCCGCTTCCTGCCGACGCCGCTCCAGCGCCCGCGAATCCCAATCTGGATCGCAGGCCGATGGCCTGCGCGGCCGCCCTTTCGCCGTGCGGCACGCTGGGACGGCGTCTTTCCCACGCGCCGCGACGTCGGCCGCGCCGAGACGATGAGCCCGGGGCAGCTCGCCGAGATCGTCGCCTACACGCGCTCGCAGCGCCCGGGCGACGAGCCATTGGACGTCGTGATCGAGGGGCAGACCGACGGCCCGGACGCGGCCCGGATCGACTCCTACGCAGACGTCGGCCTCACCTGGTGGATCGAGAAGCTCGGCTGGTTTCGCGGCTCGCCCGAGGAGATGCGCGCGCGGATCGCGGCGGGTCCACCGGCCTGAGGGCCCTGGATCGATCGTCGGGCCGGTGGGCTTACGATGGCCGCCGTGAGCTCCCGGGCGCGGACGGAGACGCTGATCGCCATGGTGGCGGCGGCGGGCATCGTCCAGCTTCCGACCGCCGCGATCGTGGTCGCGCTGCCGACCATCCACGGCGACTTCGACACCTCGCTGGCCGAGCTTCAGTGGACGGTGACCGCCTTCTACATCCCGTTCGCGGCGCTTCTGATCGCGGCCGGCAGGATCGCGGACATCTTCGGACGGCGCCGCTGTCTGATCACGGGCGCCGCGCTCTTCGCGGGCGGCTCGGCGCTCGCCGCCGCCTCGTCCGACGCCGCGCCCCGCGCCGTTCGGACCGGCGGTCGCCGAGGAGCCGGCAACCGCCTGATCAGACGCCCGGACGCGCGCGCAGCCAGCTGCGGCGCACGACGCCCATCCGCATGCGCTGCGGGTGGTCGCCCACCGGGACGGTGGCGACCACCTTGCGCTTCCTGTAGGAGACCGCGGAGATCGAGTCGCTCCCGGACCAGGAGATGAAGCAGTAGCGCCCGTCGGCGCTGTTCGTCACCCAGTAGGGCTTCACACCGCCGCGGATCAGCTTGTATCTGAAGGTGCGCCGCGAGACCACCGCCGCGTAGTCGTCCATCGTCCCCGCGACGCACAGGCGCTTGCCCTCGGGGTTCATCGCGATGCCGTGATGCGCGGAATCGAGCAGGTACTGCTCGCGTGGCATGTCGGGGACGAAGTTCGGGAGCTCGGCCACCCGCCGCACACGGTCGCGCTTGAAGTCGTATTCGACGAATCCGTGAAAGAAGGAGACCTGGAAGTAGACGAAGCGCTCGTTGGGCGAAAGCGCCATCGGGCGCACGGCCGAGCTCATCTCCGGGTAGCCGGCCTCGGCGAGCTTCTCGCCCATGTCGATTCGCTCGAGCACCTGGAACGTCCTTGCGTCGACGATCTCGAACCACCGCTCGCCCTTGGTCGCGTCGAGCTCCGGCTGGTCCGCAGGCGTGTAGACGAAACCGATGCTGGCGTGGTAGATCCGCCTGCCGTCGGCGGAGTAGTTGTTCTCGTGCGGCGAGTCGCCGGAGGGGAAGCGCCCGACCTCCTCGCCAGTGTGGGAGTCGAGGACGTGGACGACGTTCCCCGTGGACGCCGAGACCGCGACCTGCGTGCCGTCGGGCGACATCGCCATGTGGTCGGAGCGCTGCCCGTCGACCACAAAGCGCCACGCGATCTCGCCGCTCGCGAGGTCGATCCCGACCACGTCGGCGAGGCTCGGCCGTGAGACGATGAGCAGGCGCCCGTCCCTGGTCGTGAACATGTCGTCGACGAACTGGTCGTGGCCCTCGCCGATGAGCTGGCGAATGCCCAGGAAGTAGCCGAGGCGGACGGGATCGCCGGCGATCTCCGCCATCCGCTCGTCGATGTCCGGGATGATGTCGATCCGCGCGAGCCGCTTGAAACCGTGGTGGACGCGGATCACGTCCGCCGTGCCGTCCCAATTGTTGCCGACGAAGAGCACCTCGCGGAGGGGATCGCGCTTCGCCCGCGGCGGATCGGCGGCCGAGGAAGAGCCCAGCGCCCCGAGCGCGAGCACGATCAGGGCGACGATCGCCGCCTTCGCCTTGGTCCCCGAAACCACGACGCGCGAACCGTATCGCGCGCCCGCGGTCACGCGCGGGTTCGACTACCGTGCCCCGGTGGCCGACCGCACTGACCTCGAGTTCACTTACTCGCTCATCGACCGCATCTTCAGGCTCAGCCTGGGCGAGATGGCGGACTTCTCCGGCGCCAAGTACGACGGCGACTTCTCGCTGACGCTCGAGCAGGCGCAGGCGCGAAAGCACGAGTACGTGGCGGAATCGATCGGAGTCGAATCGGGTCGCCGGGTGCTCGACCTCGGCTGCGGCTGGGGGCCGCTCCTCAACTTCATCCGCGGTCGAAGCGCCACCGGGCTCGGCGTGACCCTCTCCTCGGCCCAGGCCGAGGCCTGCCGCCGCAACGGCCTCGACGCCCGGATCGAGGACGCCCGCGCCGTGACGGTGGACAGCTTCGGCCCCTTCGACGCGGTCGCCAGCCTCGGCGCCTTCGAGCACTTCTGCTCGCCCGAGGAGTTCCGGGCCGGCCGCCAGGACGAGATCTACCGCGGCCTGTTCTCAAACGTGGCCGGGCTCCTGCCCGACCGTGGCCGCTTCTACCTCCAGACGATGGTCTTCGGTCGCAACATGATCGATCCGGACGAGGTCTCGATCGACGCGCCGCGCGACTCGGACCGGTGGTACCTCGCGCTCATGCAGCGCCAGTTCCCGGGGTCGTTCTTGCCGTTCGGAAGCGAGCAGATCATCGCCTGCGCGAAGCCGCGGTTCCGGCTCGTCGAGAGCTCGAGCGGCAGGCTCGACTACATCGAGACGATCAAGCAATGGCGGGCACGCTTCGCGCAGCCGAGCGTCCGCAAGACGCTGATGAAGGCACGGCTCGTGCCGCGCTACCTGACGAGCCGCGATTTCCGCCTCGCGTTCGCGAGCGGGGTGAGCGCCAACAGCGTTTGCTTCGAGCGCGAGCTCCTGGATCACTTCCGGCTCGTGTTCGAAAGGGTGTGAGCGCGCCGGCGATCAGTCGACGGTGAGCGGGCCGAAGCCGCCGCGCAGCCGGTCGCGATCGACGCGCCCGTCGATTCCGGCGACCTCGCCGTCGCTCGTCCACTGCCACACCGACCAGCTCTTGCCGGCCCAGTTGACCGCGGGGACGAGCGGTGAGCTCACGCCCCAATGCGCGACCCAGAGCGCGTGCCCCGCGAGCGCGAACTCCGTCGTGTCGCCCGTCGCGCCCCAGCTCGACCGGTTCGTGTAGATGATCGCCCGCTCACCGAGACCGCGTTTCACCCGCGCGAGCCAGATCCGCACCCACCGGCGCAGCTGCGCAGGGCGCAGGCCGGCGAACGGCGTCTCGACGTCGAGCGCCGGGAGGAGGTCGCCCTCGTGAAGCTCACGGACCGACTTAATGAACACGCGCGCCTCGGCCACCGCGTCGGTCGTGATGCCGCGGCGCCCGACGCCGCCGGCGAAGGCCCGATGGTAGGCGCCGACCCGGATCCCCGCCTCGCGCGCCGCCTCGTAGTTGGCGTTGTACAGGCCGTCGCGCCCGCAGCGCTGCGGCTTCACGGCACAGTCGTCGCCGGAGCCGCGGCTCGCCTGCACGAACGCGAAGGTGATCCCGTCGCCGGCGACGGCGGCCCAGTTGATGTCCGCGTTGAACCGCGAGACGTCGATTCCCGGCTCGACCGC
>DATHAL010000064.1:0-3181 GCA_035296705.1 Solirubrobacterales bacterium
GCGGCCCGCGAGCTCGAAGGCGACGTGCACGCGCCCTTCGAGCGTTCGCGGGGGCATGCTGAGGACTGCCCACCCGCCGGGTCGCAGCTGCCCGGCGAGCGCCCGCAGCGAGCCCTCGAGGTCCTCGACGTACCCGAGCACGCCGAGGCAGACGACGCCGTCGAAGGGCCCCGTCGCCTCGAGCCCGTCCGGCAGGCGGCCGGCGCCGGCCTCGACGTTCGCGAGTCCCTCGCGCTCCGCGCGCGCGCGGACGTAGTCGACCATGTGGGGGGCGCCGTCGAGCGCCACGACCCGGGCCGCCCGCCGCGCGACCCGCACGGTGTAGTGGCCGGTGCCCGCTCCCAGCTCGAGCACCGCGTGCCCCGGCTCGAGCAGGCGGTCGAGCGCCGGGAGGACGATGCGGTCGTCGCGCCGGCGCAGGAGCGTGCCGACCGGCGTACGCGTGAAGTAGCGCTCGTACAGCTCGGGCCGCCAGTAGGAGGTCGCCGGCCGAAACCAGCGCTCGCGCGCGCGGGCGAGGGGGACGCGACGTACGAGGGAGGAGGCGCGGCCGCTCATCGGCGCGACTCTAGCCGGGGCGGGCGAACTAGCATCCTCCGACGATGCCCGAGCCCACGCACACCGCGCTCGGCACGTGGAGCGGCGGGCGCTTCATGCGCTTCGGCGAGCCGCTCGACGACGAGCGCCTGACCGCGCTCCTGCGACCCGACGAGCGCATCCGCACGGTCATCACCGCCGACGCCTACGGCCAGGGCGACGCCGACCGCGCGCTCGGCCGAGCGCTCGCCGGTCTCGACCGCGACGGCTACGCGCTCGTGGGAGCGATCGGCCACGACTTCTACGCCGGGGAGCGCACGGGGACCAAGGGCTTCCCGCGCTTCACCGACCGCTCGCTGCGTGGCCCCGACGAGTACGCCGGCTACCTGCGCGTGGCGACCGAGCGCAGCCTCGAGCGGCTCGGCGCCGATCGCTTCGACCTCCTGCTCCTCCACAACCCCGACCGCACCGGCTACACGAGCGAGGCGGTCTGGGACGGCCTCGCCGCGCTCCAGGCCGAGGGTCTCGCCGACGGTCTCGGCATCGCCCCCGGACCGGCCAACGGCTTCACGCTCGACACCATCGAGTGCCTCGAGCGCTTCGGCGACCGGATCGACTGGGCGATGGTGATCCTCAATCCGCTCGAGCCGTGGCCGGGCGAGCTGGTGCTGCCCGCCGCCGCCCGCCACGGCGTCAAGGTCATCACCCGGGTCGTCGACTACGGCGGCCTGTTCCACGACGACCTGCTTCCGGGCGCGGAGCTGCCGGCCGGCGACCATCGGTCGTTCCGGCCCGCGGGCTGGATCGAGCGCGGTCGCGACAAGCTCGACCGGATGCGCCCGATCGCGGACCGCCACGGTCTCACGCCGCTCGCGCTCGCGTGCGCGTGGAACCGTGCGCACGAGGCGGTCGAGTGCGTCGTCCCGACGCTGATCCAGGAGCCCGGCGCCGGCGCTCGCCCCGTCGAGGCCAAGCGCGCCGACCTCGCCGCCGTCCCCGCCGAGTCGCCGCTCACCGCCGAGGAGGTGGCCGAGGTCCGTGCGATCGGCGACAACACGGGCTCGATGGCGCTCAAGGGCGCCAGCCCCGAGCACGACGGCGATCCCGCGCCCGACCGCTGGCCGCTGACCGCCGATCTGCGCGAGCTCGGCCGCCGGCACGGGATCGATCCCGAGCGCGATCTGCGCAAGGCGGCCTGAGCGCGGCTGGGCCCGGGGGTCGCGGGACCACCTGCGCCGTCGCCGCTCGCCGCGACTCAGGCCGAGCTCTTGGGGATCACCGAGATCCCGCCGCCGCGCTCGAGGACGGCGTACTTGATCTGATCGAGCGAGTCGATCCCCTGCGAGCGCCTCGCCTGCTCGAGTATGTCCGCCTCGTCGACGCGGGCGCGCTTGAGCCGGTCGCTCAGGGGCCGGCCGTCCTCGAGCACGACCACGGGAGAGCCGTCGATCACCCTTCCGAACCGCTTCCAGCGCTGTCCCACCGAGTCGAAGAGGATCTGGAGGCCGACCAGGGTCACGATCACCAGGAGGGCGTTCAGGACGGAGAAGTCATCGCGGAGCAGCGCCTGCTGGCTGGCCTCCATGGCGAGTACCTCCGGCGGTCAGGTGCGGGTCACGGGTAGACGAACTGGCCAAACGAGACCGGGGGCCGCTCGGGGACGCGGACCACGGCCGACTTCCGCCAGCGCTCGTCCGCCTGGAGGTTGAACGTCGCCTCGAGCCCCGACCCCTGATCGACCTTGAAGACGTAGACGAGGTCGGCACCCGCGGCCTCGACGCGCTCGGCCTCGGGGGCGACGGCCTGGACCTGGAAGGCGGTGAGGTAGTCGCGGCTCAGCGCGATCCTCGCCTCTCCGCCGCCGATCGCCCCGGGCGGCACGTCGATCACGAGCTGGGTCGGCGCTCCGAAGCGCGTGAAGCCCTCGAACGAGACGCGCAGCGTGCGGTCGGCGTTGGTGACCGTGGTGCGGCTGAGGGGCCCGGTGGCGAACAGCCCGAGGAGCCCCACGACGACGATCGCGAGCATCACGGCCCAGCCGATCCTCTGGAAGGTCCACTCGCGCCGTTGGAAGTCGAGGTCCTGCTCGACCTTCGGCCCCGAGGCGGGGCTACCGGAGGCGGGCGTCCCCATGGCGGTTCCTGCTTCGACCCGCCCGGAGATCGTCCTTCCGGGCCGCCACCGGCGCGCGCGGGCCGCGAATCCATCCGCGACCCGCTGCGGACGGACGTGGCACGGGCGCCCACCCGCTAGAGTTTCGAGCCGGCCCATAGTCGAAGCCGTCTCTCGAGCAGACGCCCCGCCACATATCCGCGGAGCCTCGGGACGGGGTCCGTGACGGCCGCAGTCGCCCCGTGATCCGGTGGCGCGCTTCTCCCAGACGGGAGCCAGACCGCTTGTGCTATTTTGAGGGGTCGCGCTTTGCCTCTCCGCTCGCCCCGCCGCGACAACCGAAGGAGTCCTCGCCTTGGCCCTTGACGCGCCTCAGCGCCGCAGCTTCGCACGCCTGCAGAACCGCCTCGAGCTTCCCAACCTGATCGACATCCAGCGCCGGTCGTTCGACTGGCTCGTCGACACCCAGAAGGGGGGATTGCGCGAGACGATCGACGACGTCTCGCCGATCGAGGACTACACCGGCAATCTC
>DATHAL010000065.1:0-33005 GCA_035296705.1 Solirubrobacterales bacterium
TGGGATCGGCGTCCGCGGCGAGCAGCCGGCGCATGCTCGCGTTGCGAACCGCGGTCGAGGCCTCCTCGAACAGGAAGACCGCCGTCTCGGCGTCGTAGCTCGCGGACTCCGCGACCGGGATCCCGCCCGTGTCGGCCACGCGCCTGACCGCGCGCACGAGCCGCAGCCCCTCGTCGCCGGCGCTCGGCAGCAGGCGGTTGCGCGACAGCCGCCCGATCACAGCGGCGCGGAGCTCGTCGCGAGTCGGCTGGTCGAGGCTTCGCAGCCCCTTGCGCGGGCGGAAGCTCGCCGGGGTGCCGCGGCGGAAGGAGCGGATCATGTGGATGAGCGGCTTCCAGTGCTGGGGCGGGATCGCGTGCAGCGGCACGAGGAGGACGATCCAGAGCAGGCACAGGGCACCGGCGATCACGAGGTCGATGATCGGGTTCGTCTCGGGCAGGAGCTGCGCGCCGCCGCCGATCGCCGCCGCCAGCAGCGCAGCCGTGCCCACCTCGCGGTAGGGGAAGAACAGCGGTTTGTTGCCGAACTGGCCCTTCAGGAACAGGAGGAGGGTCGGGGTCCCGAAGCCGACGATCATCCCGACCGGCGCGGCATAGACGCCGATCGTCCCGGCGAGCGCCCAGGTGATGCCGATGAAGATCGCCGCGGCGGCGACCACCCCGCCGATGAAGAGCGGCCGCTTGTTCGGGATATTGACGTTCTGATTCACCGTGCGGTACATCGCCGGCCCGACGAAGGCGAGCGCGGTGAGCGGGATGAGGCTCGCCGCGGCCGCGTAGGAGGCCGGCGCGGCGTCGACCAGCGCCTTGCCCGCGAGCACCATCGCGAGCACCGCGAGGATGCAGACGAGCGTGAAGTAGGCGAGGAGCTGGCCGCCGGCCGTCTGCTTTCCGTACTGGTCGTGGAAGGCGTCCCACATCGCGGACTTGCGCAGCGGGCGCATCGCCATCCGGAAGCCCTGCGGGCCGAAGGAGACGACGAAGCCGAGCCGCGAGGCGAGGTGGTAGATGCCGATCTGGTCGTGGTCGACGAACCGCGAGAGGATGAAGATGTCGGCGTTCTGGATCAGCCAGAACGACATCACGATCGGCGCCCGGTAGCGGCCGCGCAGGATGATCTGCTTGATCTCGCCGAGATCGAAGTTCGGCTCGAAGCTGCCGCGCAGCAAAAAGAGGCCGACGAGTCCCGCCGCGGCGGTTCCGATGAGCGTCCCGAGCACCGCCCCCTCGACGCCCGAGCCGGTGGCGAGCAGCGCAGTCAGCACGGCGAGCCCGAGGAGTGGCCTCGAGGTGTCGGAGATCAAAAACGCGGTCGGCCGGCGCTCGAGCCAGAGCGTGATGTCGCAGATCTTGAAGACGAGCATCGCGCCGGCCAGGAGCCCGGCGAGGGCGACGAGGCCCTCGTCCTCGGGGTCGCCGAGCAGGACGTCGGCGACCGGGCGGCGGAAGACGTAGATCAGGCCGGCGGCGATCACCCCGAGCACGATCGCCCACGCGAGCCCGGCGCCGAGCGTGTGCGGCGGCGAGCTCGAGACCTCGTCGTCGTCATCGTCGTCGTCGTCGTCATCGTCGCCGCCGCCGAACGTGCGCCGGACCGTGCCCGGCTTGACGAGCAGCGAGGCGAGCTGCGTAACCAGGCTGGCGAGGAAGGTGAGCAGGGCGAAGCGCCCCATCTCGCTCGGCCCCAAAAACGCGGCGACGACCATCACCGAGACGAGCTGCATCACGTTGCCGACGACGAGCGAAACGGCCTGGACGGAGGAGTTCCGCAGCACGCGGACGCCGAGGACCGCCCCCGATCCGCCGGGATGGGCGTGGCGCTGCTTGTTGGACTTCTGTTTGGGCATCAGCGTGCCCTCGGCGGGCTGCGCCCGCTCAGGCGTCCCAGATCTTCCAGTTCGAGAGGTCGCGGCCGGTCAGCTCGCGAAGCCGCTCGGCATCGGCGCGAAGCTCGGCCAGCGTGTCCGGCGGCAGCGCCGCCTTCACGTCGGGGCGCTTGATCTGCCGGCGGAGCGGCAGCCGGTCGTCGAGGAGGAGCCAGAAGTTCGTCGGGAAGAGGCGGCCGCGGCGGCTGCGGCCCATCCTCTCGAGCTTCACCGCGAGCCGCGTCGCGCGCGTCTTACCGGAGGTCTGGTGGCGCTCCTGCTCGAACCGGGGGTGGGTGAAGTCCGGATCCACGCCGATGAACTCGAACACCTGCCGCAGCGTCTCCATCCGCCCGTAGCGAAGCTCGGACTGCTGGAAGACGAGGATCCGCTCCTTCGGGTAGTGGGCGAGGAAGCGCTCGAGCTGCATCGCGTACTTCGACCGGGTCACGTACGAGGTGTTCGGATGAAGGAGCGTCTCGGCGAGCGTCCCCTTCTCACGTCGCTTCGCGTAGTTGTGGACCCAGTGGGCGGCGATCCGCTCGAGCGGGTCGCGGACCATGTAGATCAGCTTCGCGTCGGGGACCACGGAGTGCATCCGCTCCGGCACCCCCTGGTGCTGCGGGAATGCGCTGTAGTTGGGCGAGGCCTCGCCGCGCACCTTCGCCTCGGCGTCGAAGTGGCCCGCGTACCAGTCCGTGCCGCGCGGCCAGTTGCGCTCCTCGATGAAGAAGTTGAGCTCCTTCGGCCTCGACATCGAGACCTCCGGGTGAAGGCTGAGGTAGTAGTGAAGTACGCTCGTCCCGCACTTCTGCGCCCCGATCACGATCAGGTTCGGCAGCGCAACGGCGCGCGGTGCAGCGCCCGGCGCCGCTTGATCAAGCGGTTTTACGGGTGTCGAAGCCTCCATGGCGACGCCCTCAGGGTACCGGAGGGGCCCACCCTCCCGGCGCCACCACGACGCGGCGCGGGGCCGGGCGCTCGGCCCGGATCAGCTCGAGCCGGCGGCGCGCGAACGCCTCGTAGTCCGCGCCGGCGAGCTCGGCCTGGCGCGATCCGCGGCGCGGCAGGTGCTCGATGCCCGTGTCGAGCTCGCGGAGCTCCGCGAGCGCGCCCAGCGCATCGGTGACGACCAGCGTGCGCTCGGGCGGCTCGCCGGCGTGCGCGATCGCGGCGCGAACCGCGGCCGCGACCTCGGCATCCGGGATCGCGAGCGCGATCACGAGCGCCCGTAGCCGTGGCTGCGTGAGCTGCTGCTTCGTGAGCCGGTAGGCGGTGCGCGGGGCACTCGCGATGAAGGAGCCCCACCGCCGCCGGAACTCCCGCGCGCCCCCGCGAGAGCCGGCGCTCGATTGGCGACTTGTTCTCGGTGTGCGAGAAGAACTCGCCAATTCACCGAGCCAGGCGGCCGCCTGGGCGGCGCCGTGACTCGGCTCCCTCGCTGCCATGCGCTCGGCCACAACCTCACGCTCGGCGAGCAGCCGATCGAGCTTCTCCTCGAGCTCACGGTCGTCAGCCGAGCCGACCCCGAACCCCAAGCCCGCCGCCTCCGCGTAGCGCGCTCGTGCCGGCTGGTCGTCGGTCTCGCGGCGCATCGGCACGAACAGCGCCGGAACCCCGAGCTCGATCAGCTCGTGGTACGCGTTGTAGCCGGCGGCGGCGACCGCGGCGTCGAAGGCGGCGAAGTACCGGCTCATCGGGTAGGTCGCGCGCAGCGCCACGACCGCCTCGGGAACCGAGTCGGCGGCCGCGAGCGCGGACTGAAGCGCCGCGACCCGGACTCCGTCGAGCCCACCCAGGTGGGCGAGGGTGCGCCGAGTCGCGTCGCGCACGTCGGAGCCCTGGCCGAGCGTGACGAGGACGTTCACCGCCGCCGGGTCGAGGCCGAGCGCGGCGCAGGCGCGCTCGCGGCCCAGGAGCTCGGATCGGTCGAGGAGCACGATCGGGGCGACCCGGTGGGCGCGGTCGCGCAGCGCCACGGTCGGCCCCAGGTCCTCGGACTCCGCGAGCTCGCCCGGCTCGAGCACGGTGTCGAAGGCGCCGGCGCGGCCGAGGGGCACTCGGCTCGAGCCCGCCTTCCAGAGTGGGCGCCGGCACCAGACGGCGGTCCCCTCGCGCGGTAAGGCGCCGAGCAGCGCCTCGTAGGGATGGGTGCCGTCGAAGACGATCACGTCCGGCTCGGCCTCGGCGAACGCGGCGCGCAGCCGGCCGCGCAGGCGTCGGGACCAGCGGTAGTCGTTGCCTGACACGGGTGTGGCGTAGGAGGCGAGGTACTCGACCGCAAAGCCCATCGACTCGACCGCCGGCGCGGCGGCCGAGAGCGTGACGAAGAGCGGCTCGACGTCGTCCGGGAGGCGCCTCGCGATCGCCATCGATCGGGTCAGGTGCCCGAGCCCCGTCCCGTTCGAGGTGGTGAAGAGGATTCTCAAGCTGCGAGCGCGCGCTCGCGCTCGTAGGAGCGGCGCAGGACCGGGGCGCAGTGATGGCCCTCGGCCTCCAGTCGCTCGAGCGCCGCCTCGTACAGGCGCACGATCTCGGCCTGCTCGTCGGCGGAGAGGCCCTTGCGCCAGCGCTCCCGGTGCGCGGCGTCGGCGTTCATCTCCGCATCGAAGAAGGCGCGCATGTCGGGCTCGTCAGAGATCCCGAGGAAATCGAGGAGCTCGGAGTAGGCGCCGTCGCTGTCGCTCCAGACCAGCTCGTCGAGGCTGATCACGCGCAGCCGCGCCCGGTCGGCCTCCGAGAGCCCCCGGACGCCGCGCTCGGCCTGATCGAGGCGGTCGGCCCAGAACTCGATCCCGGAGCGGACGTCGGTCGGGTGATGTGGCTTCTGGCGCAGCGAGACCTTCGAGGAGCCCGAGTCGCGGCCGTCGCGGACCGAGTGCACGAATCGCGCCTCGGGGAAGATCCGCGCGAGCCCGTCGGCGGCGGCGATCGTGAAGCAGCTCATCTCGACCAGGCACGGCTTGTCCGCCGCGTCCGCCAGCGGCTGGAGGAGCTCGTAAAAGAGCGTCCGGGAGGCGCCGGGCAGGTCGTCGGCGTAGGTGTCCGCGAACCGGTCGGCGGCGGCGTTGAAGCGCTCGGTCGGGACGATCGTCTGCAACCCGCGCACGCGCCCGCGGCCCAGCGCGCGCCACTTGGCGCGCACGTAGGCGCGATCGCCGATCCGCACCCGATGCCACCAGTAGCCGCGCAACTTGCGCAGGAAGTCCTCGGGCTCGGTGCGGCCCATGACGACGTCCGCGAGCCCTTTCGGGTTGCAGTGGAAGCGGCACTCGATCGGCACCCCCCGAAACCGCGAGTGACGGTCGAGCAGGTAGGAGAGGATGTGGGTGCCGCTCCGCCCGGTGCCGCCGACGAAGACCAGCTCCGCCGGAGGCGATGGGCTCTGCGCGCTCTCGATCACGGCTTGCGATCGTAGACGTAGACGAGCGGCTCGGCCGGAGCGGAGTCGCGCTCGAACGTGCGGCGAAGGAGCGGCGCACAGCGGGCGCCGTCCGCCTCGAGCCGCCCGAGCGCCTCCTCGTACAGGCGCTCGATCCGCTCCGCCTTGCGCGCGGAGATCCCATCCTTCCAGCGCTCGGAGTGCGCCTCCTCGCGGTTCATCTTGTTGGTGAAGTACCGGCGCGTCCGCTTCGTCACCGGGACGCCGAGGAACCGGAACATCGGACGCAGGGCGGCGCGCGTGCGTCGCATCCCGATCAGTTCGTCGAGGGAGACCGTGAGGAGCCGCTCGGGCGGGATCGCGTCGGCGCCGGCCTCGATCGCGCGGATCCGCTGCTCCCACCACGCGATGCCCTCGACCCGGGTCCGCGGGCGCACGAGCAGGCGGGTCTGCGAGACCCGCGAGGCGGAGGCGTCGCGGCCGTCGCGCACGACGTGGATGAAGCGCGCCTCCGGGAACAGACGCGCGAGCGTCGGCGCCTGGGCGACGCTGTCGGTGCTCTGCTCGATCAGTGCGTCGCCCTCGTCCGCCTTCTCGCCCGCGACGGCCCGGAACCAGAGCAGGTCGTAGAAGAGGTTGCGGCAGGCGCGCTCGAGGTCGTCGCCGTGCTCGGCCTCGAACCGCGCGACGGCCTGGTCGAAGCGCTCGCGGTCGACGAACCGGTACATGCCGCGCAGGCGGGTGGTCTGAAAGCCGCGCCACCAGAAGCCGCGCAGCCGCTTTATGAACCGCTTCGGGCTCACGTCGCCCGCGAGCAAGCCCGGGAAGCCGTCGGGGTCGGTGTGGAACCGGACCTCGACCGGGATGAGCCCGAACCGCGGATGGCGCGAGATGAGCTGGGCGAGCACGTGCGTGCCGCTGCGGCCTGTGCCGCCCACGAAGACGATCCGCGGCTGCTCCGGCGCTCGCCCGATGTCGATCCCGCCGTAGACCGGCGAGGGCATCTCCGCTGGGGTCCCGAACTTCGGCATCAGCGCTCCAGCTTGAAGTGGTCGACATACGCGTCGCAGGCCGCAGCCATCCGCTCCGTGCGCGGCGGCCGCCTGGGGCTCGCCGCGAGATCCCCGAGCCAGACCCGCCGCGGAACGCCGAGTGCCTCCTGGAGTCCGTTCGGCTCGGCGGCCCGGACCTCGATCGTCGCCGTTCCGTCGGCCTCGATCGCGCCCGCGGGCCAGAATGCCCCGCGGCCGGCGGCGCTCAGGTACATGCCGTCGAGCGACGGCGGCAGCGTGGCCACGGTCGTGCCCTCGTAGAGAACCTCGATGGACACCTGGGACTGGTACTGAAGCGACAGGTCGTAGGCGCCGGGCGCCAGCCGGAGATCGATGCTCGCGGTGCCGGGCGCCTCGAAGCCGCGCTCCTGACCGCCGGCGGCGGGATCCGCGGGCGCCGGCGTCTCCCACTCGTCATAGCGGCCGATGGCGGGCTCGGTGAGGATCATCGCCGCGCCCCGCCGCTGCGCCACCGGCGAGGGACACTTGAGCACCGCCCCCGGATCCCCGCCCTCGTCGAGGACCCGGCTGCGCGGCGTCGGCCCAGTGCGCCGCCAGAGCACGTAGTCGCCCAGCGAGTCGAGACGCTCGAAGTTCGGCGGCGGCGTCGAGGCGAACGCGGCGGTGGTGGTGATCGCGTAGTCGAACTTGTCGAGCTTGCCGGAGTCGACGGTGTCGAAGTCGGCCGCGAGCCCCTGCTGCCAGGTCTTCTCCGGACGCGCCTTGATCTCCTCCGGGACGTAGCCCGCCGGCGCGCGGGTGAGGGCGTCGCGGGCGTAGTAGCCGGCGAAGCGGTCGACACTGAGGAAGACGAGCGGCTTCCCGTCGGCCTCGGAGGCGAGCTCCTCCATAGCGAGCTGCCGCTCGTCGAAGCCCACGGGGGCGGCGCGCAGGGCCAGGAGGCTCGAGACCGCCGCGGCGACTGCCACCAGCGTTCCCAACGCATACCGACGCAGGTCGCGCGGTGGAGCGAGCAAGCCGGCGAGCGCGACCAGGAGGGCGAGCGGCGCGATCACGGCCAGGGCCTTCGCCTCGACGTGGATCTGCGCGAATTGACGCGCCCCGAGATAGACGATGCCGCCGCAGACGAGCATCGCGAGCAGGCCGAACGCGCGGCCGCGAACGAGGGCGTAGACGCCGTAGGCGACGGCGAGCGCTCCGAGCGCTGCCGCCACGAGAGAGCCGCTGACGTTGGTGCGGACGATCCGGTAGTCGCCTTGCGGCCAGATCCCGAACGCCTCGCCCGGAAAGACAGGCGAGCTCAGCCGTCCCTGCGAGGTTTGGACCTCGTTGATCTTCGAGATGAAGTTGCTCGCCGGCTCGAACAGGACGACTGCGATGGCGATCAGCGCCGCGAGCGAGATCCCGACCGCGGCGCGGTGGGTCGCGATCGAGCCCCGCACGGCGCGCCAGTCGATCGGGCTTCGCCCGGCCACCGCCTCGAACACGAGCCAGAGCGGCAGGGCGATCGCGAACCAGACGAGGCCGGGGATGCTGTAGGTGAGAACGCTCGCCGCGCCCAGCACCACCGCGGCGACGATCAATGCCCGCCATCGGGCCCGCTCCTGCACCGCGCTCGCCCGCTCGAGCAAGAGCGCGAAGGCGAGCACGAAGAGGGCCATCGCCGTCTCCTTGAAGGCGCTCTGGGCGAGGAACGAGGCGCCGAGGTAGCTGAGGCCGGTGAGCGCGGCGATCGCGACCCGGCGACCGGCGCCGAACCCCTCGAGCACGCTCAACGCAGCGAGCGCGGTGAGCGCCGGGATCGCGAAGAGCAGGCCGTTGAAGGAGCTCACGAGCGACGTCCCGGTCGCCTGCGCGGCGATCACGGCCACCGCCTGCGGGCCGATCGGATAGCCGAACCGGACGGCGCTGGGCTCCGGGCCGAAGCCGCGCTGAAGCCAGTCCGCCCAGTAGAGCTGCGCGGCGTGGTCGTTCGTGTAGACCCCCTCGCCGAGCACCCCGATCCGGTCGTTGAAGAGGAAGGGCAGCGCCGCGGCGATGAGCACGATTGCGAGCGAGAGCGCGGCGACGCGCTGGTCGGGGCGGCGGAGGTCGCCGGCGCGCAGGACGACGATTGCCGCGGCGGCGACGAGCAGGCCGACGAGCACCGCGGCCGTCGTCGCCCCGCCCGGCAGCCGGACCAGGAACGGGGCCAGCGTGACGAGCGCCGCGAACCCGACCGCGCCCGAGAGCCACGGCGAGCGCCGCCAGCCGCAGACGAGGAGGATCGCCCGCCCGACGAGGAGCGAGGCGAGGATGATTAGGGCCGCGCTGACATAGATCGCGATCATGGGCTCAGCTCGCGGCGCCGCGCTTAAAGCGCGCGGGCGGTTGGTTCGCGGTCGGGTCGGCGTTCACCGAGTCGCCGTCGAGCTCGGCCGCGCTCAGCGCCGGGAGGTCGCCACAGGTGGACGGATCGGGCGGCGCGGTGAGCTCGAACACGCTTACCGGCCCGTCGCGCATGACCTCCTTCGCCCCGGCGTCCTCGCGCGTCCAGAGCGCCTCCTTGGTGTCGGTGAGCGAGCCCGGGTTGAACGGGTCGTACATCGTGATGACGTGGGTGTAGCCGCCGTCGGCAAGTGCCTCCCGCCACTCCGAGCACGTCGGGATCCGCTCATAGGCCCCGTCGGGACCCTCCTTGCCCAGCCACTGCACCTCGTTCTCCAGGGCCGTGCCGTAGAACGGATACTGGTTGAAGACGCCGCGCACGCCGCTGATCGCCACCTTCGCGTCGCGCAGGTCGCGCGCCCAGCGCGCGGCGTCCGCGATCTTGAGCTGCGGGCTCAGGTTGTCGTAGCGGTGCTCGAGGAAATGGCGCTGCTCCCACCAGCCGGCGGAGAGGACGCCGACCGCGACCAGAGCGGCGAGCCCGATCGCCCAGCGCCGCGGCGCGCCGACGCCGAGCCGGCCGCGGCCGCGCAGCCGGCGCAGCACCGCGAAGGCGACCAGCACGCCGACACCCGCCGCGATCGCGCCCTTCGCGTGCCCCTGCTGCCACTGCACGAGTGCGGCGCAGGTGGCAATGAAGAGGACGGCGAGAAGCCCGAGCGTCAGCCCGCGCGCTCTCGGCGTCACGCGCGCGGCCGGCAGGCAGGGCAGCAGCGCCAACCCGATCGCCGCCGCCGGCGCGATGTAGCGAACGTTCCAGACGAAGGCGATCGGTGCGCCCTCCTCCCCCGCGGCGGTCAGCGGCGTGAACACGTAGGCGATCGCCGTGAACAGGACGACCGCGCCCAGGGCGCGAACGAGCGGGTCGCGGCCCCGCCAGAGCGCATAGACGCCGCAGCCGACGAACGTCGCGATCACGAGCGGCCACAGGAATCCGAAGGACTCGTCCAGGCCGGGAAAGAACCAGTCCTTCCAGACGTCGAAGTCCGTCGCGTAGTGGAAGACCGAGTAGCCGGGCCGAAGCTCGAACGCCCGCTCCGGCGACGGCAGGCCGAGCGGCCCCCACGTCGTGAACGGGATCGGGTTCCCGACCGCGACGAGGTTGCGCACGAACCAGTAGCCGCCGGCCACGAATGCGGGGACGCCGAACAGGAGCGCGCTCCGGAGCCGATCGCCGCGGCCGGCGATCCAGACGACCGCGACGAAGAGGGCGACCACGGGGGCGAGAAACGACAGCTTCGTCCCCCCCGCCATGCCCGCCGCGAGGCCGGCGACCGCGAGCGGCGGCGCCGTGCGGCCGTTGGCGAGGATCCCCACCGCGGCAAGCACGAGCGAGACGCCGACGATGTCGTTGAGCGCCTCGCCGGCCTGGAACTCGACCAGGTTCTGCGCCCCGAGGGCGATCGCGCCGCCGATCAGCGCCTGCGGGCCGACGCCGTACGGGCGCCCGATGCAGTAGGCGCCCGTGAGCCCGAGTCCGAGCCAGCCGAGATTGAGGAGCGGCGAGAGGACGTCGCGGTCATAAGCCGTGAGCCCGACCGCGTGGAACACCTCGGAGTTCGCCGGATAGTAGGAGGCGAAGAAGATCGGGTCGAAGTAGTCGATCGCGCCGAAGTGGGCGCCGTGCGCGAACCTGGTAGCGAGCGGCATGTGGTACCAGAGCGTGTCCGCGCGATCCATGCCTCCCGCGAGGCTCTGGAGGGTCGGCACCATCCACGCCGCGGCGACCGCGGCGACTGCGGCCGCGGCTAGCCAGATCGCGAGCGTTGACGCGGGAGGGTCGGGCGGGCGGGCGGGCGCGGCGCCGGAGTCGCTGCGCACGCTCCAGAACCACGCGGCCGCCGCAGCGACGACCGCCACCGCGGCGAGCTCGACGATCCCGAAGGCTGCGAACGTCCCGAGCGCCTCGGAGGCGAGCAGGAGCGCCGCAAGCGCCAGCACGACCTCGACCAGCCGCGCGGGGGCGCCGCCCCAGGCGGGAATCACCAGCGCCCGGACGCGCCACGCCGCGAAGCCGAAGCCGGCGACGACAACGGCGAGCCCGACGGTCCCGAGCAGGTATGCACCCGCGTCGAGCGTTCGCTCGCTCGCCGGCGCGAGCTCAAAGGCGGCGCTCACCCGCGCCCGCCTCGCCCTGCTAGCGGCTCAGCCCGCGGATGGAGTAGGGGCGCTCGGTCGGCCCGACCATGCCCTGCTTGCGCGCGGCGAGCTCCGCGGCGTCGTTGCCGTCGAGGTTCGCGATGCGCTCGTGCAGGCGCTGGTTCTCGGTCCGCAGCTCGGCCAGGTTGGCATGCTCCGTTCGCGAGTCGCGCCAGGCATCGAAGAGGTTGAGCGTCGGGCCGATGTAGGAGGCGAGGACCGCGAAGAGGACGAGGACGAGGGCGACCCTGCCGACTCGATCCCACTGGATCCTGCTCCTCCTCCCCTGCCCGCGCGACCGCGATCGCGGCGCCGGCTTCAACCGATATCCACGGGCGGTCTGGGCGCGTGCGCTCACGCGTCATCGATTCGGCGCGGATCGCCTCTTACCTTCCGGTGAAAGCGTCCAAGCCGGGATACCTAGCCCGGTCGCCGAGCTCCTCCTCGATCCGCAGGAGCTGGTTGTACTTGGCGACGCGATCGGAACGCGATGGCGCTCCGGTCTTGATCTGCCCGGCCCCGGTGCCGACTGCGAGATCGGCAATCGTCGTGTCCTCGGTCTCGCCCGAGCGGTGGGAGATCACCGCCGAGTAGCCGGCGCGGCGCGCCATCGCGATCGCTTCGAGCGTCTCGGTCAGCGTCCCGATCTGGTTCACCTTGATCAGGATCGAGTTGCCGATCCCCGCCTCGATCCCCCGCTCGAGCCGCTCCGGGTTGGTGACGAAGAGGTCGTCGCCGACGAGCTGGCAACGATCCCCGATCCGCCCGGTGAGCAGCCCCCAACCGGCCCAGTCCTCCTCCGCCATGCCGTCCTCGATCGAGATCACGGGGTAGCGCTCGACGATCCCCGCCCAGAAGCCGACCATCTCCTCGGCCTCCATCGCCCGGCCCTCGTGCTCGAGCACGTAGGCGCCATCGGCCTTGCGGTAGAGCTCGCTGGTCGCCGGGTCGAGGGCGATGTGGGCGTCCGACCCCGGCTCGTAGCAGGCGGCCTCGATCCCCGCGACGAGGATCTCGAGCGCCGCCTCGTTCGAGTCGAGGTCCGGGGCGAACCCGCCCTCGTCGCCGACCGTGGTCCCGAGGCCACGCTCGGTGAGCGTCGCCTTGAGGCCGTGGAAGACCTCGGCGCCCATCCGCAACGCCTCCGAGAAGCTCTCCGCCCCGGCCGGGACCACCATGAACTCCTGCAGGTCGACCGCGTTGTCGGCGTGGGCGCCGCCGTTCAGGACGTTCATCATCGGCACCGGCAGGACGGTGGTCTCGTCGCGCGAGGCGCCGTAGAGCTCCGCGACGTAGAGGTAGAGCGGCACACCCGCCTCCGCCGCCGCCGCGCGCGCCGTCGCGAGCGAGACGCCGAGGATCGCGTTGGCGCCGAGCCGCGACTTGTTCGGCGTCCCGTCGAGCTCCTTGAGCGTCTCGTCGAGTGCCACCTGGTCGGTCGCGCGAGCGCCGGTGAGCGCCTTGGCGATCGCGTCGTTGACGTTCTCCACCGCCGTCTCGACGCCCTTGCCGGCCCAGCGCTCGCCCCCGTCGCGGAGCTCGGTGGCCTCGAACTCGCCGGTGGAGGCACCCGACGGCACGGCGGCGCGGCCGAGCGCGCCGGAGCCGAGCCGCACGTCGACCTCCACCGTAGGGTTGCCGCGCGAATCGAGGATCTGGCGGGCGTGGATGTGCTCGATTGCTCCCATTCGCGGAGCGGGAGGCTACGCGATCAGTCTCCTGCGCGGGCGTCGCGATAGCGGTCCGCGGCGGCTCGCAGAGCGAGCTCCGGATCGACGCCGAGCCGCCGTGAGACGCGGACCGCGTCGAGCAGGAGCTCGCCCACCGCCGCCTCGGTCTCGTCGCGGATCGAGCGGTCGAGGTTCCCGCCGCCGTCGGGATCGGCGCGACGCAGGATCTTGCGCGCGTAGAGCAGCGCGGGCAGGTTCTCGGGCACGTCGTCGAACGGGTCGGAGGCGCCGCGGCCCTCAACGTCGCGCTTGATCCGGTCCCAGTTGCGCAGCACGTCACGCGACCCCGAGACCTCGACCTCCCCGAAGACGTGGGGGTGGCGCCGGACGAGCTTCTCGCTCATCCCCGCCGCGACCTCGGCGAGCGAGCCGGCGCCGCGCTCCTCGAGGAGCAGCGAGAGAAAGAGGACCTGAAAGAGAACGTCGCCGAGCTCGTCGCGGAGCTTCTCGTCGTCGGCGCGCGCGACGGCGTCGGCGAGCTCGTACGCCTCTTCGACGGTGTGCGGGACGATCGACCTCTCGTCCTGCTCTCGGTCCCACGGGCACTCGCGGCGCAGACGCCGCGTGATCTCGTCGAGTCGCTCGAGCGCGCTTGGCTCAGCCACCCGGCGGAACGGCACTGCCCGGTGGCGGGGTGCCCGGTGGCGCCGTGCCCGGTGGCGCCGTAGCCCCCGGGATGCCCTGCTGGAGGCCCGCCGGGACGGTCGCCGACGTCGTCTGGGTGATCGGCCCCTGCGGGAGTCCCGCTGCCGCGGGCGCGCCGAAGACACCGGCGGTGCCCGGCATGATCGGCTTGGTCGAGGCGACGGCGGCGTCGCATCCGCTCTTCTCAGCGACCTGCTCGGTGCAGGCGCTCGGCGCCGGCTCGGCGTTCGAGCACTGCTCGATCTCATATCCGTCGGCGCAGAACGTGCGCGAGACCCACTTCGTCTGGAAGTCCTCCTGGAACGCGGACGCGAGCTCCTGCTGGCGCGCCGCCGCCAGCGTCTGCCTGATCTGGTCGGTGGCGTCGGCCAGCGAGGTGGTCGCGGCAGGCGTGACCTTCTCGACGTCGATCACATACCAGCCGGCGTCGGTCTGGAACGGCCCCACGACCTCGCCCTGCGGCGAGCTGAAGATCTGCTGATCGAGGGCCTCCTCGGACTGGCCTTGGACGACGCCCTGGCGCAGGCCGCCAACCGACTTCGTCGCCTCGTCGATCGAGTACTTCTTGGCCACGGCATCCCAATCGTTGGGCTGCGGCGCCGTGCCGAGCTCGGACTTCGCCTGGTTCGCCTCCTGCTCCGTCTTCGTGAGCACGACGCGCACGTCGCGGGTCTCGGGCTGCTCGAACTGGACCGCGTTGTCCTCGTAATACGACTGGATCTCGGCCTCGCTGACCCCGGGTGCTTCGGGAAGCACCCGCTTTTGGATCTCGTTGGAGATCACCTGGAGCTCGATCCGGTCGCGCGCTTCGTCCTCGCTGAATCCGGACTGGTCGAGGAACTTCTGGAATTGCTTCTCGGAGCCGTTGAACTGCTGCTGCTTGATCTGCGCGAGCTCGTCCTCGACCTGCGTCTCCGTGACGTCGATTCCCATCTCCTCGGCCTCACCACGCACCCAGCGCTGAAGCAGGAGGTCGGACTCCGCGGCGTCGGCGAGCGACTGGTACTGCGGGTCGTCGGCGGGCGGCACGTCCTTGAGGCCCTGGCGAGCCGCCGTCTGCACGAGCGCCCGGTCGAACTCCTCCTTGGTCACGGTTCCGTCGGGCGCGTTCTCGACCACCGCGATCGCGTCGTCCGGGATGCTCGGCTCACCGAGACCCTCCGCCGCGGCGACGACCACGAACAGCGCAACCAAGAGCACCGCGAAGCCGATCAGCGCGAGTCGCTTCGGTTCGGCGCTTCTCTCAGGAGTGGCCGTGCGGCCCTTCTTGCCCTGCTGCCTGGGGCTCACGAGGTCGGGAGCATACTCACCCGGTCCTCCCGGCCCGCAGCTTCGTCGCCGCCGCCGGCGAGCGCCGCGGCGAGCGCCTCGGCGACCTCGAGTACGGCGGTGAGCCGCTCCGCGCCGTCGTCTCCGACGCGGCGCGACAGCGTGCGGTTGCGCAGCTCGTACATCGCCTCCGGGATCCGCTCGCGCAGGCGGCCCACGGTCGTCGCGTCGAGCTCGAGCGGGACGATCGAGAGCCTTCCCGACCGAACCTCGACGGCCTGCGCTCCCGCGGCCCCGAGCTCGATCCGCGCCCTCTGGAGCGCGAGCAGGTTCTCGACCGGCTCCGGCACGGGCCCGAAGCGATCGCGTAGCTCGTCGCGGAGCGCCCGCAGCTCGCCCGAGCGCCGCGCCGCGGCGACCCGGCGGTGGACGTCGATCTTGGCGGCCTCGAACGGGATGTAGTCCGGCGGCAGGTAGGCGTCGACGTCGACGTCGAGCCGCACCCGCGTCTCGGCGGCCGCGGCCCCGCCGTCGCCCGCGGCTCGCAGCGCCTGGACCGCTTCGTCGAGGAGCGAGACGTAGAGCTCGAAGCCGACCGCCGCGACGTGGCCGGACTGCTCCTCGCCGAGCAGGTCGCCGGCGCCGCGCAGCTCGAGGTCGCGCATCGCGATCGCGAAGCCGGAGCCGAGCTCCGTATGGTCGGAGAGGGTCGCGAGGCGCGCCCCGGCCTCCGTCGACAGCGCCTCCTCCGACGGGTAAAGCATGTAGGCGAAGGCACGCTCGGTGGAGCGCCCGACGCGGCCGCGGATCTGGTACGCCTGCGCGAGCCCGAGCTGGTCGGAGCGCTCGACGATCAGGGTGTTCGCCTGCGGGATGTCGAGCCCGGACTCGATGATCGTCGTCGCGACCAGGACGTCGGAATCGCCGCGAAGGAAGGAGAGCATCGTGTTCTCGAGCTCGCCCTCGTCCATCTGCCCGTGCGCCTCCGCGACCCGTACCCCAGGGCAGAGGGCGCGCAGCCGCTCGGCGACCTCATGCAGGGTCTCGATCCGGTTGTGGAGGAAGAATACCTGGCCGCCGCGAACCGCCTCGCGCTGGATCGCCTTGCGGACCAGCTCCTCGTCGTACGGGCCCACGTAGGTCCGCACCGGGCGCCGGCCCTCCGGCGGGGTCTCGATCACGGAGATGTCGCGGAGGCCCGCGAGACTCATCTGGAGCGTGCGCGGAATCGGCGTCGCCGAGAGCGAGAGGACGTCGACCTTGAGCTTGAGCTGGCGCAGGAGCTCCTTCTGCTTGACCCCGAACCGCTGCTCCTCGTCGACGATCACGAGCCCCAGGTCCTTGGCGCGGACGTCGCGCGAGAGGAGGCGGTGCGTGCCGATCAGGATGTCGACCCGGCCGTCAGCGAAGCGCGCGAGCGCGTCGCGCACCTCCGCCGGCTTTCGCAGGCGCGAGATCATCTCGACCTCGAGCGGCGTGTTCTGAAGCCGCTCTCGGAGCGTGCCCAGGTGCTGCTGGGCGAGGATCGTCGTCGGCACGAGCATCATCACCTGCTTGCCCTCGATCGCGGCCTTGTGGGCCGCGCGCAGCGCGACCTCGGTCTTGCCATAGCCGACGTCGCCGCAGATCAGCCGGTCCATCGGCCGCTCCGACTCCATGTCGCCCTTGACCGCCTCGATCGCGTCGATCTGGTCGGCCGTCTCGCGGTACGGGAAGGAGCGCTCGAGCTCGAGCTGCTCCTCGCTGTCGGGGCCGAAGGCGTGTCCCTTTCGCGCCTGGCGCTCGGCGTAGAGGTTGAGGAGCTCGCCGGCGAGCGCCTGGGCCGCACGCTTGGCGCGCGACTTGATCGCATCCCAGCGCTTGGAGCCGAGCGCCGAGAGCTGCGGCGGCTCCCCGCCTGCGCCGACGTAGCGGGTGATCTTCGCGAGCTGGTCGGTGGGCGCGAAGACGCGGTCCTCGCCGCGGTACTCGAGCTCGAGGTAGTCGCGGGTGACGCCGGCGAGCGTCTTCGTCTCGAAACCGGCGAAGCGGGCGATCCCGTGGTCCTCGTGGACGACGTAGTCGCCAACGCGCAGGTTCGCGAAAGTCGCCAGACCGCCGCGGGCGCTGGGCGGCGCCGCGGCGCGGCGGCGATGGACGAGGCGGCGGAACGGGACGACCGCGAGCCGCAGCTCGGGCGAGACGAAGCCGCCATCGATTCGCGCCTGGGCGAAGTAGACGGCGGCGCTCTCCGCCGGCGTGCCGTCCAGGAACCTAGCGTCGACGCGATCGAGGTTGTAGCGGGCGCGCTCGGCTTCACCCCGACTCTCGAACGCGACCACGACGCGGTAGCCGGACCGCAGCTCGCGCTCGAGCTGCGACTCGGCCTCGGAGATCGAGCGCGCGGCGGAGGTCGGCGTCTGCGCGCGGAAGGCTTCGCCGTCGTCCTCGGCGGACGCGGCGCGCACAGTCAGGAGCGCGCGGCGCGAGAGCGGCTCGCCGACCTCGACGTAGAGGCGGCGCGCGTCGTCCGCATGCATCGCCGTGGTCACATCCTCCCAGTGGTCGCGAAGGGCGGCCGGCACCTCGTCGGCGCTCGCGAGGACCACAGCCGTACCGTCGCCGACAAGCTCGAGCGGGGCGCGGAAGGAGTCGACCGGCAGGAGCTCTGCGACGTCCCTCTGGTCCCCGTCCTCGGCCGCGATCTCCGCCAGCTCGCGGTGCTCGAGCGCAAGCTCCGCCGCGGGGTTCAGCTCGATCAGCTCGGCCTCGCCGAGCGAGCGCTGGGTGAAGGTCGAAAACCAGCGGATCGACTCGATCTCATCGCCGAACAGCTCCAGCCGCGCCGCCCGATCCTCGGTTGCTCCGAATACGTCGAGGATCCCACCGCGCACAGCGAACTGCCCGCGGTCCTCGACCTGGTCGGTGCGCTCATAGCCGGCCTCGGCGAGGAGCACGGCGACATCGTCGAGGTCGACCTCCTCGCCGCGGTGAAGCACGAAGCCGGCCGGCCGCAGCGAGGCGTCGGGCACCGCCTCGGCCAGCGCGACGGCACTCGCCACGACGACGGCCGGCTCCTCGGCTCCGTCGGCGTCCGCGAGCGCGTCGAGCGCTCCGATCCGCAGCCCGACCAGGTGCGGCGGCGGCGCGAGATGAGACTCATAGCCCGTGCCGCGCGACGGGTAGTAGCGGATCCGCCGCGGCGCCAGGTAGGCGCCGAGCTCGCGCGCGAGGTCGCGGGCGCCGACATCGTCCGCGGCGACGATCAGCGCCGCCCGGCCGCCGAGGCCCGGCTCGGCCTCGAGCAGCGCCGCCAGCAGGTACGGCCGGATCGCCGCCGACGCGCGCAGCTCGACCGCCTCGCCGGTGCCCGCGCGGGCGGCGAGGGAGGTGATTCGCTCGTCCTCGAGCGCTATGTCGAGCAATGACCTCAGTCGCCAATGAATGTAGTGATCCGCTCCGCTGTGCCCTTTCGCCCGCATAAGGCATCCCGGTAGGGTCGGCTTCGATGAGCGAGCGGGGGCGACGGATCGCGGCCGTAGCGCTGGCGGTGCTTGCCGCCCTGGCGCTGCTCCTCGCTCTCGTCTCGGGCTACGCGTGGCGGGCCGTGTTCGACTCCGACCAGTTCGCGGACCGTGCCACGGTGGCGCTGGGCAACCAGGCGGTCCGGGACGAGGCCGGGCGTAGGATCACCGATGAGCTTGTCGCGGCGGATCCGGACCTCGTCGCGGTGCGGCCGGTGCTCGAGGCGGTCGTCTCCGGAATCGCCGGCGGCGGGGCCTTCCAGGACCTCTTTCGCGCCGGGGTGCGCGACCTCCACCGGACGATCCTCAAGCGCGACGAGGACACCGCCACGCTCACGCTCGCCGACATCGGGACCACGATCAGGGGGGCACTGGAGGCGTTCCAGCCGAAGCTCGCGAAGAAGATCCCGCCCGGGATCGAGACCAACCTGCTCGAGTCCGACCCACCGAAGGTGCTCGTCGACATCGCCCAGTTCGGCGACGACACGCAGTGGCTGCCGATCGCGCTGCTCATCGTCGGGCTGCTGGCCGCGATCGGGGCGCTGCGGGTGGCCGTGGACCCGCGCCGGGCGGGCGTCGCGATCGGCGTCTCGCTGGCGCTGGTCGCCGTGCTCACGATCGTCGGGCTGCAGGCCGGCCGGGCGATCCTCCTGACGTCCCTCGACGACCAGGGGCTTCGCGACGCGGCGGCGGCCGTCTGGGCCGCCTACATGGACGACCTGCGCACGGCGCTGTTTTTGCTCGCAGGCTGCGGGGCCGTGATCGCGGCCGCGGCGTCGTCGCTGCTCCGCCCCGTCGACGTCGGCGCGCAGCTCCGCCGTGGCTGGGGCGCCGCGACGGCGGAGCCGCAGCGCCGCGGCTGGCGAGCCATCCGTGCCGTGGTGCTGATCGTGCTCGGGATCGTGATCGTGATCGACACCGGGGCCTTCCTGTCGCTGGTCGCGCTGGTCGTCGGGCTCTACATCGCCTACGCCGGCGTCGCCGAGCTCATGCGACTGACGCTGCCGGCGCCCGACGAGGCGGCGGCGGACCAGCGGATCGGCCGCTCCGCGCTGATCGCGACCGCGATCGTCGCCGGCGCGATCTTCGCGGCCGGCGCGATCTTCATCGGCGTCGGAGGGATCAGTGAGCGCTCGGAGGCGATCGAGACCGTCGGCTGCAACGGCTCCGAGGAACTGTGCGACCGGCCGTTCGACAAGGTGGCGTTCCCGGCGACCCACAACGCGATGTCCGCGGCGACCAACCAACGCTGGCTCTTCGCGCAGCAGGGTCACGGCTTCGCCGACCAGCTCCATGACGGGATCAGGGGCCTTTTGATCGACGCCCATTACGGCGACCCGACCAAGGGCGGGGTCGTGAAGACCGACCTCTCCGACATCTCGAGGGGCGAGCGGAAGACGTACGAGGAGGAGCTCGGGCCCCAGGCGCTCGACGCCGCACTCCGGATCCGGGACCGTATCGTCGACTCGCCCGTGACCGGCGACCGCGGCGTCTACCTCTGCCACCGCTTCTGCGAGCTCGGGGCGCTGCCGATCGACGAGGCCTTCGGCCAATACCGGGACTTCCTCGCCGCGAACCCGGACGAGGTCCTCGCGATCGACATCGAGGACTACGTCGAGCCGGCCGACATCGCCGCCGCCGTGAAGCGGACGGGCCTCGACGAGTACGTCTACAAGGGCCCGCTCGGCGATCCGTGGCCGACGCTCCAGGACATGATCGATTCCGGCGGACGGGTCGTGATGCTCGCGGAGAACGAGGGCGGCGGGCGCGCGTATCGCTGGTACCACCCGGCCTACAAGAAGCTCCTACAGGAGACGCCGTACTCGTTCAAGACGCCCGCCGAGCTCGTCGGCCGCCAGCACCTCGACGACGGCTGCGAGCCAAACCGGGGGCCGGATACCGCCCCGCTCTTCCTGGTCAACCACTGGGTCGACACGTCGCCCGCCCCGAAGCCCGCTAACGCGGACAAGGTCAACGCGCAGGGCGCGCTGATGAAGCGCATCAAGCGCTGCCAGACCGACCGCGACCTCCTGGCGAGCCTGATCGCGGTCGACTTCTACGAGCGCGGCGACCTGTTCGACGTCGTCCGCAAGCTCAACGCGCAGCGCGGGTCCGGCTGAGTCAGCTCGCGTACGGCAGGCCCGGCCCGGAGCGCTGCCACTCGACCTGTCCGTGGCCCTCCGCGCGCGAACGGTCGTCGACGCCGTCCCAGTCGTGGAGCATCCGCTTGAGGCGCGCGACGGCCTCGGGCGGGTGCTGGGCGACGTCCCCTGCTAACCGGAGCGCCGCCTCCTCCGTGCGCGGCGCCGGGACCACCTTGTGGATCAGGCCCCAGCGGTAGGCCATGTCGGCGTCGACCTCCTTCGAGGTCAGGAGCAGGTACTTCGCCACGGACAGCCCGCAGAGGGTGACGAGCCGCGCCGGACCAACCGGGACGCCGAGCGCGGCGCCCGGAAACCGCAGCCGCAGGTTGGAGCCGCCAACCCGAAGGTCGCAGGCGACGGCGATCTCGGCGCCGCCACCGACGCAGGCGCCGTGGCAGGCGGCAACCGTCGGCTTCCCGAATCCGGTGAGCTCGTCGTAGAGGTCAGCGAAGAGCTCCATGCGGCGCACCCTGGCCTCGGCGTCGAGCTCCTCCCGGACGTCGGCGCCGGCGGAGAGGCCCATGTGGTCGCTCGAGGAGACGACGAGCACCCGCACCTCCTCGTCGTCGCGAGCGCTCGCCAGGTGCTCCAGCATCAGCCCGAGCATCTCGGTGTTGATCGCGTTGCGCGCCTGGGGCCGGTTGAGCTGAACGAGCGCGACGCGGTCGGCGACCGAATAGTTCACGAGGGCGTCACTCATCGGCCGCGATCCTCTCAACCAGGCGGTCGGTCTCGTCGGCAGCCTTCGCGATCAGGTCCCGCACCCTCTCCTCCGGCTCGGAGAAGCGGCCGAGGACGTAGGCGGAGACGATCTCGGGGTCGGTTGAGTCGGGCCGCCCCACACCGACCCGTACGCGCCAGAAGTCGGTGTCCCCGAGCCCGCGCTTGAGGCTCTTGAGGCCGTTGTGGCCGGCGACGCCGCCGCCGAGCTTGGTGCGGATCTCGCCGAACGGCAGATCGATCTCGTCGTGGGCGACGACCACCCGGTCGAGCGGCACCCTCAGCTGGCCGCGGGCCGGCCCGACCGAGTCGCCGGATTCGTTCATAAAGGTCTGGGGCAAGAGGATCGCGACGCGAGGCCCACCCGGGCGAACCCGCCCCTCGGCGATCAGGCCGCGGAAGCGCTGCTTTGCCTTCGGCAGGTCCCAGCGCCGCGAGAGCTCGGCCGCGACCTCGAAGCCGACATTGTGGCGGGTCCTGGCGTACCGGCTACCGGGATTGCCTAACCCAACGACGAGAACCAATCGCGCCACCTCCTCCGCTTCGCGTCCGGGGGTGTCGCGGTCTGCGGCAGGACGACGCCTGCCGAAGAGTCGCAGGGGCCTACTCCTCGCCGGACTCGCCCTCGGCGCCGGGCTCGGCCGACTCGGCCTCGCCCGCGATCTCCTCCTCGGGCGCCTCGGCCTCCTCGCCGACCAGCTCCGCCTCCTCCTCGACCTCGGGCTCGGGCTCCTCCTCGACCCGTGGGGGCGAGAGCGTCGCGATCGTGATCTCGTCCGCGTTCTGGTCCTCACCGAGAACGAACTCGACGCCCTCCGGCGGGATCAGCGCGCTGAGCTGGAGCGTGTCGTTGATCGCCATGCCCGAGACGTCGGCCGGGATCGACTCGGGGATCGCGGTCGGCAGGGCGGAGATCGTCAGCTCGTGCGTGACGTGCTCGAGGACGCCGCCCTCGGTGACGCCCGGCGCGTCCTCCGCGCCGATCAGCTCGACGGGGACGTCGGCCTGGATCTCCTCGTCGAGGCGAACCTCCTGGAGATCGAGGTGAAGCAGGTCGCCGCGCACCGGGTCGCGCTGCTGCTCTTTGATCACGGCCGGAACCGCACCGGACCCCTCGATCTGCACGTCGATCAGAGCACCGCCGTGGACCAGGACGTTGCGCGCCTCCCGCTCACCGACCTGAAACGGCCGGGCCTCCGACCCGCCGCCGTAGACCACGCCCGGGACGAACCCGGAGCGGCGCAGGCGGCGGCTGGTGCGCGAGCCGAACTCGGTTCGCGGCTGAGCCTTGAGGGTGACGCGATCTGAAGCCATGGCGACGCGTGAGGATAGGGGAAACGGCTGCGCGCGCGCTGGAGACCTGCCTACCCCGCGGCTACCCTGCGCGGGTGGCCGGCGACGACAGAAAGATCCCGAAGGGACGGGTCCGGCGCTCGGCCAAGCTGGGCACGGCGCTAGGTGGCCAGGCGGCTCGGTACGCCGGCACGCGGGCGGCCACGGTCGGTCGCTCCCAGGAGGAGGCCCAGGAGAAGCTCGAGGCGCGCCATCTCGAGACGGCGCTGACCATGGTTCGCACGCTCGGTGAGATGAAGGGCGCGGCGATGAAGCTCGGCCAGCTCGCCTCGTTCATCGACACGGAGTTCCTCCCGCCCGAGTACGCCGACATCTACCAGCGCGAGCTCGCGAAGCTGCGCACGTCCGCCCCGCCGATGCCGTGGGCGAGCGTCTCCAAGGTGATCGAGGAGGACTACGGCGAGCCGGTCTCAGAGCACTTCTCGGAGTTCGAGCCCGAGGCGTTCGCCGCCGCCTCGATCGGACAGGTCCACCGGGCGACGCTGCTCGACGGCCGCGAGGTCGCCGTCAAGATCCAGTACCCGGGGGTCGCGGAGGCGCTCGAGTCCGACCTGCGCAACGCCGGCATGCTCGTGCGGCTGGCGAAGGCGATCGCGCCCGGGCTCGACGCACGCGCGGTGGCTCAGGAGCTCCGCGAGCGAGTGATGGAGGAGCTCGACTACGAGCACGAGGCGCAGAACCAGCGCAGCTTCGCCCGCGCGTACCGCGAGCACCCGTTCATCTACGTGCCGGATGTGGTCACGCGGCTCTCGCGCCGGCGCGTGCTCGTCACCGAGTACGTCGAGGGGCGGGACTTCGAGCGGGTAAAGCAACTCGACCACGAGGAGCGAAGCCGCTTCGGCGAGATCGTCTTCCGCTTCTGCTTCGGCTCGATCTACCACCTCCAGCACTTCAATGCTGACTCCCACCCCGGCAACTACATCCTCATGAACGACGGTCGCGTCGCCTTTCTCGACTTCGGGATGACGAAGAAGCTCGACGCCGAGCAGATCGAGCTCGAGCAGCGGGCGGTGGACGCGGCGGTGCGCCGCGATCCCGACGCGCTGCGCGAGGCGCTCCACGTACTCGGCTTCGTCAAGAACCCGTCGAAGCTCGATGCCGAGCGCCTCATGGACCACGTGATGCTGGTCGGCGGCTGGTACATGGAGGACCGCGACTACGAGGTGTCGCCGCGCCGGGTGATGAAGATCATCGAGTCGACCTCGGACCCACGCTCCGAGTACTTCGACCTCATGCGCCGCGAGAGCCTGCCCGCCGAGGAGCTGATGGGAAGGCGGATGGAGACCGGGGTCGTCGCCGTGCTGGCCCAGCTGCACGCGAGGCGAAACTGGCACCGGATCATGCGCGAGTGGGTCTACGGCGAGGCGCCTGAGACCGAGCTCGGCCAGCAGGAGTGGGACTACTTCGAGGCCCGCGGGATCAAGCGCGTCCCCGGGATCGCGTCGCGGGCTTAGGGCGCTAGGGCGCCGCCGGCTCGGGCTCGGCGCCCGCGGGCGCCTCCTCACGGGGGCGAATGCCGACGATGGCGATCACGAGCCCGACGAGCGCGATCGCGGTCACAACCCGGAGGCTGAGCTGGATCCCGGCGACGAACGAGTCGCGGACGACGTCGAGGATCCGATCCGCGAGGTTGGTCCCGAAGTCGGCGAAGGCGCGCTGGCCGGGCTCGGTGCCGGCGAGGACGCCGTGGATCACGCTCGCCTGCTCGCCGGTCACCCGGACGCCGAACTCCGCCGAGTCGCTCACCACCCGATTCTCCGAGCGGCTGGTGAAGATCGCCGTCACGAGCCCGAGGCCGACCGCGCCACCCGCGATCTGGAACATGTAGGTGATCCCGCCCGCGAGGCTCGACCGCGCGGCGTCGAGCATCGTCACGGCCGCCGTCGTGACCGAGGGGATGAAGAGGCCGGCGCCGATCCCGATCAGGGCGAGCCCCGGGACCAGCACGCCGTACCCGGAGGCGGCGTCGAAGAACGAGATCAGAAGCGGCCCGACCGCCATCAACGCCGTGCCGACGATGATCACGGGCCGGCCCCCGAAGCGCTCGTAGAGCCGGCCGGACATGAACGCCACCGCCCCGAACAGGCCGAGCATCGGGAGCATTCCGATACCGGCCTTGAGCGCCGACCAGCCCAGGACCTTCTCCATCAGCTGCGGCACGTAGAGGACGACGGAGAAGAACACCGCAGAGAGCATCAGGACGGTGAGGCACGCGGCGCGGAAGCTCCGGTTCGCGAGCACGTCGGGCGGGATCAGGGCGGCTTCGCCGGCGCGTCGCTCGATCATGCCGAAGGCGATCAGCATCGCGACGCAGAGCGCGAAGAGGCCGATCACGCGCGGATCGCCCCAGCCCCAGTCAACGGCCTGATCGAGTGCGAGAAGCAGGGAGATGATCCCGAGCGAGACCGTGACGATCCCCGCGTAGTCGATCCGGCGCTCGGCGGCCTCGGGCTTGCGCTCGTGAACGAAGCTGGCGGTGGCCAGGACGGCGATCGCCGCGATCGGGAGGTTGACGTAGAAGATCGCGCGCCAGCTCAGCTCGTCCGTGAGCACGCCGCCGAGGAGCGGGCCGATCGCGTTTCCGAGCCCGGCGACGCCGAGGATGAGGCCGCCCGCGAGACCGGCCCGGGCCGGCGGCAGCGCGGCGAACGTCATGCCGAGGATGGCCGGCCACATCAACGCGCCGCCGACACCCATCCCGACCCGCGCTGCGATCAACACGTCGGCGTCCGGCGCCAGCGCGCCGAGGAGCGAGAAGGCGGCGAAGATCGCGGTGCCGATGTAGAAGATCAGCTGCCGCCCCAGCATGTCGGCCAGGCGGCCGCCGGTGATGAGGCCCATCCCGAACACGAGGACGTAGCCGTTGATCACCCATTGCACCGTGCCGACGTCGACGTCGAAGTCCTGCTCGATCGCCGGCAGGGCGACGTTGAGCGCCGTGAAGTCGTTCGCGATGACGAGGACGCCGAGGCCCAGCGCGACCAGCGTCAGAACGGTCCTGCGAGGCAGCGCTTCCGGGGCAGCCATCCGCGCGCACTCTAGTCGCCGCCCACCCGCCGATGTAGGGTCGGACGCACCCCACCGAAGGAGATCGCGCATGGGCAGGTTCAGACAGGGATGGGAGCTCACGAAGAGGAGCTGGGGCGTGCTGCGCTCCAACCGCGAGCTCTTTCGCTTCCCGATCTACGGGACGATCGCGGCGCTCGCGGTCACCGTGGTCGCTACCGGGCCGGGCATCTACCTGATCCAGGACGGCGAGCGCGCGCTGGGCGCCATCCTGACCGCGATCGGCCTCTATCTGTCGGCGTTCGCCGCCATCTACTTCGGCGTCGCCCTCGCGGCGACGGCCGACCGGATCTTCCACGGGCAGCCGGCCACGGTCGCCGACGGATTCGCGGTCGCCCGCTCACGCCTCGGCCCGATCGCCGGCTGGGCCGCGGTATCGGCGATCGTCGGCATCCTGATCACCCTCCTCCAGCAGACCGGCAGCATCGGCGAGGCGATCATCGGCTGGCTGGTCGGCGCCGTCTGGTCCCTGATCACCTTCCTCGCCGTGCCCGTGATCGCGCTCGAGGGAACCGGCCCGTTGGAGACGCTGAAGCGCTCGGCCACCCTGTTCAAGGAGCGCTGGGCGGGCCAGATCACCGGCAATGTCGCGATCGGAGGCGCCGTCGTCCTCTTCGGGGTCCTGCCCGCGGCGCTCCTGATCGTCGGCGGCGGCTACCTGTGGGCCGCCGGCGACGGCGAGGCCGGCGACACGGCGGGAGCGGCGCTCGTGATCGTCGGGATCGCCGTGCTGGTCGTCTCGATGCTCGTCCTCCAAGCCCTCAAGGGAGTCTTCGGCGTCGCGCTCTACCCCTTCGCCGCCACCGGCGAGGTCACCGGGGGGTTCAGTGAGGCCGAGCTGGAGTCGGCGGTGCGGAGGAAGTCTCAGTAAGCGGCGGGTCCGCGGCCAGGGACAGGAGCCGCGGGTCGTTGGTGCAGATCCCGTCGACGTCGAGCCCGCGCAGGCGCGCGATCCGCGCCGGCTCGTCGACCGTCCAGGCGATCACCACCACGCCCGCGCCGTGCGCGGCGGCAACCAGCCGCGCGGTGATCAGCGGGTGGTAGACCCACACCGCCCACACGCCGAGCGCCGGTGCCCGCCGGCGGACGATCGCCGGGAGCCGCGTCCGCAGCGACGCCGAGCCCGCGAAGAACACGGGTCGTAGCCAGCGGTTGCGGCTCCAGTCGCGGGTCACCTTCGGCAGCGTCCAGCCCCGTTCGAGCTCCGGCGCGTGGTCTCGCAGGTAGGCGAGGCTCGGGCGCTCCATCGTCGAGACCATCGCGCGCTCGATGAGCTCGCGTTCGCGAAGCGCGGCCGCGACCTCGTCCTCGCGGCCGGCGAGCTTCAGGTCGAGGTCGATGCGGACCGCGTCGAGTGGCGGGCGCGTGAAGTGGTCGAGCGCCTCGGTGAGTGTGAGCGGTTCGCGCCGGCGCGCGTCCCCCCAGTCGTGAGCGACGAGCAGTGGCCCGCCGGCGGGCGCCGGACCGGCCTCCGCGCGGCGCCAGTCGGCACCGTTCGCGAAGTCGGCCTGCGGCCGGAGGACGTCGAACTCGATCACGTCGACCCCGGCCTCGACCGCGGCGGCGAAGCTCTCGGTGGTGTTGCCGCGGCGCATCGCGTCGGCGCCCTTGTGGCCAATCGTCAGCATCCCCGCGATCCAGTCAGCGTCCGTGCCCGCACCAGCCGAAAGGTACCGGCGAACGGCGGCGACCCGGCCGTTACGGTGAGCCGATGAGTGATGCGCTCCGCCGCCGGCTAGCTGCGGCGCTCCTCATCCTGGGGGCCGCAGTCGCCGGGCTCGCGATCGCAGACGTCGGCCCGTTCTCGGATCCGCCGACCGAGGAGCAGCGCGTTGCGGACGTGGTCGAGCGGTTCTTCGGCGCCGCCTCCGACGGTGATTCGGCGACCTTCTGCCGGCTGCTGACCAGCGACGCCCGCCAGGCGCTTCAGGTCGAGACAGCGCAGCGCCTGCACATCGACAAGGAGCCGAAGTGCGAGCGGATCCTCGACGCGCTCGGCGGGATCTTCGAGGGCTCTCAGGTGAGCGTGCGCTACGTCAGCGTGAGCGGAAACCGCGCCCGCGTCGAGGCACGCTACAACCTCGCCGGCGCGGGAGCCGAGCCACGCACCGTGCTGCTGTTCGAGGAGCGCGGCGAGTGGCGGGTGAGCGACCCCGGCTGAGCGCTCAGGTCGTCCTCGGCTCCGAGCGCGCCTTCAGCGCCAGCATCACGCTGAGGACCAGCACCGATAGCGCGGCGACGATCGCCGCGATCCACCCGAGCGGCGTGAACCCGAGGATCAGCGCCACGATCATCACGCCCCCGACCCACTTCGGCAGGGCACCGCTGCGCAGGATCGCGAGCCCGGTTCCGAGCAGGTACGCCGTCACCCCGAGTACCAACGGCAGGAAGTCGTTGTCCCACAGCGCTTGCAGCGCCTGGACCGCCGAGGGGTCGACATCGTCGGCCGCCTCCGCGAGCGCGAACGAGATCGTGCCGTCGATGGCGATACCGATCGCGACGATCGTCGTTCCGACGAAGGCGATCGTGGGAGTGAGGTCGGCCGGCCCGACGGCGCGGCGCAGGAAGTTGCGCAGGTATGCCCCGAACGAGATCAGCAGCAGCCCGGCCAGTACCCCCAGGACTGCTCCGATCTGGACCGAGTCCTTGTTGTCGAGATAGAAGTCGACGATCTCGTCCGCAGGATCCTCCGCGCTCTTCGGCTCTCCGACGATCGCGAACGAAATGATCGCGACCACGATGAACAGCACGCCGGTGAGCGCGACCAGCCAGGCACGACGGTCTGCACGATCCATGGGTCCTCCCCTCTCGGCGGCGCCCGACGCGCCGCGTTCACGCCAGCCTAAGCCCACGTCGGAGGGCTTGCACGCGTTTGCCGCTGCTCGGCGTGTCACCCGTCACCGCGGGTACTCCCCGGCCCATGAGCGACGTCCGAGCCCCTCGCGAGGAGCTGCCGCCGCTCGAGCTTCGCCGGCTGCGCGACCTCGAGCTCGACGAGGCCCCGGAGGAGGGCCAGCCGGCCCACATCGCCTCCGCCTCGGGGATCGCGAAGCGGGGCGACTTCGTCTACGTGGTCGGTGACGACCTCTTGCACGTCGGTGTCTTCCGGCTTGCGGGTGGCGGCGCCGGCGAGGCGCTGCGCGTCTTCGAGGGCGACCTGCCCGATGATGGTGCGGAGCGCAAGCGCGAGAAGCCAGACCTCGAAGGGCTGACGACGCTGCCCCCGGTGGAGGGCGAGCCCAACGGCGGGCTGCTCGGCCTCGGCTCGGGCTCCAGCCGCGACCGCGACCGCGGATTCTTTTGGCCGTTTGCCGCCGACGGCTCGCTCGCGAACCGCCCGCGGCCGATCGAGCTCGCGCCCGTTTATGAGGCGATGCGGGGTGAGCTCGGCGGCGAGATCAACATCGAGGGCGCAGCGGTCGTCGGCGAACGCCTCTGGCTCTTTCACCGCGCCAACCGCGGCAGCGCGCCGAACAGCGTCGCGGAGTTCAAGCTTCGCGATCTGTCGCGGACCCTGCGGGAGGACCTCGTCGTCGATGCCGACGAGCTGACGACGATTCGCGGCTATGACCTGGGCGAGCTCGATGGAGTCCCGCTCTGCTTCTCGGACGCAACCGCGCTGACCGAGGAGCTCGTCTGCTTCAGCGCCTCGGCCGAGGGCGAGGACGACGGCGACATCCACGGCTCGGTCGTGGGGACGATCAGCCGCGACGGCCGGGTGCGGCGCCTGCGCGCGATCGACCCGCAGTGGAAGGTCGAGGGGGTGCACGCGACCGTCGACACCGGGGTCATCGACTTCCTGTTCGTCTGCGACCAGGACGATCCGGACGCGCCGTCACCGCTCCTGAGCGCAACGATGCCGATCGACCGCGAGCTCGACGAGGACCGCGCGGGCTACGGGCGGTAGGCGTGCACCGCCGCCCGCGCGGCGTCCCGGTCGAGGAACTCGCGGAAGCGGGTTGTCCGCCCCTCCCCGTCGGTCTCCATCAGGAAGAACTCGCGCATCTCGCCCGGCGCGCCGCTCGTCGTGCCCCGGCCCCTGACGATCGCCTCGATCAGGATCAGGTGCTCGGCGACGTCCGTGGCGTCGACCAGCTCGAGACGGATGTCGCCCAACAACGCCAGCCGCTCCGACATCCGACGAACGCACTCCTCGCGGCCGCGGCGCACCCCGGCGTCCGGGAACTTCGGAGGCTCCTCCCAGACGATCTGTGGATCCCAGAATCGCTCCGCCATCGCCTCGAGTCCCTGCTCGTTCCAGATCTTGAACGCGGTCTGGGCGCGCTCCCGCCCGGTCGGGCGCTCGGACACGGGCTCAGAAGAGCTGGTTCTCGCCGGCGAAGATCTCCGACACCGAGTCGTCCGCGAAGATGCGGCGGATCGAGTCGGCGAGGGTCTGCGCGGTCGGGAGCTGGACGATGTTCTCGGGGTAGCCCGGCCGCAGCGGGATCGTGTCGGTGACGACGATCCGCTCGATGCCCGAATCCTGGTAGACGAGCCGCTCGTAGGCGGGGCCCGAGAAGACGCCGTGGGTGGCGCACGCGATGATCCGCGCCGCGCCCTCGTCGAGGACGGTCTTCGCTGCGGCGGTCAGGGTGCCGGCGGTGTCGATCATGTCGTCGACGAGGACCGCGGTCTTGCCGTCGACGTCGCCGACGACGTAGCCGATCTCCGCGACCTGCTGGGCGGGGCGCTCCTTCTCCATCACGGCCCAGTGACAGCCGATCTTGCGGGCGAAGTTCCGCGCCACCTTCACCCGGCCTGCGTCAGGGGAGACGATCACGAGCTCGTCGTCCCAGGCCTGGTCCATGAAGTACTGGGTCAGCATCGGCATCGCGGTCATGTGGTCGACCGGCTTCGAGAAGAAGCCCTGGACCTGGCCCGAATGGAGGTCCATGGTCAGCACCCGGTCGACGCCGACGGCCTCGAGGCACTGGGCGACGACGCGGGCCGAGATCGGTTCCCGGGGTGCCGACTTCTTGTCCTGGCGGGCGTAGCCGTACCAGGGCATGACGGCGATGATCCGGTGCGCGGAGGCGCCCTTGGCGGCGTCGATCATCACCAGGAGCTCCATCAGCGCATCGTTGGGCGTCATCCCCTCGGCGGCGTTGGCGGCGGTCGACTGGACGAGGAAGACGTCCGCGCCGCGGATCGACTCCTTGTAGCGGCAGTAGACCTCTCCGTCGGCGAACGTCCGCAGGTCGACCTGGCCCAGGTCGAGGTCGAGGTGGCCGGCGATCTTCGCGGCGAGCTCCATCGAAGCGCGGCCGCCGAAGACCATGAGCCGCTTCGTGTAGTCCTGCGGGATCGAGCTGATCACCTGCGGACTCTCCTCGAGAATGCTCACGTCGTCGTGCCCCCTGTGTCCTCTTCGGCCTCGGCTGCCTTCCTGTCGGCGTATCCCTCGATGTTGCGCTGATCGTTGGTGGAGACCGCGAGCGCCCCGTCCGGCACGTCCTCGCGGACCACCGCACCGGCGCCAGTGTAAGCGCGATCCCCGACGCTCACCGGCGCGACGAGCGAAGTGTTCACGGATACGCGCGCATCTTCCCCAATCTTCGTGCGGTTCTTGCGCCGGCCGTCGTAGTTGGCGGTGATGCTGCCGGCGCCCATGTTCGCGCCGGCGCCGATCTCCGCGTCGCCCACGTAGGCGAGGTGCGGGACCTTGGCGCCCTCGCCGATCGTCGCGTTCTTGATCTCCACGAAGCTGCCGGCCTTCGCGCGCTGCCCGAGCCTTGCGCCGGGACGCAGGTAGGCGAACGGCCCGACGCTCGCCAGGTTGTCGACCTCGGCGTTGTCGAGGTAGGAGTGGATGACGCGCACCTGCTCCCCGACGCGCGAGTCGATCAGCGTGGAGTGCGGGCCGATGATCGAGTCGGCGCCGATCGAGGTGGCGCCGCGGAGGGTGGAGCCCGGCTCGATCGTGGCGTCGGCTGCGATCTCGACGTCGGCGTCGATCCAGGTCGACGACGGGTCGATGATCGTGACGCCGGCGCGCATGTGGCGGTCGAGGATCTGGCGGCGGGCCTCGGCGGTCGCGGCGGCGAGGTCGGCGCGGTCGTTGACGCCGAGGTTGACGTTCCGATCGGAGGCGCGGTGCGCGGCCACGCGCAGCCCACGATCGCGGAACGCGGGCAGGACGTCTCCGATGTAGTACTCGCCCGCCGAGTTGTCGTTGGTGAGGCCGTCGAGCGCCTCGACCAGGGGCTCGGCGGCGAACGCGTAGGTGCCGGTGTTGATCTCGCGAATCGCAAGGATGTCGGTCGGGACGCCGGTCGGGTCCTTGGTCTCGACGATCCGCTCGAGCTCGCCGGCGTCGTTGCGGACGATGCGACCGTACGCGCCCGGGTCGTCGGCCTCGACGGTCATCACCGTGGCCGCGGCGTCGGCAGCGCGGTGGGTCTCGAGGAGCGCCTCGACGATCTCGCCGTTGAGGAGCGGGTGGTCGCCCGAGAGGACGACGACGGTTTCCGAGTCGCGGACGATGTCATGTGCGGCGCGAATCGCGCCTCCGGTGCCGTCTGCCTCCGGCTGGATCACCGTCTCGGTGCCCTCCGGCAGCCCGGGGGTCAGATCCCGGTCCGGGGGGACGATCACGGCGACGCGGTCCGCCCCCGCCTCCCGCGCCGCGAGCACGGGCCAGGCGACCATCGGACGGCCGCACACGGGGTGCAGGACCTTCGGCATCGAAGAGCGCATCCGCGTGCCCTCGCCCCCGGCCATGACCAGGACGGTCAGTCCGCCGCCTGAATTACCTCCGCCCACGTGCGCATCGTAGACGCGGCTGAGCCGTCGATCTTGATCGCTGCCGCGCCCGGGGTTATCTTTGCGGCGGCGCCGTCCCGCGCCCGACCTCCGCTCCGGCTCCCACGCAGCCGGCCGAGGGAGGTAAGGGGGGCTTCGAGCCCTCGGGACGCCGGTCATCGCGAGCCCTTCCGGCGGGGTGCCGAGAGCGTGGGTCCCGGTCGCCACCGCCAGCGAAGGAGCGAGACATGACCGCACAGAAGTCGTTCAAGCGCAAGGTTCGGGCGCGGATGGCGAAGACGGGCGAGAGCTACACGGCGGCGCGCCGCCAGCTGATCGCCTCGGGCGAGCGCCCGGCCACCGGCGCCGCGTCCTACGAGCCGCCGGTGTCGGACGAGGCCGCTCGCGAGGCGACGGGCCGCGGCTGGCAGGAGTGGTTCGCGATCCTCGACGAGTGGGGCGCCGTGAGCCGCCGCCACCCGGAGATCGCCCGCTGGCTGCAGGAGGAGCAGGACGTCGCGGGCTGGTGGGCGCAGTCGGTGACCGTCGCCTATGAGCAGGCGCGCGGGTTGCGGGCGCCCGGCCAGCGCGCCGACGGCGGGTTCTCGGCGACCGCGTCGAAGACCGTCGCTGTGCCCGTCGAGCGGCTGTACGAGGCGTTCCTCGACCGCCAGGTTCGCGAGCGGTGGCTGCCCGACGCCGGGATGCGCATCCGCACCGCCACGCCGCCGAAGTACGCGCGGTTCGATTGGGAGGACGGATCCACCCGCGTCATCGTCGGCTTCACCGCGAAGGAGGACGCCAAGAGCCAGGTCGGCCTCGAGCACGAACGCCTGCCGGATCCGGAGACCGCGGAGGAGATGAAGACATGGTGGCGCGAACGCGTCGCTGCGCTCAAAGAGGTGCTCGAAGCGAAATAGGCACACTCGCGGCACATCCCGGGGTTGAGGCGCGCAGCGCGCGAAGGCAGCCTGCGCAACTGTGCATTCACCTGCAACCGGACGGA
>DATHAL010000066.1:0-8251 GCA_035296705.1 Solirubrobacterales bacterium
TCTTCCAGCTTCACCCGAACGCGTGGAGGTTCGAGGCCGGGCACGTGCCGAAGCTCGAGCTCCTCCCCGCCGATGCACCGTACGGGCGCTCCTCGAACGGCCAGCAGCCGATCGGGGTGTCGAACCTCGAGCTCCGCCTCCCGGTGCTCGAGCAGCCAGGCACCGGTCCGGTCACCGCGCCGGCGCCGAAGGTGGTCCCCGACGGCTACGAGCTCGCCCCCGACTACCGGCGCGCAGGCAAGGGAGCCCACAGACCTCGAACGGGGTGACTCGGTACCGCCGGTACCGACCGACCCGCGCGGCGGCGGCTGCTCAATAGGCTCCGCGCATGAAGGAGCTCGCCAACGGCGTCTGGCAGCTGTCGGGCTTTCCGCCGAACGCGATCAACGTCTACGTGATCGGCGACGTCCTGATCGACGCCTCCACGCGCTACGCGATGCGCCGCATCCTGCGCCAGATCGATGGCATCGATATCAACGCTCATGCCCTCACCCACGCCCATCCCGACCACCAGGGGGCGAGCCATGCCGTCTGCGAGCGCCTGGGGATCCCGTTCTGGGTCGGCGCACGCGACGCCGACGCGGCCGAGAACCCCGACCTGATCGGCGAGCGCCAGCCCGACAGCTTCATGGCGCAGTTCTTCCACAGGACGATGACCGGGCCGGGCCATCCCGTCGATCGCGAGCTCGCCGAGGGAGACGAAGTCGCCGGCTTCGAGGTGCTTGAGGTCCCCGGTCACTCCGCCGGCCACGTCGCCTTCTGGCGCGCGTCCGACGGGGTACTCGTGCTCGGCGACGTCCTCAACTCCCAGGACATCTACACCGGGATCCACGGGCTCAGGGAACCGCGCCCCTACCTGACGCCCGATCCGGCCGCGAACCGCCGCTCGGTCCGCAAGCTCGCGGCGCTCGAGCCGCAGCTGACCCTCTTCGGGCACGGCCCGCCCGTGCGCGACACGCAGAAGCTCGTCGAGTTCGTCGCAGGTCTGCCCGGCTAGGCCGGGCGCTCGCGCCACATACCCCTCGCCACAATGCGGTGGTGGAGAACGTCGAGATCTTCATCACCGCGCTCTTCGTCTCGGTGGCGGGGCTGAACGCGATCGCGCGGTGGCTCGCGATCCCGTATCCGATCGTCCTCGTCCTCGGCGGGCTCGTGATCGGGCTGATCCCCGGGATCCCGGAGGTCGAGCTCGACCCCGACCTCGTCCTCCTGATATTCCTGCCGCCGCTGCTCTACTCGGCGGCGTTCTTCGCCGACCTCCGGGCGCTGCGGACGAACGCGCGGCCGATCTCGCTGCTCGCGATCGGGCTGGTGCTGCTGACGACGGTGGTTGTCGCCGTCATCGGTCACGAGGTGATCGACCTTCCGTGGGCGGTCGCGTTCGCGCTCGGGGCGATCGTTTCGCCGACCGATCCGATCGCCGCCACCGCGATCATGCGGAGGGTCGGCGCGCCCCGGCGGATCGTCAACGTGATCGAGGGCGAGAGCCTCGTCAACGACGCGAGCGCCCTGGTCCTCTACAAGGTCGCGGTGACCGCCGCGGTCGGCGGTGGCGTGTCGATGGCGGAGGCGAGCCTCGAGTTCGTCGCCGCGGCCGCCGGTGGCGTCGCGATCGGCATCGCGGTGGGCTTCGTGGTCGCGGCGGTCCGCAGGCGGCTCGACGATCCGCCCACCGAGATCACGATCTCGCTGTTCACCGGCTACGCCGCGTTCCTGGGCGCCGACGCGATCGGCGCGTCGGGCGTCCTCGCTGCGGTGGCGACCGGGCTCTACCTAGGCTGGCGTGCGCCCCAGCTCATCGCGCCCGAGACCCGGCTTCAGGCGTACGCGGTGTGGGAGGTGCTCACCTTCCTCATCAACGCAACGCTGTTCATCCTCATCGGGCTCCAGCTCCCGTTCGTGGTCGAGGGCCTCGGGTCGATCCCGGCCTCCGAGGTCGCGGGCTACACGGCGGCCGTCTGCGCGGCGGTGATCGGCACCCGCTTCGTCTGGCAGTTCACGGTCGTCTACCTGGTCCGGGCGCTCGATCGGCGCCCCCGACAGCGCCTGCGCCGCAGTACCTGGCAGACTCGGATGGTCGCCGCCTGGAGCGGGATGCGTGGCGCGGTCTCGCTCGCTGCGGCGCTTGCCCTGCCGCTCACGACTGACGCCGGCGCACCGCTCCCCGGCCGGGATCTGATCCTGTTCATCACGTTCGCGCTGATCCTGGTGACGGTCGTCGGACAGGGGCTCACGCTGCCGGCGCTGATCCGACGGCTAGGCGTGCACGAGGAGGACGCCGTCGAGGAGACGGAGGAGATCCGCGCCCGCCTCGCCGCCAGCAAGGCCGCGCTCGTCCGGCTCGAGGAGCTCGAGGATGAGGAGTGGACGCGGGAGGAGACGATCGAGCGAGTCCGGGCGCTCTACCACTACCGCAAGCGACGCTTCGCGATTCGTGCCGGGATGCTCGAGGACGAGGACGGGATCGAGGACCGGTCGGTCGCCTACCAGCGCCTCATGCACGTGCTGTACGACGCGCAGCGGGCGGCGTTGGTCGGGCTGCGCAACCAGGGCGAGATCTCGAACGACGTCATGCGCCGGGTCGAGCGCGAGCTCGACCTGGAGGAGTCGCGGCTCGAGATCTGAGCTCCCGCCGCGCGGCGTCGAGCGCGGGACGCGAGCGCGGCGGAAGCTCGCGGCGCACGCGCCAGGCGGCCCCCGAGAACCCGAGGTTGGCCACCTTTGCGAAGCCGAGCTCGTCCTCGCGCAGCGCGAGGAGCAGGTGGGCTACGCGGTCGCCGGCCGGGAGGTCCTCGGTCTCCGCGACCCGCACGCACCAGCAGTCGAGCCGGCGGCCGGCCGAGCGGACGAGGAAGGCGCCGCGCTCGCCCACCAACCACACGCCGAGCTCGCCGCGCTCGAGAGCGAGTCCGCTCGCGGCGAGCAGCTCGCGCTCGGGGTGTCCGACGAGGTCCGCGAGCAGGCCGAGCGCCAGGCGCTCCGCTTCGGGTTCTGCGGACGTCCGCCGCGTGGCGCTGCGCTCGCCTCCGATCGGCACGACCTGGCGCGCGCCGCGCCGCGCCTGCAGCCACGGGATCGCCCAGGCGTGGGCGAAGCAGAGGGCGGCGACGGGGGCCGTCAGCGGCTGGATCGCGAGCAGCACGAGCCCGGGCGCGGTGAACACGAGGACGATCCACGCCGTCCACGCGGTCCAGCGCCGCCCGTCGCGGCGCAGGGTCCGCTCGCTCGCGTCCTCGCGCCAGTGCAGCCGGGCCGCCTCGTCGAGGCCGCCGGCGCTCGCGAGCGCCCCTTCCACGAGCCCGCCTAGCCGCCGGCGATCGGCCGCCGCATGACGACCAGCTCCGCGTCGACAGGCAGCTCCCGTACCACCTCCGCCGTCCCGTCCGGGTGGGAGACGGAGGCGATCATCCCGAGCTCCAGCTCGCGCTCGAATGCCGCCGCCGCGGCCTCCGCCAGGACCCCGTCACCCGTCCACTCCGCAAGCGTGGTGTGACCGGTGCGGTCCAGTCTGATCAGGCGTCCCATCGCAACCTCCTCTGAAGCGGCTCCTCCTCGCTGATCTTACGCTCGGCCGTAATATCGCCAGCCGTGGAGCGTTACGAGCCGCACGACATCGAGCGCCGCTGGCAGCGGATCTGGCAGGACGAGCGCACCTGGGAGGTGCCGAACCCCGGTCAGCCCGGCTTCGACGATTCAAAGCCCAAGTACTACGTGCTCGAGATGCTCCCGTACCCATCCGGCGAGCCCCACGTCGGGCACCTGAAGAACTACTCGCTCGGCGACGCGATCGCTCACTTCCGCCGGCGAAACGGCTTTCAGGTGATCCATCCGATCGGCTACGACGCGTTCGGCCTACCGGCCGAGAACAACGCGATCAAGACGGGCGAGCACCCCCGGGCGGCGACGGAGGCATCGATCGAGGCCTACCGCGACCAGTTCAAGGCCTGGGGCGTTTCCTTCGACTGGTCGCGTGAGATCTCGAGCCACACGCCGGAGTACTACCGCTGGACGCAGTGGATCTTCCTCCGCCTCTTCGAGCGCGGCCTCGCCTACCGCGCGGAGGCGCCCGTGCAGTGGTGTCCCGTCGACCAGACCGTGCTCGCCAACGAGCAGGTGATCGACGGCCACTGCGAACGCTGCGGATCTCTGGTCGAGGCCCGGAACCTCGAGCAATGGTTCTTCAAGATCACGGACTACGCCGAGCGCCTCCTCGCCGACTTCGATGTGCTCGAGTCGTGGCCGGACCACGTCGTGACGATGCAGCGCAACTGGATCGGCCGCTCCGAGGGCGCCGAGGTGACCTTCCGCTGCGAGGAGCTCGGGATCGACTTCCCGGTCTTCACGACCCGGCCCGACACGCTCTTCGGGGCGACCTTCTTCGTCGTCGCGCCCGAGCACCCGGAGGTCGAGCGCCTCGCGGCGGCAACCGACCACGAGGCCGCCGTGCGCGAGTACGTGGACGAGTCGATACGTGAGACGGTCGAGGAGCGCTCCTCTGACGAGCGGGCGAAGACGGGCGTGCCGCTGGGCCGCACCGTGACGAACCCGGTGAACGGCGAGCAGATCCCGATGTTCGTCGCCGATTACGTCCTCATGGAGTACGGCACCGGCGCCCTGATGGCGGTCCCGGCCCATGACGCCCGCGACTTCGAATTCGCGAAGGCCTTCGCTCTGCCGATCCGCCGCGTCGTCGTCCCGGCGAGCGGTGAGCAGCCTCCGGAGGACGAGCCGTACGTCGCCCACACTCCCGACGAGGTCCTGATCAACTCCGCTGAGCACGACGGGATGCGCGCCCCGGAGGCGAAGCGGGCGATCGTCGAGGCCCTGCGCGAGCGCGGCCTCGCCGAGTTCGCGGTGAACTACCGCCTCCGCGACTGGCTGCTGTCGCGCCAGCGCTACTGGGGCTGTCCGATCCCGATCGTCTACTGCGACGGCTGCGGGATCGTGACGGTGCCCGACGACGAGCTCCCCGTCGAGCTGCCCGACGTCCGCGACTACGCCCCGAAGGGCAAGAGCCCGCTCGCGGCCGTCGAGGAGTGGGTGAACACCAGCTGCCCGTCCTGCGGGGGGCCGGCGCGCCGGGAGACAGACACCATGGACACGTTCGTCGATTCCGCCTGGTACTTCCTGCGCTACCTCGACCCGGGCAACTCGGAGCTGCCCTTCGACCGCGCGATCGCCGACCACTGGATGCCGGTCGACCAGTACATCGGCGGCGTTGAGCACGCGATCCTGCACCTCATGTACGCGCGCTTCTTCACCAAGGCGCTCGCGGACATGGGGATGCTCGAGGCCCAGGAGCCGTTCGCGAGCCTCTTCACCCAGGGGATGATCACGATGGGCGGCGCCAAGATGTCCTCCTCGAAGGGCAACACCGTGAGCGCCGTCGAGACCGTGCAGCGCTACGGCGCAGACACCGCCCGCACCTACGTTTGCTTCCTCGGCCCGCCGGACCGCGGCGGCGACTGGGTCGCGGAGGGCGTCGAGGGCGTGCACCGCTTCCTGATGAGGCTCTTGCGGCTCGCCGCCGAGGTCGAGGAGCGGACTGACGCCGGCGGCTCGGTCGCCGGCGCGGCGGGCGACGCCCACGCGCTGCTGGCGAAGGCCCACTGGGCGATCGACAAGGTGACGCGCGACTTCGGCGGCTTTCAGTTCCACACGGCGATCGCCGCGGTGATGGAGCTCGTGAACGACGTCTACAGGGTCAAGGACGGCCTCTACGGCGATGCGCTGAGCGCGAGCGTGCTGCGGTTCGCGACCGCGACCGCTGCCTCGCTGATCTTTCCCTTCGCGCCGCACATGGGCGCCGACGTGTACGCGCGCCTCACCGGCAAGCGGGTGTGGGAGGAGCCGTGGCCCCAGGCCGACCCCCAGCTGCTGGCCCACGAGACGATCACGCTCGTCGTCCAGGTGAACGGGAAGCGGCGCGACCAGATCGCCATCGCACCCGGGAGCTCCGAGCCGGAGCTGATCGAGCTCGCCCGAGGGAGCGAGAACGTGAGCCGGCACCTCGACGGGCGCGAGGTGGTGCGCGAGATCGTGGTCCCGGACAAGCTCGTCAACTTCGTCGTTCGCTGAATCGCTTACATCTGCGGTCGCGGGTCTGCTAGAAAGCTCGCGTGCTCGTCAGGCGTCTAACGGATGCGGCGGTTACGGAGGTACATGGGCTGCGGCCGCACATCCTTATGGACGCCGGGGAGCTTGGATCGCGAAACCTCTCGGTCAACTGGCTGGAGGTGCCGCCCGGAGCCTCCGACGAGCTTCGCTCTCACGAGGAGGCCGAGCAGGTCTACGTGGTCGTGAGTGGCACCGGCACGATGTCGGCGACCGGCGATACGCAGCGGCTCGGCTCCGGCGATCTCGTCCTGATCCCGCCCGCGACCGACCACTCGGTCGCCAACGACGGCTCGGAGGCGCTGGCGCTCGTCTCCGTGCAGTCGCCGGCCGTTTCGGCCGACGAGCTCTACAGCCGGCGGCTCGCCACCCAGGCCGCCGGTTACGACGACGAGGACTACGACGAGTAGCGCCGGCGCGTGATCCGGCGGCGCGTGATCGTGCACGGGCGGGTCCAGGGCGTCTTCTTCCGTGACACGATCCGCCGGCGCGCGGAGGAGCTCGGCGTCTCAGGCTGGGCGGCGAACCGGCCGGACGGCGCCCTCGAGGCCGCGTTCGAGGGAGAGCCGAAGGGGGTGGAGGCGCTGGTCGAGCTCTGCCATCGGGGTCCGTCACGCGCGGAGGTGGAGAGGGTCGACGTGTCAGAGGAGGAGCCTGCCGGCGAGCGAGGCTTTCGCATTCTGTAGCTGAGTCGTGAGCTTGCGCGTGCCACGGGCGCGGCCGCCTCACCGACGATCGGGGCGTGGCCGAGCTGAGCCGCGTGCAGCTTCTCGTCTACGGCGCGATTGCGATCGCGGCCCTCCTGCTCGGCGCGCGATGGCTACGCGCCGAGGACGCGGCCTCCGACGGGCTTTCACCGGCAAGCGGCGCGCCTACCGCCGGAGCCCAGCTCGATGCCGGCGGAGGGGCTTTCGTCGTCCACGTCGCGGGGGAGGTGGGCGAGCCCGGCGTCTACCGCCTGCCGGCGGGCTCGCGCGTCGTCGACGCGGTGAAGCGCGCGGGCGGCGCCACCGTGGATGCCGCCCCCGATGCGATCAACCTCGCCGCGAAGCTCGCCGACGGACAGCAGATCGTGATGCCCGCCAAGGCGGAGGCCGCGGGGGCGTCCGCGGGCCCGGGCGGCGCGGCGACCGACGATGACCCGATCAGCCTCGGAATGGCGACCGTTGAGGAGCTCGACACGATCGAGGGGATCGGGCCGGTGACCGCCGGCGACATCATCGAGTTCCGCGACGAGCACGGCGGCCTCTCCTCGGTCGATGAGCTCGACCAGATCAGCGGGATCGGCCCTGCGACGATGGAGGCGCTTCGCGACGGGCTCCAGCCGTGAGCGTGGCTGTCGGCCGCCGCGATCCCGCGCTGGGGGTCGCCTGGCGGTTCGCAGCGCTGGGCGGCGTCACGGTGGGCCTGGCGCTCTCGCCGGCCGCCTCGGCCGATGCCGGCGGCGCCGGGGCGCTCGCCCTCGCCGTGGGCGGCGCCGGGGCGCTTGGCGCGCTCGCCCCCCGGCGGCGCGGACCCGCGGCGATCGCGTGGCTCGCGGCGATCGCGTTCGCGGCCGGGATCGCCGGCCTGGTCGGCGGCGCGGCGCGGCTCGAGGCGATCGACGGCGGGGCGGCGCACCTTGCGCTCGGCGAGCGGATGGAGGTCACCGGCTACCTCACCGCCGTCCCTCGCCGCGACGACGGGAGCGTCGATCTGCGCCTCGAGACGCCGGACGGCCGGCTGCTGGTCGAGGCGCGCGAGCCCCTGGGCGATGTCCAGGTCGGGCAGGCGCTGCGCGCCGTCGGCGTCGTGCGTGCGCCGAGCGACTTCGAGGCGCCGTACCTCGAGCGGCTCGGGATCGCCACCGTGCTCGACGCCGAGCGCCTCGAGCTCCTGCGGGCGCGACGCGGCGGACTCGTGGGGCTGCTCGACGGCGTCCGCTCGCGGGCCGAGCGGGCGCTCTCCGAGGGCACGCCCGACGCCTCGGCGGCCCTGCTGCGCGGGTTCGTCCTCGGCCAGGACGACCGCATCGCGCCGGGCGTGGTGGACGACTTCAAGCGATCCGGCCTTGCGCATCTGCTCGCCGTCTCCGGGCAGAACGTCGTCCTGCTCGCGGTGCTCGCGGCGGCGATCCTCGGCGCGGTCGGCGTCCCGA
>DATHAL010000067.1:0-23618 GCA_035296705.1 Solirubrobacterales bacterium
GACGGCAGGCTCACCGACGCCCAGGGTCGCACGGTCGACTTCCGCAACACGATCGTGATCATGACCTCGAACATCGGGGCCAAGGACATCGCCCGCAACGTCTCCTTCGGATTCGCCGTCTCCGATGACGAGACCGGAGCCTCCTACAAGGACATGAAGGATCGGATCATGGGCGAGCTGAAGAAGGTCTTCCGGCCCGAGTTCCTGAACCGGATCGACGAGGTGATCGTCTTCCACAAGCTGTCCAAGGAGGAGATCAAGGAGATCGTCGACCTCCTCATCACCCGGGTCCGCGCCCAGGTCGCCGAGCACGACCTCCAGCTCGAGCTCACCGACGGCGCGAAGGATCTCTTGGCCGAGAAGGGCTGGGACCCGGCGATGGGCGCGAGGCCGCTGCGCCGCGCGATCCAGCACTACATCGAGGACCCGCTCGCGGACGAGGTCCTGCGCCAGGGCCCGGAGACGATCGCGTCGGGCACCACGGTGCTCGTCGAGCGCGACGAGTCCGGCGACGAAGAGGACCGGCCGCTCAGCCTGAAGATGGTGAAGCCGCGCAAGAAGCCCGCCAAGCGCAAGGAGCCGGCGGGCGTCGGCGCGCGCGGTGGCGACGACTCGGCCGACGAGTCGCCGGCCGACGAGCCGACCGGCGACGGCGGCGAGCCCGGACCCGAGGCCGCCTAGTCGGGCTTTCGGATCGGCCTCGGAGCGCTCGTCGTGCGCATCGCGGCACTCGGCGCACCGGAGTGACGCATCGTTGACCGGTGGTCGTTGATTCGTCGGGCGCCGTCCGTAGGATCGCGCCCATGGCGCGCGCCAGCTCAACCTACTTCTGCAGCGCGTGCGGACACGAGTCGCTCACCTGGTCCGGGCGCTGCGCCGGCTGCGGCGATTGGAACACGCTGGTCGAGGCGCCGCGCGAGCCCGCGGGGGGTGTGAAGGCCGGCGCCGCCCGGCGTGGCCGCGCGGCCGCGGCCTCGCCGGTGCCCCTTCGTGACGTCGCGGCGCCGGAGGCCGAGCGGTTCGAGACCGGGATCGCCGAGCTCGACCGGGTCCTGGGCGGCGGCCTGGTTCCGGGCTCGCTCGTGTTGCTCGGCGGCTCGCCCGGGATCGGCAAGTCGACGCTCACCGGGATGGCACTCGGCAACCTCGGTGCCGCCGGGCGCAAGGTGCTCTACGTCTCCGGGGAGGAGTCGACGGCGCAGGTGCGGCTGCGGGCGCAGCGGCTCGGCGAGGCGGCCCTCGCGGTGCCGGCGCTGGCGGAGACGTCGCTCGGCGCGGTGGTCGCGACACTCGAGGCCGAGCGCCCCGATGCCTGCGTGATCGACTCCATCCAGACGCTTCACGACGAGAGCTTGAACGGCGCACCCGGGTCAGTCGGCCAGGTGCGCGAATCGGCGAACGGGATCATGGAGGTCGCGAAGCGGATCGGCTGTGCCGTCGTCCTCGTCGGCCACGTCACCAAGGAGGGCGCCGTCGCCGGCCCGCGGGTCCTCGAGCACCTCGTCGACTGCGTCCTCTTCTTCGAGGGCGAGCGCGAGCGCAGCTTCCGAACACTGCGGGCGCTCAAGAACCGGTTCGGGGCCACGAGCGAGGTCGGTGTCTTCGAGATGCGGGCGGGCGGCCTGGTGGAGGTCGCCGACGCCTCGGCGCGGTTCGTCGGAGAGGCGAGCGCAGCGCCGGGCTCGGTCGTGCTCTCCTCGATGGAGGGCACCCGGCCGCTTCTGGTCGAGGTCCAGGCGCTCGTCGCCCCGACCGAGATCGTCCCTCCGCGCCGCGTCGCGAACGGGATCGACCGCAACCGTCTCGCGATGATCATCGCGGTCCTCGCCCGCAACGGCGGCCCGTCGCTCGCGGGTGCCGACGTCTTCGTGAACGTCGCGGGTGGTGTTCGCGTCGACGAGCCGGGCGCCGACCTGGCGGTGGCGCTCGCGCTCGCGTCGGCGCATCGGGGCGAGACCCTCGCCGATCCCAAGGGGCGGCCGCTCGCCTGCTTCGGCGAGATCGGGCTCACCGGGGAGCTCCGCCCGGTCGCGCACGCGGACCGGCGGCTTGCCGAGGCGCTCAAGTTCGGTCTCGTCCCCGTGCTCTGCCCGGCGGCGGGCGAGCGGGCGACCGACGGCCGGGCCGTGATGACCCTGGCGGAGGCGCTGCGGGCGGTGCGCGGGCGCAGCGCGGGCCGCCAATCCGCCGAAGCGGCTTGACAAGCGGCAATCCGACCTCTCCACACGGGATTCGGCAGAACGCGTGGGCAGCAGGGCTTTTGCCAAACTCAACGGGTGAGCCACGCAGGGGATGACCTGAACGAGTTGGAAGCGCGTCAGGATCCCAGGCTCCTTCGGGCCCTCGACATGGTCGCCCCCGGAACGCCGCTGCGCGAGGGGATCGACAGCATCATCCACGCCCGCACCGGGGGGCTCGTCCTGCTCGCGGAGCTCGACGAGGTTTCGTTCCTGTTCTCCGGCGGGATCCGGCTCGACATCGACTACACGCCCGCGCTGCTCTACCAGGTGGCGAAGATGGACGGGGCGATCGTTCTGCCGCCCGATGCGAGCACGATCAACTGGGCGAACGTCCAGCTGATGCCCGATCCAACGATCCTCTCGATGGAGACCGGCACCCGGCACCGGACGGCCGAGCGCGTGTCCAAGCAGACCAAGGGGCTCGTGATCGCCATCTCCCAGCGCCGCGACGTCGTCTCGCTCTACATGGAGGGGATCAAGTACATCCTCGAGGACATCCCCACGGTGCTCTCGAAGGCGAACCAGGGGCTCGCGACGCTCGACAAGTACCGCTCACGCCTGGACCAGGTGACCGGACGCCTCACCGCGCTCGAGTTCGCCGGCGGCGTCGTCCTCTACGACGTGCTCTCGGCGCTCCAACGCGCGGAGATGGTGACCCGCATGGCGACCGAGGTGGAGCGCTACATCATCGAGCTCGGCGCCGAGGGGCGGCTGATCGAGATGCAGCTCGAGGAGAGCGTGGTCGGCACGATGACCGAGCGCACCGCCCTCGTTCGCGACTACTGCACCGTCGACTCCGAGCCGGTCATCGAGCGAGCGCTCGAGGAGCTCGCGGCGATCGAGCACACCGAGCTGCTCGACTTCGGGCGGCTCGCGGAGCTGCTCGGCTACGACCGCAAGACGAACACGCTCGACTTCCCGGTCACGCCGCGCGGCTACCGGGCGCTCGGCGCCGTCCCGCGCTTGCCGCGGCTCGTCGCGCAGAAGGTCGTGCACCACTTCGGCGACCTCGAGTCGCTGCTCACCGCGTCGGACGACGACCTGGAGGCGGTGGACGGTGTGGGAGAGACCCGCGCGAAGGAGATCCGCGAGGGGATCCGCAGGCTTCAGGAGGTCGATGTGGTCGACCGTTATGGATGAACCACCAGACGGCCGCGACTCGCGGCCGTTGCTATTCGAGGAGGCTGACATCACAGACACAGCACTAGAGGAACCCGCGATCGACGAGATCGAGCTCGAGCCCGCCGAGTGCGAGTTCGAGGTCGGTGACAACGTCGTCTACCCCCACCACGGCGCAGGCGTGGTGCTGAAGCGCGAGACGCGCGACATGATGGGCGAGTCGCGGGACTACCTGACGATCAAGATCCTGCACAACGACATGACGGTGATGGTGCCCTGCGAGAACGCTCATCGAGCCGGGCTCCGGCGCGTGATCGACGAGGAACAGGTGCGGCGCGTGATCGATGTGCTCACCGGGGCGGTCTCGGAGATGCCGAAGAACTGGAACCGTCGCTTCAAGTACAACCGCGAGAAGATCAAGACGGGCGATGTATACGAGCTCGCCGAGGTGGTTCGCAATTTGGCGATCCGGGAGTGGGAGAAGGGCCTCTCCACCGGTGAGAAGCAGATGTACACGCGGGCCAAGAAGATCCTCGCGTCCGAGTTCATGTACGCCCTCGACAAGGACGCGGAGGGAGCCGAGCAGTACATCGACGAGCTGCTGGAGGAGCGCTTCGGCGCCAAGGCCACGGCCTGACCGCCGCGTTCGCTCAGCTGCGCTGATCGCGGCCGCCGGCTCCGGAGAGAGGCTCGGAGCCGGCGGCCCCAAGGCGCTGGTGGAGGTCGCGGGTCGCCCGCTGATCGACTGGTCGCTCGAGGCACTCCGCGCGTCCGGAGCCGTGGACGCGGTGGTGATCGCCGCGCCTCCCGGCCACGAGCGCGAGCTCGAGCGGCTCGCGGGTCAGCGCGCCGGCTCCCTCGGCGAGCCTGGCGCGTTTCACCCGATCGTCGTCACCGGCGGGGCGACCCGCGCGGCATCGGTCGGCCTCGCGCTCGCCGAGACGCCCGCCGACGCCGAGCTCTGCCTCGTCCACGACGCGGCCCGGCCGCTCGTTGTCCCGACGCTGATCGAGGCGCTCGTCGACCGGCTCTCCGCACAGCCGCAGGCGGCCGGCGCCATCGCTGCCGCGCCGCTGACCGACACGGTGAAGCGCGCCGATGGCGATGCGGTCGGCGAGACGGTGGATCGCTCCGAGCTCTGGGCGGCGCAGACGCCGCAGGCGTTCCGCACCGAGATCCTGCGCGAGGCGCACTCGGCCGATTCCGAGCTGGTCGCCGCCGCGACCGACGACGCGATGCTGGTCGAGCGGCTCGGCGGGCGGGTGCTGATCGAGCCGGCGCCGCCCGAGAACCTCAAGGTGACGACGCGCGCCGACCTGCTGCTCGCGGAGCTCATGCTGCGCGAGCGAAGCGGCTAGCGCGCGAGCATTACCCACATCAGCACGACGACGAACACGAGCTCGCCGAACGTGAGCGCCGTGCCGAAGTTCGCGGCGCCCCCGGCGGCCGCGATCGCGGTCGCGGCCGCGATCGCGCAAAGCAGGAGGCCGAGGTCGCGGGCCGTCCGGCTCATTTCGCCGTCGGGCTCCGGTAGGTCGCGCTGCCCACTCGGCGGCTTCGGCCGAGCGGCAGGCCCGCCTTCTCGCGGGCCTCGTCGTCGAGGTGGGCAACCCGGCGGCGCAGGTAGAGGATCCGCTGGACGAACAGGGTCGCGACGCCGGCGAGCATGATCGCGCTCAGGTTGACGGCGAGCTGGAGCATCGCGCCGCGCCACTCGGACCACTCCGCGAACGCGGCCGCGACCCCGATGTTGGCAGCTGCGGGAATCGTCGTCACCGAGACGAGGACGCCGATGAGCGCGCCGGACTTGGCCGACGTCAGCGAGAGGACGCCAGCGGTGCCCGCGAACGCCGCGACGATGAACGAGAACGCGTCCGGGTGCGAGATGAAGTCCGTGAGCGGGTGGGCGTCGATGGTGAAGCCCTCCGGAGTCAGGTTGACGGCGCGGACGAAGAGCGTGAACAGGAACGCTGCGGTGATGCCGATGGGGAAGCCTGCGACGAGCGCGGCGAACGACCGCCGCGCGACGTCGCGCCGGCGCTGCACGAGGGCGACGCAGAGCCCCGCAATCGGGCCGAACTCGGGGCCGACGATCATCGCGCCGACGATCAGGATCGGCGAATCGAGGAAGATGCCGACCGCCGCGATCAGGCAGGCGAGCGCCATGAAGGCGAGGAAGGTGCCGGAGAGCTCGATGTTCTCGGAGGTCTTCGACTCGACCTCCTCCCAGACGACCGCGTCGCTCGGGCTTCCTGCCGCGGCCCGCTCGGCGCGGGCGGCCGCGGTGGAGATCGCGGAGTCGATGTGCTCGATCGCGATCGACCCCTCGCGGTCGACGTTGAGCTCGCGCAGGTCGGAGATGATCACGCTCGCGTCCTCGCGGGCGACATCGACGAGGATCACGTCGCCCTCGGGCTTGCGCGCGGCTCGCTCGAGAAAGATGACGTTGCAGGCCGCCGGCGTGTGCTGGAGCAGATCGAGGACGTGCTCGCTCTGGTAGGCGGGGACCACGATCCGCATGTGGACCATTGGCGGCTAGCGTACCGATGCTCTCATCGTGCTCACCGACTATCACCTGCACCTGCGGCCGGACGCCCGCGACGCCGCTGCGGCGGCGTACTTCACCGAGGAGAACGTCGAGCGCTATCTGGAAGCGGCTCGGGACGCGGGGATCGAGGAGCTGGGCGTGTCGGAGCACGTCTACCGATTCACCGACGCGCTCGGCGTCTGGAACCACCCGATGTGGGCGGCGAATGCTCGTGACGACCTCACCGCCTACTGCGAATTCGTGCGCACGACGCCCCTGCGGCTCGGGATCGAGATGGACTACGTCGCCGGTCGCGAGGACCGGATCGCGAACCTGCTCTCCTCCCAAGACTTCGACTACGTCGTCGGCTCGGTCCATTTCGTCGGCGACCATGAGGTCGATCACGACGAGTACGACATCTGGGAGAGCGACGGCGATCCGGAGCGCATCTGGAGGCGGTACTTCGAGACCGTTGCCGAGGCGGCCCGATCGGGTCTGTATGACATCCTCGCCCACCCGGACCTGGTCAAGGTCTGGGGCGCCGCGCGGCCCGTGCCCGACCGCGACCCCCGGTTCTTCTACGAGCCCGCCATCGAGGCGATCGCGGAGGCGGGGATCGCCGTCGAGGTCTCGACGGCCGGATGGCGCAAGCCGGTCGGCGAGCTCTATCCCGCTGACGCGTTCGCGGCGATGTGCGTCGAGGCCGGCGCCGCCTTCGCGCTCTCATCCGACGCCCACATCCCCGGTGACGTCGGCTTTGCCTACGACCGCGCCGTCGATGCGATGAGGCGGTGGGGAGTCGAGCAGATCTGCGTCTTCGAGGGCCGCGAACGCCGCATGGAGGCACTGGGATGAACGGCACGCCGAGAGTCGGGATCGGCTACGACAGCCATCGCTTCGCGGAGGGGCGCCGCCTCGTGCTCGGCGGGGTCGAGATCGAGCACGAGCTCGGTCTCGCGGGCCACTCGGACGCGGACGCGCTCACCCACGCGGTGATCGACGCGGTCCTCGGCGCCGCGGGGCTCGGCGACCTCGGAAGCCATTTTCCTCCCGCCGAGGAGCGCTGGCGCGACGCGGATTCGCTCGACCTGCTTCGGACGGCCGTCGGCCTCATCGGCGGTCGCGTCTCGAACGTCGACGCGACGATCATCTGCGATGCACCGCGACTCGCCGCACACCACGCACAGATGGAGCGCAACCTCGCGGAGGTTCTGTCCGCGCCGGTCAGCGTGAAGGCGACCAGCAACGACGGGATGGGTTTCATCGGTCGCGGCGAGGGAATCGCCTGCCTAGCTGTCGTGCTGATTGATACCGGGGAATAGGGTTCAACTCATGGATCTGCCCAACCCGCTTTCAGCAGCCCGCAACGTCAAGGTCGGTTCGCTCGGGCCGCTGCCCGACATCCCGTTCAACCTCAAGACGCTGATGGACGCGGGGGTGATCCGCCCGATGCGGCCCGACAGGGTGGCCCGCGTCTTCCTCGAACTCGCCCGCTGGGGCGCCTCGCCGGCGGGAGGCATCACCGGCGCCGCGATCACGAATTCGGACGGCACGATGCTGATCGACGAGGCGGGCAGCCTCACGTTCGGCGAGGTGCACCGCCGCTCGAACGCGCTCGCCCGCGCCCTCGCGGAGGAGGGCGTTCGCGCCGGCGACGGCGTCGCGATCATGGCCCGCAACCACCGGGGCTTCATCGAGACGACGCTCGCGGTCTCCAAACTCGGTGCCAACGGCCTCTACATGAACACCGCCTTCTCGGGGCCGCAGCTCGTCGACGTGATGGAGCGCGAGGGGCCGGCGGCACTCGTCTACGACGAGGAGTTCGCCGAGCTCCTGGGGGAGGCCAAGGAGGACGTGCGCCGCTTCGTCTCCTGGACGGAGGAGGGCTCGAGCGGCGACACGCCGATCGAGGAGATGATCTCCGCGACCGACGACTCCGACCTCAGCCCGCCCGGCGAGTCGAGCCGCTTCGTCATCCTCACCTCGGGGACGACGGGAACGCCCAAGGGCGCGCAGCGCCAGCAGCCCGACTCGCTCAGCCCGCTGGCGGCGCTCTTTTCGCGGATCCCGCTGCGGGCCGGAGAGCCGACGATGATCGCGGCGCCGATGTTCCACTCCTGGGGCTTCGCCCACTTCATGCTGGGGCTCTCGCTCAACTCGATCTACGTGCTCGAACGGCGCTTCGATCCGGAGGCGGCGCTGAAGACGATCGAAGAGCACGAGGCGACCGCGCTGATCGTCGTGCCGGTGATGATGCAGCGGATCCTTCAGCTCCCGGAGGAGACACTCGCGAAGTACGACCTGCCGACGCTGCGGGTCACGGCCGCGAGCGGCTCAGCCCTCCCCGGCCGGCTCGCCAATGAGTGGATGGACCAGTTCGGCGAGAACCTCTACAACCTCTACGGATCGACCGAGGTGGCGTGGGCGACGATCGCGACGCCGCGCGACCTGCGCGAGGCGCCCGGCACCGCCGGAAAGCCGCCGCGGGGGACGGTGGTCAAGATCGTCGACCAAAACGGCGACGGTGAGTTGCCGCCCGGCCAGACGGGCCGCGTCTTCGTGGGCAACGAGATGGCGTTCGAGGGCTACACGGGCGGCGGCGGCAAGGACGAGTACCAGGGCCTGCTCTCCTCGGGCGACGTCGGCCACTTCGACGACGTAGGCCGCCTGTTCATCGACGGCCGCGACGACGAGATGATCGTCTCGGGCGGCGAGAACGTCTTCCCACGTGAGGTCGAGGACCTGCTCACGGGCCACGACGAAATCAAGGAGGTCGCCGTGATCGGGGTGGACGACGAGGAATGGGGTCAGCGCCTCAAGGCCTTCGTTGTCCCATGCGAGCCGGGCGCCCTCGAGGAGGACGAGGTGAAGGGGTACGTGAAGTCGAACCTGGCCCGCTACAAGGTCCCGCGCGAGGTCGAGTTCCTCGACTCACTCCCGCGCAACGCCACGGGGAAGGTCCTCAAGCGCGAGCTCGCCTGACCGGCGCGCCGGTCCGGTCAACCCTCGACGCCGGTGGCCTCGTGCGAGGCGCCGACCGGCTTCGACTCGGGCGACCCGCGCTGGCGAAGGAAGACGGCAAGGATCGCGAACGAGCCCACCGCCAGGAACTCCGACTGCCAGTTCTGGAGCGTCGCCTCCCAGAAGTCGGCGCTGCCGATGTAGGACGCCCAGGAGACCGCCGGCTCGCCGTGCGTCTGCTGCTCGGCGTTGAACTCGGTCCAGCCGGTGACCGACTGAGCGAACCACGATCCAACCCAGATCGCCGTCATCACGATGAGCAGCGAGTTGGAGTAGACCGCGCTGCGCAGGCCGCGCGTGCGGGCCCAGCGCGGCGACCCATGGTTGGCCCAGCCCCCGATCTTCTGCGACTGGTCGGACTCGGTGCCTTCCTTCCCGAGCTCCTTGGACTCGGGGGAGCCACGCTGGAGGAGCCAGACCGTTGCGAGCATGAAGAGCATGAACTGGAGGTACTCCGACTGCCAGTTCTCCATCACCGCCTGACCGAAGTAGGAGGAGGTCACGTACTGCCACAGCGAGAGCGCGGGCTCCCCGTGCGCCGCCTGCTCCTGGTTGAAGGCCTCGTGGCCGGCGATCGCCTGCCCGATCAGGGCCGCCAGGAAGATGACGAGGAAGAACAGCGACAGGCCGTTCTCGTACAGGAGCCTACGCAGGCGTTGCATCTGCAACCCCCTCAGGTGTGCTCGAGGCCGACGATCGCGAAGTACACGATCCCGAACGCGATCAGTCCGCTCCAGACGATCAACATGAGCTTCATCGACTTGGGGCTACCCCCGGGAGTGGCTTCGCACGCTTGTCGCGCGTCACACCGGGTAGCACCGGTGGCGTGGAACGCGCGGCACACGAGGCGCCGCCCGTCGCTTTGCCGGGGCGTCCGATCTCCGCCTGGCGCGATGGCGCCGACCGCCCGGACCGGCCGCCGCTCGAGCGCGACCTCGAGGTCGACGTGGCGGTCGTGGGCGGCGGCATCGCCGGCCTCAGCGTCGCCCACGAGCTGAGGCGCGGCGGCGCCAGCGTCGCCGTCCTCGAGGGCCGGCAGATCGGCGACGGCGTGACCGGGAACACAACCGCGAAGCTGACCGCGCTGCAGGGCACGCGCTATGCGTCGATGACCTCGACGCACGGGACCGAGGTGGCGCGGGCATACGCCGACGCGAACGAGTGGGGCATCGACCGGGTGGAGGCGATCGCCCGCGAGCTCGGGATCGACTGCGACCTGCGCCGCAAGCCCTGCTTCACGTACACCGAGCACGAGGCGCGCGTGCCGGAGCTCGAGCGGGAGGCCGAGGCCGCGCGGGTGGCGGGGCTGCGGGCCGAGCTGACGACGGAGACGGACCTGCCGTTCGACGTCGCCGCCGCCGTCAGGCTGGGGGGCGAGGCGGAGTTCCAGCCGGTCGCCTATCTGGCGGGGCTCGCTGCCGAGCTCGATCGCGACGGGCCGACCGTGTACGAGCGAAGCCGGGCCGTGAGGGCGGGTGGTGATCGGGTGGAGCTCGAGGGCGGGGCGACGGTGACCGCGGAGCGGACGGTGCTCGCGACGCAGATCCCGTTCATGGACCGGGGCCTCTTCTTCGCCCGCGCCGGCGTCGCGCGTTCCTACGCGACCACCGTTCGCCTCGGGGGGCCGGTGCCGCAGGGGATGTACCTCCAAGCCGAGAGCCCGAGTCGCACGCTGCGCGCCGTGCCGTGGGCGGGCGCGGAGCTCCTGCTGGTCGGCGGCGAGTCGCACGAGCTCGGCCACGGCGACCCGGCCGAGCGCTTCCGAGCCGTCGAGCGCTTCGCCCGCGAGCGCTTCGACGTCGCGGAGTTCGAGCACCGCTGGTCCGCCCACGACTTCATGCCCGACGACGGCCTCCCGTACGTGGGCCGGCTCTCGCCGCTGTCGGACCGGGTGCTCGTCGTCAGCGGCCTCGCGAAGTGGGGCCTTGCGATGAGCGCCGCAGCGGGCAGGATCCTCGCGGATCGCATCCTCGGGCGCGACAGCGAGTGGGCGCCGGTCTTCGATCCGTGGCGGCGGCCGCCGCTGGGCGCGGCGACGACGCTCGTGCGCCACAACGCGGACTCAGGGTTTCGCTTCTTCAAGGATCGCCTGCAGCGGAGCCGGTCCGTCGACGAGCTGGCGGCCGGCGAGGGGCGGGTGGTCGGCTCCGGCCTCGAGCAGCTCGCGGTGCATCGCGACGATGCCGGGCACCTGCACGCGCTGTCGGCGCGCTGCACCCACCTCGGCTGCATCGTCGGCTGGAACTCCGGCGAGCGGACGTGGGACTGCCCCTGCCACGGCTCGCGCTACACCGCGGAGGGCGAGGTGATTAGCGGTCCGGCCACGCGGGCACTTGAAACGAAGGAATTACCGGATGACTACGAGGAGGAGGCGTGATGCCACCACGCGGAGTCAAGAAGGGCACGAAGAGAGCCAGGCAGTACGAGCACGTCAAGGAGAGCGAGCGCGAGCAGGGGCGCTCCGAGGAGCGCGCCGAGGAGATCGCAGCGCGGACCGTGAACAAGGAGCGAGCGCGCTCGGGCGAGTCGCGGACACGGTCGCGCAGCTCGACCAAGGACATCTCATCGGGGCGGCGCGGCGGGCTGCGCTCGGGTTCCGGCGGGGGCGGGCGGACGCGCGACCAGCTCTACAACGAGGCGAAGCAGCTCAACATCAGCGGCCGCTCGCGGATGAACAAGAAGCAGCTCGAGCGGGCGGTAAATCGCAAGCGCGGCTAGCGGGAACTCAGGCGGTCGCCGTCTCGCGCTCGGCGCGGCGGCGCGCCGCGTCCTGGCGCAGGCGCTCGTGCTCGACCTGGCGCTTGAGCTGGTGAAGCGATCGTCGCAGGTGGCTGCGGAGCGACGGCGCGGCGACGCGCTCGGCGAGGTATCCCGTGATGCCCGAGCCGGCGACTCCGTAGGCGAATCGGAGCTCGACCCTCGTCCGACCGGTCGCGAGCTCGCGCAGCCGCCAGCGGCCGCGCTGGTCGAGCCCGGTCACCGATGACCAGGCGAAATCGCGCTCCTCGCTGAACTCGACCACCTCGATCAGCCCCCCGACCTCGGCCGAGCCGACGCGGATCAGCATCCGGTAGCGCGCCCCGAGCCCCGAGCGTTGCTCGCCGACCACCTCCCAACGGGTGACGCCGGACATGTAGTGGAGGGCGTTGCTGGGATCGGCGATGTAGTCCCAGATCAGCCTCGGCGGCGCGGAGATGACGATCGATTCGCGCAGCCGCATCGCAGTTCCTCAGCCGAGGATCGGCCAGCGCCGCTCGGCGGCCAGCCCGTCGAGGGCCTCCTGCATGACCCGGGTCACGTGCTCATAGACCTCGTCGACGTCGGGTTCGGCGCCGAACTGCTCGTGAAGATCGATCGCCGGCAGGACCTCGATCGTGACCTTCGCCGGCAGCGGGAGGTGGCCGAGCAGGTCACCGACGTTGAGTCCCCACGGGAGCGCGAGCGAAATCGGGATCACCTTCAGCCGCAGATAGCGGTCCGCGCCAGTGAGCCGCGCAAGCCAGGCGCAGCGGCTCAAAAACAGTGCCGTCTCCTGGCCGCCGATCGTGACCACGGGCACGATCGGCACGTTCTCCGAGAGCGCCAACTTGATGAAGCCGCTGCGATTTGCGAAGTCGATCCGGTTCCCCTCCCAGGACGGCCGGTGGACCTCCCAGTCGCCGCCCGGGAAAACGAGCACAGCGGCGCCGTGCTGGAGCGCCTCCTTCGCGTGCGCATGGGACGCGGCCATGGTGCCGTAGCGACGCAGTAACGGCCCGACGGGCGAGGCGAGGACGAGGTTGTGGGCGAGCTGGTAGAAGGGCCGCTCGACGCCGAAGAAGGTGGAGAAGGCGAGCGGCAGGATGATGATCTCCGGAGCCGTGTTGCCGCCGGTGTGGTTCCCGACGAGGAGCGCCGGACCTGCCTCGGGGACGTTGCCCATGTTCCTCACCTCAGCGCGGTACCAGAGCGTCGCGGCGAGCCACGCCAGCGGCAGGTTCTCGCGGATGTAGTCGGGGTCGCGGTCGTCGAGGTTCGCGGTGAGCGCGTCCTGCATCCGTCGGCCGACGGCGCCGAGCACCGATCCGGCGACCGCGCGAGCCGCTCCGAACATGCCTGACCCGAGGCGCGCGAACTCCTCGCCGCCGGCGCGTGCCACCGCGCCGAGGCGTTCAAGCGGCTCGGGCGCGCGTCCGACGCCGTCAGCGCTCGCCTCGCCGCCGCCGTTTCGCCGCGCCTGCTCCGACAGTGTGCCCGGATCAGCCATCAGGCGATCATATGCCCCGACCGGGGGAGCGAAAACCCGATCTCAGACCGCGCGGCGCAGCGCCCGGGCGAGCGCGCTCCGTGGCTCGGGCTCTGCAACCGCGGCCGCCTCCGCGAGGTGCTCGCGGATGAGGCCGTTGGTTCGCTCCGGCAGCTCCACCTGGGGAACATGGCCGCAGTCTTCGAGCACGACCTGCTTCGCGCGCGGGAGCGCGGCATGCACGTGCCTCGCGAAGGCCGGAGGGATGAGCCGGTCCGCCTCGCCCCAGATGAAGAGAGCGGGCGGCTCGAGTGTCCGCAGGCGGGCGTAGAAGCCGCGCTTGCCGTGCGGCTCGTCGAGGTAGAGGTTGCGCGCCGCGGCGAAGAACGCGACTCGCGCGGCGCGGGAGCGATAGATCCGGCAGAACTCGTCGACGGCGACGTCGGCGGCCGCGGGGTCGAGCCGCTCGGGCTGCGCGAACAAGTCCCAGAACTGGCCGCGGACGATCGCCTCCCGCAGCGGGTGCGGGATAGCCGCGAGCTCGGGGCGGAGGAGGCGGACCAGCGGCGCAAGCTGGCGGCGCCGGAAGGCGAGTGATGGACTGAGGAGGCTCAGGGACGCCACCCGATCGGCATCGGCGAACGCGACTTCGATCGCGACGCGCCCGCCCATGGAGTTGCCGATCAGATGCGCCCGCTCGAGCGCGTTCGCCTCCAGGTACTCGAGCACGGCGGTCGCGAACCACTCGGCATCGTAGGGCGCGCGAGCCGGCTTCGCCGAGGACCCGAAGCCCGGCAGGTCGATCGCGTGGACGGTGTGGTCGCCGGCGAGCGCCGCGACCGTCTCGAAGAACGACGACTTGTTCGAGCCGAGCCCGTGCATGCAGATCACGTGCTCCGGGCCGTCTCCGGCAATCAGCGATCTCACGCGGCCGCAGCCGACCTCGGCGTCCGTGATTCGCAGCAGCGGGTCGCGGTCGCCGGGCAGCCTGAACATGGCCTCGAACCCGAGCGCCAGGTCGAGGTCGCCGCGGGCGTAGAGGCGGCGCTGCGAGAACGCGTCGAGGCCCGACATGCGGCCCTCGCGGAGGGCGATCCAGGTCGCGGCGTCGGTCCCGATCACGACGTCGGGCTCGCGGGTCGGCGAGGGACGAACCTCGCAACGATCGGCGCATGTCCGGACCTCCCAGGTGCGACCGGCGTCACCCAGCCGGATCTGGAACGTGTGGTCGGCGTCGGCCGGACCGCCGCGGTAACGATCCGCGAGCTCCGCGAACGCGCGGCGCACCCGCCGTGCCCGCTCGTCGCGAAGCGACGCCGTTGCCGCCTGCATTGCGGGCCTCGCCATCGGCGCCGACGTTATCGGCCGGCGCGGCCGCCAACGGTGCGCCGGCGCCGCGTTTCTCGCAAATAGCATGCTGAGTGTGCGTGAGGTACGGATCCGGGACACGCTGAGTGGCGAGCTCGTGGCGCTCGACGCCGATCGCGAGGTCGGAATCTACGCCTGCGGCCCGACGGTCTACTCGCGGATCCACGTCGGCAACGCGCGCCCCTACGTGATCCCGCTGCTGGTGAGCCGCTTCCTCGCACACGAGGGCTACGCCCCGAAGCTCGTCATCAACGTGACCGACATCAACGACAAGATCTACGACGCCGCGCGGGAGGCCGGCGTGGGCTCGGCCGAGCACGCCCAGGCGATGACCCGCGCGTACGTGGAGGACACGGACCGGCTCGGGGTGGGCAGGCCCGACGCGGAGCCGCTCGCGAGCGAGACGGTCGGCGGGATCGTCGAGCTGATCGAGGAGCTGATCGACTCGGGCCATGCCTACGAATCCGGCGGCGACGTCTACTTCCGTGTCCGCAGCTTCGACGGCTACGGCAAGCTGTCCAACCGCGATCCCGACGAGATGGACCAGGGGGAGGAGGCCGGCAGCGCGCAGCTCAAGGAGAGCTCGCTCGACTTCGCGCTCTGGAAGGCGCGAAAGCCGGGTGAGGACACCGCGTGGCCGTCCCCGTGGGGCGAGGGCCGCCCCGGTTGGCACATCGAGTGCTCGGCGATGGCCGAGAAGCTCCTCGGCACCAACTTCGCGATCCATAGCGGCGGCTCCGACCTGGTCTTCCCCCACCACGAGAACGAGATCGCCCAGACCGAGGCCGCACGCGGCGAGCCGCTCGCGCGCATCTGGATGCACAACGGGATGATCAGGACGGACGAGGAGAAGATGTCGAAGTCGGTCGGCAACATCTTCCAGCTCTCGGAGGCGATCGACCGGTTCGGCGCGGAGGCGGTCGTCGCATACCTCACCTCGGGCCACTACCGGCAGCCGCTCGAGTTCTCCGAGCGCGCGCTGAGCGACGCGCAGGCACGCACAGAGCGCCTTCGCAACTACCTCGAGGAGCCGGCGGCCGACGGCGAGGACGAGCCGTTCGTTTCCGAGCGGCTAGAGGAGTTCCTCGTCGCGCTCGCCGACGACTACAACACCCCGCGGGCCTGGGCGGCCCTGTTCGACCTCGTGTCCGAGGGCAACCGCCGCCCGCTGCCCGGTGGGCGCGAGGCCGTGGCTGAGATGGTGCGCCTCCTGGGGCTCGAGTCGCTGCTCGCGGCACGTGCGACCCCCGTCGACGCGGAGGCCGAGGCGCTTCTCGCCGAACGCGAGGCGGCGCGCGCGCAGCGCGACTTCGAGCATGCGGACCGAATTCGCGACCGGCTGGCCGCCATGGGCTGGGAGGTCCGCGACACGCCGGAGGGCGCCCGGCTTCGCCGCCGGGATTGAGCGCTGTGGGCGCCGAGATCGTCTACGGCCGGCGTCCGGTCGCCGAGGCGAAGCGGGGCAGACGCGGCGTGCGGCGCGTGTGGACGTCCGGGCAGACTAACGCCGAGGAGCTGACGCGTATCGCCGGGTCGCCGGATCACCAGGGGGTCGTCGCGGAGGTCGATCCGTATCCGTACGCGGATGCGGACGACCTGCTCTCCTCGCCGGAGGCGCTCGTCGTCGCGCTCGACCAGGTCCAGGACCCGCACAACCTGGGCGCCGTCTGTCGCTCCGCCGAGGCCGCGGGCGCGGCCGGGCTCGTGATCCCGCAGCGCCGCTCGGCGTCGGTGACCGCGGCGGTCGCGAAGGCCTCGGCCGGCGCAGTCGAGCACCTCGAGGTCGCGCGGGTGACGAACCTGGTCGACTGGCTTCGCCGCGCGAAGGAGCGGCGCGCGTGGATCTACGGCGCCGCTGCCGAGGCGAGGACGCTCTACACGGACGTCGACCTCACGGGCAGGACGGTGCTCGTCCTCGGCAGCGAGGGGCGCGGATTGCGGCGCCTCGTTGCCGAGAGTTGCGACGCGCTCGTCGCGATCCCCGTGCGGGGGAGGGTCGACTCGCTGAACGTGTCCGCCGCCGCGGCGGCGCTGCTCTTCGAGGCCGTGCGGCAGCGCGGGCTCGCCCGGTAGCAGCGGCCGCGGACGGACGCCGGCGCCTGCAACGGATCTTGCGGAAGGCTCGCGCAGGTTGACAGAACTACGCCCACCCGCTTACACTGCCCTGCGTAAGGGTGAACTAAAGGTCGAGTGTGCCTGCCGATCATCCGAAGGAGAGGCGCCTCTACGGGGAGGTTCGGGCGCCACAGGTTTCCAACGAGAGATGGAGGACCAGTGGCCGTGCCTACCCAGGAATTCGCAGCCATGTCGGCGACCGGTTCAGCGCATTCCGCACGCCGAGCTCAATCTCAACCCGAGCTTGAGGACACGTACCTAGTCGCGCTCGCCAAACGCGGGAGCGCGGACGCGTACGACCGCATCGTCAGACGCTACCGCGGCTTCGTCCGGCTGAAGGCGTCGTCGTACTTCCTGCTCGGCGGGGACTCCGAGGACCTGATCCAGGAGGGGCTGGTCGGCCTCTACAAGGCGATCCGCGACTTCCGCACCGACCGCGAGTCGAGCTTCCGCAACTTCGCCGAGCTGTGCATCACGCGCCAGATCATCACTGCCGTGAAGACGGCGAGCCGCAACAAGCACGCGCCGCTCAACCAGTACGTGTCCTTCGCGCAGACGCCGGCGGCGGCGGGCGACGCCGAGACCACGCTCGAGGAGGTACTCCCGGGTCCGCTCTCCGAGGAGCCCGACGAGCGGGCGATCGCAAGCGAGGAACTGAGCGCCCTGGTCTCGTGCCTGTCGAGCGTCCTCTCGGACCTCGAGAGCCGCGTCCTATCGCTCTACCTCGACGGTCACTCCTACGACGAGATCGGCGAGCGGCTCGAGTGCGATACGAAGACGGTCGACAACGCGCTGCAGCGAGTGAAGCGCAAGGTCGCCGCCCACATCTCGGGCCGCGAGGTCCTGGTCTAAGAGCCAGCCGGGGTTCCGCGGTTCGGCGGATGGCGCCTTCTTCCCGGAGAGCGGGAGGAAGGCGCCAATCCGCTCTACGCTCACCTCTGCGCCCGGATAGCTCAATTGGTGGAGCAGTCGCCTTGTAAGCGACAGGCTGTGGGTTCGAGTCCCACTCCGGGCTCTTGAGTGAGACGGATTTCACCTGGCGGGACGGTGAGCGGACGATTCACTTTCGCGCCGGGGCGTTCGCGGACTCGCCCGACACGCTCGACTCCCACGGCTGGGGTCGCTACGAGCTCCTGACCACCGAGCGGGCCCTGGGGGCGGCGCCGGTCGAGCTCGCCGAGGACTCGGCCTGCTTTCACCACGTGCCGCCCGGCCCGGTGAACGAGGTCGCGGCGCGGGTGATCGACGACGTCGAGGGAGACTCGCTGGTCGCGCTCGGCGGCGGCCGGGTGATCGACGTCGCGAAGGCGATCGCCGCGGCCCGCGGCGGACGGGTGGCTGCGCTTCCCACCACGCTCTCGGGCGCGGAGATGACGTCGATCCACCGGCTGCCGGAGGGGCACGAGGCGGCCGACGGCCTCGTCCGGCCGGAGATCGTGATCGCCGACCCGCCGGCGATGGTCACGCTGCCGGAGGAGCGGCTTCGAGCCAGCGCGATGAATGCGCTCGCCCACGGTGCCGACTCGCTCTACACGCCGCTTACGAACCCCGTCTCGCGGATCGCGGCGTTGCGCGGCGCGACCCTGATCGCAAAGGCGCTCGACGAGCCGCGCGCGAAGCGCGACGACGCAACCCTCGCCCTCGGCTCGATCCTCTGCGCCTACGCGATCGACTCGGCCCGGTTCAGCCTCCACCACGTCGTTTGCCAGACGCTCGTGCGCGTGATGCGGATCTCTCACGCGGAGACGAACGCGACGATGCTGCCGCTGACGATGGAGGCGCTCGTGCCGCGAGTCGGCACCGAGATGACGGCGCTGGCGCGCGCGCTCGGCGTCAAGCGCGCCGATCTCGTGAAGCGCCTTCGCCAGCTGGGCGGGGGCCGACGGAGGCTCGGTGACCTCGGAGCGGACCCGAAGCTGACGGACGAGGCCGTCAAGGCGATGCTTGCGCGACAGGAGCTCCGGCTCACGCCGGACGTCCCGGGCGGCCGCGAGCTGCGCGAGATGATCGAAAGCGCCTGGTGAACGCGCAGTAACGCCGGCCACGTGCGCGTGTAGGCACTCTCATGGACGAGAGTGCGCCCCGCCGCTCGGCGCCGCCGCGTCGCGATCAGGTGATCAGCGACGAGCGGTTCGAGGCCTACCACCGGTTCGCGCGCGAGAGGGGGACGAGCCGCGTCCTCTACTACCTCGCCCGAGGGCTTCTCGTCCCGCCGATGCTCGTCTGGCTCCGGCTTCAGCGCTCCGGCCGTGAGCACGCTCGCATGAAGGGCGGGCTGATCGTCGCCTCGAACCACCGCAGCTTCCTCGACCCGTTCGTGATCGGCGCGATGCTCCCATGGCGCCGCCGGCTTCAGTTCGTCGCCAAGGTCGAGCTCTTCGAGAAGCGCTGGCAGGGTTGGCTCCTGTCGCGGCTCGGCGCCTTTCCGATCCGCCGCGGCCAGGCTGACGCGGTCGCGATGGAGACCGCGCGGATGATCGTCGAGCGCGGCGGCACCGTGATCATCTTCCCGGAGGGGACCCGGATCCGGACCGGTTCGCTGGGGCGCCCGAAGCGTGGCGTCGGCCGCCTCGCCCTCGAGACCGGCGCGCCGGTGCTGCCCGTCGCCGTCCAGGGATCGGAGAAGGTGCGCCGCGGCTGGCGGATCCGGCCGCGGAAGGTGCGCCTGCGGGCAGGGAAGCCGATCACGTTCCCCCGCACCGAGAAGCCCTCGCCGGCGCTCGCCGCCAACGTCACGGACCGCATTTGGCCGAACATCGAGCTTCAGTGGGAATGGCTAGGCGGGCTGCCGCCACTTCGCAAGGCGGCCGTGGTCGGCGCCGGAAGCTGGGGGACGGCGGTTGCCGTGTTGCTCGCCCGCGGCGGGCTCGAGGTCGAGCTGGGGACGCGGACGGAGGAGAAGGCCGAGGAGATCGCGCGAAAGCGCGAGAACGACGACTACCTGCCGGGGGTGAAGCTGCCGGAGGGGATCGCCCTGAAGCGGTCGACCGACATCGAGCTCGCCGGGTGCGACCTCGTCTGCCTCGCCGTGCCGTCGTCGGCGCTGCCGAACGTCGTCGGCGCGCTGGGCGACCGGATCGGCACCCGTGCCTCCGTGCTGATGCTCTCGAAGGGCTTCGTCGCGCCGATGGGCGCGCTGCCGAGCGAGTACGTGTCGGAGCGGGTCAGGGCCAGGGCGATCGCCTGCCTCGGCGGGCCCGCGCATGCGCGCGAGGCGACAGCCGGCATGGCGGCGCTCGTCCTCGGGAGCTCCGATCCGGACCTGAGGACCATGCTCGGCGAGGTCTTCGAACGCGCCGGGCTCGTCTGCGAGCGCACGGACGACATCGCCGGGGTCGAAGTCGCCGGTGCCGCGAAGAACGCCGCCGTGCTCGCGGCGGCGGCCGCCGAGCGCTTCGGGCTCAACGCCGCCGGGATCGCGGCGGCGGGCGTGTGGCGCGAGTGCGTCGCCTTCGCGCTCAGCAGGGGCGGCCGCCTCGAGACCTTCTCAGGCCTCGCGGGGGTGGGCGACCTGACGGCCACCGTGCTGGCGCCCAAGAGCCGCAATCGCCAGGCCGGCGAGCTGCTCGGCGCCGGCGTTCGCCCCGAGAAGATCCCGGCCCGCATCGGCCAGGCCTCCGAGGCGCTCGACTCCGTACCCCTGATCGCCGAGACGCTCGCCGCCGACGGGATCGAGGCGCCGAGCCTCGAGGGCCTCGCGGCGCTCGTCGCGGGCGACATCGACGCCGGCGAGTGGGTCGCGGGGCTGCGGCGGGCGGAGCGGGCGCGGAGGGCCGCATGACGCGCCGGCCTCTACGCTTGAGCGGTGAGCGAGACCGAGCCGGCGCGCGCGGAGGCCGCCGTGGAATCGCAGCCGGAGTCGAAGGCGGAGCTCGATCGCGCGTTCTCGGAGCTCTACCGGACGCACCTGCGCGACGTCTATTCCTACGCCTACTACCGGGTCGGGAACCACCACGACGCCGAGGACCTCACCGAGCAGGCCTTCCTTCAGGCCTACCGGCACTTCGAGCGTGCGCGGCGGGAGTCGAACGGGCGTCCGCTGCGTCCGTGGCTGATCAGGATCGCGCACAACCTCGCCGCCAACTACCACCGCGACCGGGCCCGACGGCCGGAGGCGAACCTCGACGCGGTCGAGCCGCCCTCGCACCCGCACGGGACCGAGCGCGTAGTCGAGGGCCGCGAGGAGCTTCGCGAGGTGATCGAGCGGCTCGACGAGCTTCCCGACGATCGCCGCGAGGCGCTGATCATGCGCTTCGCGCTCGGCATGGACAACCGGGAGATCGCCCGCGCCCTGGGGCGCTCCGACGGCGCCACCAAGGTCCTCATCCACCGCGCGATCAAGCAGCTCGAGGAGCTGATGAGCGATGAGTGAACCGCGTGGCGAGCTCGATCTCGAGCGCCTGCTGAGCGACGCCCTGCGGCCGATCGAGCCGCCGGAGGACCTCGCGGGCCGCCTCGAGACGACGTTGACGAAGATCACCACTCAGGCCGCGGCGGAGCTCTCGAGCTGGGCCGAGGAGCTCTCCGACTCGGAGCTCGACTCCCTGCGCGACCCGCGCACCTGGGTCCGCCCGCTGGTGGCCGTCGCGGTCGGCGGCGCCGCGGCGGGCGCCCTCGTCCTTGTGGAGATGCGGCGCCGGCGCCGGCCATCCGGGGGGCTCCGCCAGAACGCCGAGCGCTGGCTTCGCGAGCTGACCTGAGCGCAGATCCGCCTACGCGGTGGCCGGACGACTGGGCGCCGGCGACGCAGCACCGGCGGTGACGCCGGTGAGGCCGAGGACGAGGTGCAGGACGTTGTCCTCGTCGTTCACCGGGACGAGGCCGATCAGCACGTTGTCGCCGTCGATGAACCCCCAGAGTGCGAGGACGAGGTAGAGCAGGCCGACGCCGAGGGCGTAGGTGCGCGCTGCGGAGCGGGCCGACGCGAGCCCCAGCAGGCCGAGGAGGATGTGGACGACGTTGTGCCAGCCGTTCACCGCGAGGATCCCAAAGACCTCGTCGGTGTCGGACGCGACGCCCGCGGTCCCGGTATCGAAACCCGCGCTGTAGAAGAAGCCGATGATCCCGGCGATCACGAGGACGCCGCCAACCAGCGTGCAGTAGAGCTGAGCTGGACTCGAAGTAGCCATCGCGCCGGATCATCCCGCGGCTGCCGGATGGAGCCAAGCGGCGACGGCCGCCTCCATATAGTCATCGGTCGCGTGGCGACCTGCTACCGACACCCGGGACGGGAGACGAACGTCTCCTGCTCCAACTGCGGCCGGCCGATCTGCCCGGACTGCATGACGTCCACCCCGGTCGGCATGCGCTGCCCGGAGTGCGCGCGCCAGCGCACCCAGGTGCGCAATCCGACCGGCGTCGCCGGCCGCAGCGACGCGCCCGTCACCTTCGCCGTGATCGCGCTCTGTGTCGTCGCCTTCGTCGCGGAGCTGGTCAGCGGCGGCGCCAGCGGGCTCGACGGTGGCGGCAAGCTGATCCGGGAGGGCGGCCTGTTCGCGGGCGCCGTCGCGGACGGCGAGTGGTACCGGATCGTCACCTCCGGCTTCCTGCATGCCGGGCTCCTGCACCTCGGCTTCAACATGTTCGCCCTCTACATCCTCGGCAGGCTGCTCGAGCCGGCGATCGGCAGCCTGCGCTTCGCCGGCATCTACCTCGCCTCGATCCTCGCCGGGTCGCTCGGCGTACTGGTGATCAACCCGGACACGATCTCGGTCGGCGCCTCCGGCGGGATCTTCGGACTGATGGCGGCCGCGTTCTTGATCGCCCGCGACCGTGGGCTCGACGAGCTCGCCTCGCAGATCGGCTTCTTCGTCGTCCTCAACCTGGCGATCACGTTCACCGTGCCGAACATCAGCATCGGCGCCCACATCGGCGGCCTGATCGGCGGCGTGATCGCGTCGATGGTCGTGATCGGCGTCGACCGGCGCGGGCTCGCGAACTCGCAGAGGATCGAGGTCGGCGTGCTCGTCGCCCTCTGCGCCGTCGCGTTCGTCGGCTCGCTGCTCGCGGCGGACGCCAACGCGCCGACGTCGCTCGGCGCCTAGGCGCGCAGCGGCAGCTCGATCCGCTCGAACGCGATTCCGGGTGGCGCCTCGAGCCGCTCCGGGTGAAGCAGGTGGGCGAGGAGCTCGACGCCGTCGACGAGCCGCGGCCCCGGCCGCGAGAACGATGAGGCGGCGTCGACCGCGAACGTCCGCGCGCCCGGCTCCGCGAGCTGCTCGGCGCGTTCGCGCGCCTGCTCCCCCGCCTCCGGCGCGTAGAGCCCGCACGGCATCACGACGACGACCTCGGGCTCCGCAGCGACCACCTCATCCCAGCGCACCACCCGCGACTTACGTCCCGGCGCGCCGAGGACGTCCTCACCCCCGGCGATCTCGACCATCGCCGGGACCCAATGCCCGCCTACGAAGACCGGATCCAGCCACTCGAGCGCCGCGACGCGCGGGCGCGGGAGGCCCGCCACCGCGTCCCGGACCGCGTCGAGCCGCGCGGAGAGTTCGGCGCGCAGCCGCGCTCCGGTGGCGCGCTCGCCGGCTGCGTTCGCGATCGTCACGAGGTCGTCGAGGACCTCGTCCAGCGTCTCGGGGTCGAGCGAGATCACTGCGGGGCTCGTCTCGATCCGAGCCGCGACCGTGCGCACGTCGTCGTAGGAGACGGCGCAGACGGCGCAGAGCGCCTGGGTCACGATCAGGTCCGGCCGCAGGGCCCCCAGCGCCGACTCGTCCAGTCCGTAGAGCGAGTCGCCGCGGCGCGTGAGCTCGCGCACCCGCGCGTCGATCTCGGCCGGCGGCAGGTCCGTCGGGATCACGCTCGAGGTCAGCTTCGCGAGGCGCGCGACGGCCGGCGGATGATCGCACTCGTGCGTGACGCCGACGACGGAGTCGCCGAGGCCCAGCGCGAAGAGGGATTCGGTCGCGGACGGAACCAGGCTGGCGATCCTCACGGCTCCGAATATAGGGTTACGACATGGCGGATCTGCTTTCGGACGAAGAGATCAAGGCGA
>DATHAL010000068.1:0-9389 GCA_035296705.1 Solirubrobacterales bacterium
CGACGCTCGCGAGGCGCGCGCTGGAGGTCTCACCCGTGCACGAGATCCTCGTGGAGGAGTCGATCGCCGGGTGGAAGGAGTTCGAGCTCGAGGTGATGCGGGACCGAAACGACAATGTCGTCGTCATCTGCTCGATCGAGAACATCGACCCGATGGGCGTCCACACCGGCGACTCGGTCACCGTCGCGCCCGCGCAGACGCTCACCGACGGCCTCTATCAGGAGCTCCGCAACCAGGCGCTCCGGGTGATTCGTGCGGTCGGGGTCGAGACCGGCGGCTCGAACATCCAGTTCGGCGTGAACCCGGAGACGGGCGACGTTGTGGTGATCGAGATGAACCCGCGCGTCTCGCGCTCCTCGGCGCTGGCCTCGAAGGCGACGGGCTTCCCGATCGCCAAGATCGCGGCGAAGCTCGCGGTCGGCTACGCACTCGAGGAGATCGACAACGACATCACCGGCGTCACGCCGGCCTCCTTCGAGCCGACGATCGACTATGTCGTCACCAAGGTGCCGCGGTTTGCGTTCGAGAAGTTCCCCGGGGCGGAGGGCGCGCTGACCACGCACATGAAGTCGGTCGGCGAGGCGATGGCGATCGGGCGCACCTTCCGCGAGTCGTTCGCGAAGGCGATGCGGTCGCGCGAGCTCGATTCGCCGCCGGAGCTGCCCGCCGATGACCGCGAGCTCCTCGAGCGCCTCGAGACGCCGCGCGCCGACCGCTTCGACCTCGTGCTCGAGGCATTCCGCCGCGGGGCGACGATCGACGAGCTGCGCGCGCGCACGTCGATCGACTCGTGGTTCCTGCGCGAGCTGCGGACGCTGGCGCTCGAGGGCGACGGCACCGAGCGGCTCGAGCGCACCTTCCGCTCCGTCGACACCTGCGCCGCCGAGTTCGAGGCGCGGACGCCCTACTACTACTCGGCCCACGAAAGAAAGGCGCCTCTCCAGGGAGAGGTGAGACGCGGCGATCGCGAGTCGGTGGTGATCCTCGGCTCGGGCCCGAACCGGATCGGCCAGGGGATCGAGTTCGACTACTGCTGCGTCCACGCTGCGATGACGGTGCGCGAGGCGGGCCGCGACGCGGTGATGATCAACTGCAACCCCGAGACGGTCTCGACCGACTACGACACCTCCGACCGGCTCTACTTCGAGCCGCTGACGGCCGAGGACGTGCTCGCGGTGCTCGAGGTCGAGCGGCCCGAGGGCGTGATCGTCCAGTTCGGCGGCCAGACACCGCTCAGGCTCGCGAAGTCCCTCCAAGAGGCGGGCGTGCCGCTCCTCGGAACCCCGGTCGACGCGATCGACCTGGCCGAGGACCGCGGTCGTTTCGGGGCGCTCCTGCGCCGCCTCGAGATCGACCACCCCCCCTACGGCACCGCCCTCTCCGCTGACGAGGCCGCCGTGATCGCCGAGGACGTCGGCTTCCCGCTCCTCGTCCGCCCGTCCTACGTGCTCGGCGGCCGCGCGATGGAGATCTGCTACTCGGCCGACGGCCTTGCGACCTATCTCGAGCGCCACGTGAAGGCCGACCAGGAGCACCCGCTTCTGCTCGACCGCTTCCTCGAGGACGCGATCGAGGTGGACGTCGACGCGCTCTGCGACGGTGAGACCTGCTCGGTTGCCGGGATCATGCAGCACGTCGAGGAGGCCGGTGTCCACTCGGGCGACTCGGCCTGCGTGATCCCGCCCATGAGCCTCGGCGAGGAGATGCTCGAGGAGATCCGGCAGACGACGCGGCGGATCGCGCTCGAGCTCGGCGTCATCGGGCTGATCAACATCCAGTACGCGGTCGCCGGCGGGCGCCTCTACGTCATCGAGGCGAATCCGCGTGCGTCGCGGACGGTGCCGTTCGTCTCCAAGGCGATCGGCGCGCCGCTGGCGAAGATCGCCTGCCGCCTGATGCTGGGCGAGCCGCTCGCGGGGATCGAGCTGCCGACGATGCACAACGGCCACGTCTCCGTGAAGGAGGCGGTGCTCCCGTTCGCCCGCTTCGCCGGAACCGACGCCGTTCTCGGGCCGGAGATGAAGTCGACGGGCGAGGTGATGGGGATCGCCGAGGACTTCCCGACCGCGTTCGGAAAGGCGCAGGCGGCCGCCGGGGTGCGGCTGCCGGAGAGCGGCACGGTCTTCATCACGGTGACGGACGCCGACAAGGCCGCGGCGACGCAGCTCGCGGCGCGCTTCCACGACCTCGGCTTCGAGATCATCGCCACCCGGGGTACCGCGCAGTCGGTCTCGCGGATGGGGATCCCGGTGCGGGCGATCAACAAGATCGGCGACGGCTCACCGCACGTCGTCGACTTCATCCGTGACGGACAGGTGGACATGGTGATCAACACGCCGACCGGTTCAGGCGCGCGTTCCGACGGCTATGAGATCCGTTCCGCCGCCGTCCGCAAGGGCATCCCGTGCATCACGACGATGACCGGGGCCTCGGCCGCGACCCGCGCGATCGCCGCTCGCGACCGCAGCGGTGAGCCCGTCTCCCTACAGGAGCTGCACGGCTTGGTCCGCGGCGCCGAGGTCCTCAAGCGGCCGTGAGCGAGCGCGTCCTCGCCCCGTTCGGCCGCCGCGCGGCGTCGCTGAGCGCCAACTCGCCGACCGACGGCTACCGGCTGATCTCGGCGATCGATCGCGAGGGTCCGATGCCGCGTTCTGGGCAGTTCTACATGCTCGCTGCGCCCGGATGGGGCGGGGAGGTGGGCCGCCCGTACCTGCCGCGTGCCTTCTCAGTCGCCGAGGCGGGCCCGGCAGCCGACGGGGTCCGACTGGACTTCCTGCTCGAGGCGATCGGCCCCGGCACGGAGCGGCTCGCCGCGCTCGAGAGCGGTGGTCAGCTCGAGATCACGGGCCCGCTCGGGAGGCCCTTCTCCATGCCCCGTGAGCTTCACGACGGGGCGCAGGGGGCGATCCTGGTCGGCGGCGGGATCGGCATCGCGCCGCTTGCGATTCTGCGGCGCGAACTCGCCGAGCGCGGTGTGCCGCAGCGGGTCCTGCTCGGCTTCCGCGACCGCGAGCACTCCGGTGGTCTCGACCTCTTTCGGTGCTCCGAGGTTCGGCTCGCCTCGGAGGACGGCCACGCCGGCCACCAGGGCTACGTGACCGATCTGCTCGCAGTGCTGCTCGAGGGCGACGCTCCGGAGGGGGCAGTGGTCTACGCCTGCGGGCCGCCGGCGATGCTCGAGGCGGTGCGCTCGATGTGCGCCGAGCGCGGCGTCGCCGCGGAGCTCGCGATGGAGACGCCGATGGCCTGCGGGTTCGGCTCCTGCTTCGGCTGCGCCGTGCCGCTCGCCGGCGGCGGCTACTTGCGCCTCTGCGTCGACGGACCTACCGTGCCGGCGGACCGCATCGACACGGCGCTGGTCGCCGGGTCGGGGCACTGATGACCGCGGATCTGTCGGTCGAGCTGTGCGGAATCCGCCTCGAGCATCCGATCATCAACGGCTCGGGGACCTTTGACGCCCTCGCCGCGCGGCGCGCCTTCGGCGAGGAGCTCGACCGGCGTTTTCCGTTCAGCGCCTTCGTCTCGAAGACGATCACGCTCGAGCCTCGAGCCGGCAACCCGCCGCCGCGCCTCTATGAGACGCCCGCGGGGATGATCAACTCGATCGGGCTGCCGAACAGGGGGCTCGAGGGCTTCCTCGGCGAGGACCTCCCGAAGCTGGCCACACTGCCGGTGCCGTTGATCGTCTCGGTGATGGCGATCAGCCGCGAGGCGTTCTCGACGCTCGTCGACCGGGTCGGGGCTCGCGACGAGGTCGCCGCGATCGAGCTCAACGTCTCCTGCCCGAACGTGAAGTCGGGGCTGATCGTCGGCGAGCAGCCGGAGGAGACACGCGCCCTGCTCGATTCGGTGAGGCCGCTGACCGAGAAGCCGCTGATCGTGAAGCTGACGCCGAACTGCGCGGAGCCGGAGGCGGTCGCCGCAGCGGCCCAGGGCGCCGGAGCGGATGCCGTCTCGCTGATCAACACGCTGCGCGCGACCGCGCTCGACCCGCGCACCGGCGAGCGCTGGCTCGGCGGCGGAAGCGGCGGGCTCTCGGGCCCGGCGGTGCGGCCGGTCGCGCTCGACCAGGTCCGGCGGGTCGCCGAGTCTTGCTCGATCCCGGTGATCGGGATGGGCGGCATCGAGTCCGGGTCCGACGCGCTCGCCTTCCAGCGGCTCGGAGCGACCGCGGTCGCGGTCGGGACGGCCAGCTTCCGCGATCCGGGTGCCGCCGGCCGGATCCGGTCGGAGCTCAGCGCCGAGCTCGCCGCGGCCGGGCTCGACGCTCTCCCCGTCCGAGAGGCTGCGTCGACCTCAAGTTGAGGTCGAACCGAATTTCGCCGAAAACCGCCGTACCCCCCTTGCGCCTCGCCGAGGCGGGGATATACTCGCCGCCGCCGATGGCGCCCTCCGTCGACACCACATCCGCCGCCGTCCCCGAAAGGTCTCACGAGCAGCGGATGAGGGCTCTACGCAGGGCAAATGAGATCCGTTCGGCTCGCGCCCAGCTCAAGCGCGACCTCAAGGGGGGCAAGGTCAAGATCGAGAAGCTCCTTCGGGACCCACCGGATTACGTGCTTTCGGCGAAGGCCTTCGACATGATCCTCGCGGTCCCGAAATACGGGCGCGTGAAGGCGAACAAGATCCTCACTCAGTGCCGGATCTCGCCCTCGAAGACGATCGGCGGCCTGTCCGAGCGCCAGCGCGCCGAGCTCGTCCAGTTCCTCCGTCGCTGAGACGCCGACGCCGCGCTTAGTCTGCGGCCGTGGCGAAGGTCTTCGTGATCACCGGCCCCTCCGGGGTCGGCAAGGGGACGTTGATCCGCGAGCTGCTCGAGCGGGTCCCGGGCCTCGAAGTGTCGGTCTCGGCGACGACCCGCGCGCCCCGCGCCGGGGAGGAGGACGGCCGCGATTACCACTACCTGAGCCGCGAGGAATTCGCGGAGCGCGCGGATCGCAACGAGTTCCTCGAGCACGCGGCCTACAGCGGCAACCGCTACGGGACGCTGCGCTCCGAGGTCGAGCGAAGGCTCGCCGCGGGAGCTTCGGTGGTGCTCGAGATCGAGGTCCAGGGGGCGAGACAGGTGCGCGCCGCGATGCCCGAGGCGGTGCTGGTCTTCATCGCCCCGCCGAGCGCCGCCGCGCTGCGCGAGCGGCTCGAGGGCCGCGGCACCGACACCCCGGATGCGATCGACGAGCGCCTGCGCACGGCGGAGATCGAGCTCGACGCCCAGCAGGAGTTCAAGCACGTGGTGGTGAACGACGATCTCGACCGCGCGGCGGACGAGCTCGAGCGCATCGCTCGCTCGGAGCTCGGGGCGTGAACCGCAGTCTCTACACTGCCCCGCGATGATCAAGCCACGAGTCGACGAGCTCCTCGAGCAGACCGACAGTCACTACGCCGCCGTGTTGGTGGCCGCGAAGCGCGCCCGCCAGCTCAACAGCTACTACCGCGCCCTCGGCGAGGGCAGCTACGAGGAGTACACGCCGCCGATGATCGAGACGCAGTCGGGGAACTACCTGACGATCGCGCTCGAGGAGCTGGCGTCGGGCAAGATCAAGTACCGCTACCGGGTCTGAACGCCCGCAAGCCGGCGCCCGGCGCCGTGCCCGCGCGGGCGTAGCATCAGCGGATGGCCCGGATCCTCCTTGGCGTGAGCGGCGGGATCGCCGCCTACAAGGCCCTCGAGCTCGCGCGCCTCGCGACCAAGGCCGGCCACGCCGTGCGCGTGGTGATGACTCCGGCCGCGACCCGCTTCGTGGGCGCAGCCTCCTTCGAGGGGATCGTCGGCGCGCCGGTCCTCATCGACGAGTTCGAGCGCGACCCGATGCGTGGTGGCTTTACGGGCGACCCTCCGCCCGGCCACGACCCGATCGGCCACCTCGAGCTGGTCGCGAACGCGGACGCGTTCCTCGTCGCACCGGCGTCCGCGAACACGATCGCGAAGCTCGCCGCCGGGATCTGCGACTCGATGCTGACGACGGGCTTTCTGGCCTGCGCGGCGCCCAGGGCGGTCGCGCCGGCGATGAACGACCGCATGTACGCGGCCGCCGCGACGCAGGCGAACCTCGCCACGCTTCGCGAGCGCGGTGTCCGCGTGATCGAGCCCGACTCCGGCGCGCTCGCCTCCCGCGGCGAGTTCGGCGTCGGGCGGCTGCCGGAGCCGGACCGCCTCTTGGCGGAGGTCGAGTCGATGCTCGGGTCGGCCGGCGGCGCCTGGGACGGGATGCGCGTCCTCGTCACGGCCGGTGGCACGCGCGAGCCGATCGACCCGGTGCGCTTCATCGGCAACCGCTCGAGCGGGCGCATGGGCCTCGCGCTGGCGGCGGCGGCGGCGCGGCGCGGCGCGGAGGTGACCGCGATCGCCGCCAACGTCACCCTGCCGGCGCCCGGAGGTGTGCGCCGGATCGACGTCGAGACGACGGCGCAGCTGGCGAGCGCGGTCGAGGCCGAGTTCGGCTCCTGTCAGGTGCTCCTGATGGCGGCGGCCCCGGCCGACTTTCGCGCCGCCACCCCAGCCGCGCGCAAGCTCTCGCGCGAAGCCGGCGCCGGCCTCGAGCTGCGGCTCGAGGCGACCGAGGACGTGCTCGCCACGGTGGCGGCGCGACGGCGTCCCGACCAGACGCTGATCGGTTTCGCGGCGGAGACCGGCACCGACGCCCTGGACCGGGCGCGGGCGAAGCTCGAGCGAAAGGCCGTCGACGCGATCGTCTTCAACGACGTCTCACGCCCGGAGATCGGTTTCGACTCGGCCGCCAACGAGGTGACGATCCTCGAGCGCGAGGGCGAGCTTCACGTGCCGCTCGCAGCCAAGGAGGAGGTCGCGGAGGCGATCCTCGACCGCGTCGAGACGCTGCGCGCTTCAATAGGCAGCGAGGCTTGAGCGCCCGCCTACACTGACTGACGTGGGGCAGGAGCACGACAACCTCTACACGCTGTATCGCCGCGGCGTCGAGCTGCTCGCCGACGGCAGCTTCGGCGAGGCGACGGTGCCGCTCGCCGAGGTGGCCCGTCGGGAGCCCGAGAAGACCTCGGTGCGCGAGGCGCTCGGCCGTGCCTACTTTCGCAATCACCAGTTCGAGGAGGCGGCGGCCGAGTTCGAGGCGGTCGTCAACCGCCAGCCGGTGAACGACTTCGCCCACTTCTGCCTCGGACGGGCGCTGAGCCTCACCGGCGAGCGCGCCCGCGCGCGGCACCACCTCGCGCTGGCATCGAACCTGCGTCCGGAGCGCGGCGACTACCGCCTCTATCGCGACCGCCTGCGGGCGGCCTCCTGACGCGGGCGCTTGCGGGCGCTCGTCCAGCGGGTCTCCCGCGCCTCCGTCTCGGTCGACGGCGAGCTCGTCTCGGAGATCGGCCCCGGGCTCCTGGTCCTGCTCGGCGTCCGCGACGGAGACGGCCCCGAGGAGGCCGATCGGCTCGCTGACAAGGTGAGGGCCCTGCGGGTGTTCGACGACGCCGACGGGCGCATGAACGAGCCGTTGAGCGAGCGCGAGGCGCTCTGCGTGAGCCAGTTCACCCTGTACGGCGACACACGCAAGGGCAACCGCCCGAGCTACGTCGAGGCTGCGCCCCCGGAGCTCGCTGAGCCCCTCTATGAGCGCTTTCGCGAGCGGCTCGGCGCGCGGGGCGGCGTGTTCGGTGCGCGAATGGCCGTGGAGCTGGTCAACGACGGGCCGGTGACGGTGATGGTCGAGGTTGAGGCGACGCGCTAGCTTCCGCGCGTGTCCCGGGGTGGTGAAAGCGTGGCGACGCGACTGGGCGCGGTCGCGGTCGATGACGGCGAGCTGCGGTTCACGGTCGACATCGCGGGCCGCGAGCACGAGATCTGGCTGACGAGCAGCGAGCCGCTGGCGGCCGGGCCCGAGGCGGCGGCCGTCGCCACGCTGCTCCCGGCCATGGCGGCGGGTGCCCCGCTCGAGCTCGAGGCGCCGGTCGCGCAAGCCACCCTCGACGGGATGCGCGAGGCGCAGGCGATCCTCGCCTCGTGGGCGCGCTCCGGGGGCAGCCGCGGCATGTTTGCGTTCGCCCGCGAGATCGAGATCATGACCGGCAGCCCGCCGGACCCGCAGTCCTGGGCTACGCGGCCAGCCGCGGTCGCGGCCTTCTTCAGCGGCGGTGTGGACTCGTTCTCGACCGTCCTCGGCCATCCGGAGATCACGCATCTGATCCACGTCGAGGGGTTCGACGTCGGGCTCGAACAGCGCGAGCTCGCGGGCCGCGTCCGGGCGGAGCTCGAGGCCGCGTCGGCAGAGCTCGGCCGAGAGCTCATCGTCGTCCGCACCAACCTCCGCGAGCTATCCGACCTACACGTGCCGTGGGCCACGTACTTCGGCACTGCGCTCGCCGCGGTCGCCGTATCGCTCTCGGGCGCGGTGGGGCGTGTCCTCATCGCAAGCGGGATCACCTACGACACGCTCCACCCGCTCGGCTCACATCCGATGCTCGACCAGCTCTGGGGCCGCGGGCGCGTCGAGATCGTCCACGACGGCGCCCGGATCCCTCGGGTCGAGAAGGTGCGCAGGCTGGCGATGGACCCCGTGGCGCGCCGCCGGCTGCGGGTCTGCTGGGAGACCCCCGAGGGTGATTACAACTGCGGCCGCTGCGAGAAGTGCCTCCGCACCTTGACGGCGCTCGAGGTGCTCGGCGTGCGTCGGCAGTTCGTGACGTTTCCAGATGACTTCAGCCCGGACCTCGTGGCCGGAACCGGGCTCACCGACCGCTTTCAGATCGATTTCTGGCGCGACAACCTCGAACTGGCGATCCGCGAACAGGCGCGCCCGGAGCTGATCGAGGCGATCGAGGCCTGCCTCGCAACCGCGCCGCCGGCTGCTCGCGCACTGCCGGCGGCCGAGGTTCCTGCGATCGAGCGCGAACGCGAACCGATGCTCTACATGCGGCCGGAGACGTTCGCGGCGCTCGCGGCGCACAGCTCGGCCGTGATCCTGATCGGAAGCTACGACGGCTCGGGCAACTACGGTGACGTGGCCCAGCTCGAGAGCGCCGTTCGGCTGCTCGAGGCGCTCGGCACCTCAGCGCTCCTGCTGCCGGTCACCGACCTGCGCTACCAGGCAAGCCACCGGCGGATCGAGCTGCCCGCGACCACGAACTTCGACGCCGGGCACGTCCTCGTCTTCGCCTACCCGAGCCCGTCCACCGACCACAGAACGATCGAGGAAGGCCTAATCCCGGCGGTGCTGCCCGCTTCCATCTCCTACGCGCCCACGTACCTGTACGGAGGTGGATTCCTGAACGTACGGTGGGCGGACCGGGTGCTCGACATGATTGCCGCCGCTGCCGACCTCGGCACGTCCCCCGGTGTCTCCGGGTGGACGGCCACGTCCTCGGGGCTCCAGATCGAACCGGGATGGGCCCGGAGGCTCGGCGCCGAGCCGCGCGGAATCCTT
>DATHAL010000069.1:0-35407 GCA_035296705.1 Solirubrobacterales bacterium
GGCGGGACCATCAAGGGCGGGCTCCGCGCACACCGCCTAGGCTTCAGCCCGTGCGGTTCCGGAACGCAAGCGGGTCATGGCGAACCCGCGACGACGGCTTGCACCGCTCTGACCTCCTCGCGGAGGTGTTCGAGCGTGCCCCCGTGGGCGTTGCCGTCTTGGACTCCGGCTTGAGCTACATCTACGTGAACCCGACGCTGGCGGCGATCAACGGCCCCTCGGTTGAGGATCACATCGGGCGAACGATCGAGGACGTTGTTCCCGAGGTCGCGGTGGCTGCCCGGCGGATCTTTCAGGAGGTCCTGGAGACCGGAAAGCCGTTCCTGGGTTGGCAGGTCTCGGGAGAGACCTCGGCAGCGCCCGGAGAGGTCCGTCACTGGGTCGAGGATGTCTACCCGCTGTTCGAGAACGGATCGGTGATTGCGTTGGGGGTAGTGATCGTCGACGTCACCGATCGGCGACGTGTCGAGGACGAGCTCCGCGAGCAACAGCAGAGCGCGCAGCGATTGCTGGGGCAGCTCGAGCTCGGGCTGATCCCCTCGGCCCCGCCGCCCCAGCGCCGGCGCGCGGCGTGGCGCTACCGCGCGGCGGAGAGCGAGATGTTGCTGGGGGGCGATTTCGTGGGTCTGAGCGAGCGCGAAGATGGTTCGCTGGCGTTCGTGATCGGCGATGTCGCCGGCCGGGGACCGGCGGCCGCAGGGATCGGGGCATCGCTTCGGGCGGGGTGGAAGGCCTTGATGGAGGCAGAGCTCGAACCGGAGGCGCAGATGGCCGCGCTCAATCGATTGATCGCCGGCTACGGCGGCCTGGGGCTGTTCGCCACCGCTTGCTGTGGACGAGTCTGCGGCGCGGACGCGGAGATCGTCTCCGCCGGGCATCATCCGCCGCTGAGGCTCTCGCCGGTGGGTCACGCGGCAGCGGAGCTCCAGACGGGTCCAGCCCTTGGGATCTCGGCGGATCCTCGCTGGCCCACGAACCGCGTCACGCTCGACCACGGCGCGGCACTGCTGCTGTTCACCGACGGGACGTTCGAAGGCCGTCGCTCAGCCGGGTCCGCCCTGCGCTTGGATTACGCGGGCCTGGCGAAGCAAGTCCCCGCTGACCACCTGCGGTCGGGGGACCTCGCGGGGTGTCTCGACGAATTGCTCGTTCGCATCGAAACGGCCAACGGGGGACCGCTGGATGACGACGTCGCGCTGCTGTTGATCGGCGCGGCGGCGCATGACCGGTAACGGCCGGCATCGGGTGGCGGTGATCGGCGGGGGCTTCGGCGGCCTCCAGGCGGTCGCAGGTCTGAGCCGTGCGCCGGTCGACGTGACGCTGATCGACCGGCGCAACTTCCACCTCTTCCAGCCGCTCACCTACCAGGTGGCGACGGGTGCGCTCTCGCCCGAGGAGGTCTGCTATCCGCTGCGCTCGATCTTCAAGCGCCGGCGGAACGTGCGGGTCCTGATGGGTGAGGTGACGGAGGTGGATCTCGAGCGCCGCACGTTGCGGATCGAGCCGCGTGCGGGCGAGGGGGACCCGCTTGCGGTTCCGTACGACACCCTGATCGCCGCCGGCGGGTCGCGCTACTCGTACTTCGGCCATGACGAGTGGCAGGACGTTGCCCGCGAGGTGAAGTCGCTGGAGAGCGCCGTCGCCGTGCGGGCGGAAATCCTGAGCTCCTTCGAGGCGGCCGAGCTGGAGCCCGACGAGGACCGCCGCCGGGCGTGGCTGACCTTCGTCGTCGTCGGCGCCGGGCCGACCGGCGTGGAGATGGCCGGTCAGATCGGGGAGCTCGCCCGCGACACGCTGCGTCGCGACTTCCGCGAGATCGACCCCCGCGAGGGACGGGTCCTGCTCGTCGAGCTGGCCGATCGAGTGCTGACCACCTTTCCGCCGTCGCTCTCGGCCAAGGCGGCTCGGGCCCTCGAGCACCTGGGGGTGACACCGCTCGTTCGCCGCACGGTCGTCGACATCGACGCGAAGAGCGTCACGATCGAGTCGCCGGATGACGGGCAGGAGCGCATCCCCGCCCGCACGGTGATCTGGGCGGCGGGTGTGACTGCGGCGCCGCTCGCGCGGCTCCTCGCCGAGGGCGTCGACACGGAGGTCGATCGAGCCGGGAGGCTCGCCGTCGAGGCCGACCTGACCGTTCCCGGCCATCCCGAGGTCCTCGCGCTTGGCGACATGGTGCGCGTGAGGGGCGAGGACGGCGCGCTGCAGCCGCTCCCCGGCGTTGCTCCGGTGGCCATGCAGCAGGGTCGCTACGCCGCGGAGGTCGTGAAGGCGAGGCTTCGCGGGCGCGAGCACGAGCCGTTTCGCTACCGCGACAAGGGCAACCTCGCCACGATCGGTAAGGCGCGGGCCGTTGCCGACCTGCACGCGATCCGGTTGAGCGGCTTCCCGGCGTGGGTGACGTGGCTCGTCGTCCACCTCTGGTACCTGATCGGATTCCAGAACCGCCTCCTGGTCCTGATTCGCTGGTCGTTCAGCTTCTTCACCCGCGGGCGAGGAGGGCGACTGATCGAGGAGTTCGACGAGCTTCCCCGCGCGGCGCGGACCGTTCGAGCCGGCGGCGAGCGCGCCTAGCCCCCAGCGATCGCTCGGGCCGATCCGTCCAGGCGCCGACTCGGAAGCCAGTAGGCGGGGATAGACTCAAGCGCGGAATGGCCAAGTCCTCACTGGACGAGCTCAGGGAGAAGATTGCGGCGGGCGAGTACGCGATCGATTCCGGCGCGCTCGCCGGCAGGATCCTCACGGACTTCGCCGTGATCAGGCGGGTCAGACGAATCGTCATCGGTGCCGCGGGGTCAGCAACGTTCCGTCCCAGATAGGGACGCTTCGTTCCTCACCCCTGATCGCCCTGAGCCCTACGCCCGCGCGTATCGCAGGTAGGTGACGCGAGAGCTGAAGGTCCGCGTCTCCAGCAGCTCGAGCTCCACCCGCTCGTCGAGCGATGCGAAGAAGGGCCTGCCGCCGCCGAGGATCACGGGGTTGACGAAGAGCTGGTACTCGTCGATCGCGTTGCGCCGCATGAACGCGGCCGCCAGGTCGGCGCCGCCCACGGCCATGTCCTTGCCGGGCTCTCGCTTCAGCTCGAGGACCTCCTCGACCGGGTCGGCCTGCGAGAGCCTCGCGTTGCCCTCGACCGTCGTCAGCGTCTTCGAGTAGACGATCCTCGGCAGCGCCTTCCAGATCCGCGCGAACTCGAGCGTGTACTCGGGCGCCGAGGGGTTGCGCTCCTCCGCCGTCTCCCAGTAGCTCATGACCTCGTACAGGCGGCGGCCCAAAATGTGCATTGAGAGCTCTCGCACCCGGTCGTTGTGGAAGCGATGGAGCTCCTCGTCCGGCTCGGACCAATCGAACTCGCCGCGCGGTCCGGCGATGTACCCGTCGAGCGAGACGCTCATGGAATAGATCAGCTTGCGCATTCGATTTCTTCCCTTGTGAGACGAAAGCCCGGCACCGGCTGCGCCCCGAGGCCGCGGTAGTAGTCGCCGGCGCGAGTCAGCACGTCGATTCGCAGGCCGCCGGCGTGCCGAAGCGCGTCACGCAGCAGCAGGCGGCCAAGGCCGCGGCCGCGCCACCGAGCGCCGACGAGCAGCGCGGAGAGATGCGCCTGGATCTCCCCGTCGGACTGCATCTGCACGAGCCCCGCGACCGCGTCGGAGTCGACGGCGACCAGCGTGGTGGAGCCCGGGGCCATCAGCACGCGATACGTCCGCTCCGGATCGGCGGTGTAGGTGTCCCAACCCTCCGCCGCCATGAGTGCCAGCGCGCCGTCGAGATGCGCCCGTGAGAACTGCTTGAGGTCGTAAGACGTCACGCGCGAGTAATGACCACGTAAGAGATGAGTATTAACCGGTCCGCCGATGAATCGTGGCGCCGCCGGATGTCTAAGTTCACGATCGATAGCGTGAAGCGACGGCCGATGCGACCGCATCGGGAGGGCGCGTTTCGACAGGAGGAGATGAGATGGCTGAGCACAGCGTCGGAAACCGGGAGGAATGGCAGGCGGCGCGTGAGGAGCTCGCCAAGCTCGAGGCCGAGCAGGCCCAGCGAGGCCAGGAGATCAAGGCAAAGCGCCGCGAGCTTCCCTGGGTGCCGGTGGAAAAGGAGTACGTGTTCGACACCGAGGACGGCAAGAAGACGCTCGAGGAACTCTTCGACGGGCGCTCACAGCTCCTCGCCTACAACGTCATGTACGGCCCCGATTACGAGAGGGGCGCGTGTCCCGGCTGCACGAGCCTGGCGGACGGGTTCGACGGCACGCTCGTGCACCTCAACCATCGCGACGTAACGCTGATGTGCTTCTCGCGGGCACCGATCGACCGCCTGAAGGCGTACAAGCAGCGGATGGGGTGGCAGTTCCCGTACGTCTCGACCTATGACACGGATTTCCCCTGGGACTTCGGACTCGCGATGACCGAGGAGCAGGCGCAGCAGATCCCCGAGGTGAAGGAGATGCTCGACAACCCGCCCGACTGGCTGCAGGAGTGGTCGAAACAGGTCGGCGCCGAGCTCAAGGACGGGCTGCGCGAGGGCCCGGGCTGGATCGCCTTCGCGCGCGACAACGGGACCGTCTACCACACGTACACGGTGATGGCGCCCGACCCGTTCGTCGCCCCCTACTTCAACTTCCTGCTCGATCGGACGCCGAAGCCACAGCCCGAGGAACCCCGATCCTGGCGCAAGGACGAGTATCCGGACTGAGCGCGGCTAGCCGCGGCCGAGCGCGCGGCGCATCGAGCGCCGCGCGCGCTCGAAAACCACGGGGTCGCGCCAGAGCTGGAACCCGTAGCTCGCGGCAGCGGCGAGAGCGTTGAGCTCGAAGGCGACGTCGGCCGGATCGGTCTCCGGGGCAAGATCGCCGGCATCGATCGCCACCGCGGCGTCGCCGGCGAGCAGGCGCAGCCAACGATCCATCGTCGCGGCGACCGCGTCGCGCTGCGGCCCTGGGCGGGCGTCGAACTCGACCGTCGCCGTGGTGAGAAAGCAGCCGCCTGGCATCACCTCGCGCTCGTGGTAGCCAAGCCAGGCATCGCATAGGGCGAGCAGCCGGGGCAGCCCCGCCTCGAGGTCGACGACCGGTCCCCAGACTTCCTCCTTGAATCTCTCGACCGCGGCATCGAGCGTCGCGAGCTGCAGCTCCTCCTTGCTGCCGAAGAGGCTGAAGACGCTGCTCTTTTGCATCCGCGCCGCGTCGGCGAGCCGGCCGATGGAGAGGCCGTCCAGGCCATCGATCGAGGCGCGGTCGACGGCGACGTCGGTGACCGCGGCCCTGGTCTCGGCGACGGCGGCTGCAGAGCGGCGGGGCATCCCTCTCGCGATCATATCGTACGATCGTTCAATAAATCGAGGAGGAGCAGAGATGGTGGTTCGGTGGCTGGGATGGGCGGGGGTAGAGGTCGAGCAGGACGGCGCGACGGTGGTGATCGACCCGCTCGCCGATCCGGCCGCGACGTTTGCCGCGCTCGGGGAGGCGGCGCGCGAGGCGACGCTGCCCGAAGTTGTGCCCCCGGCAGCACGGGGGTCCGCGCTGGCCGGCCTCGTCAGCCATCTGCACCGGGATCACGCCGACGGCGCGGCGCTGGCCGGCGCGCTCGCCGAGGAGGCATCGGTGCACGAGCCGGCGTGGCCCGGGGGCGGCGACGCCGAGAACCTCGCGCTCGCCCAGGCGAACGCGGAACTCGGGCGAGAGGGGCTGCGTCGACGCCAGGTCGCCGTGTGGGAGCGCTTCGAGCTGGGGCCGTTCACCGTCACCGCGCTTCCCGCTGTCGACGGCCTCGGCGACCCCCAGCTTTCGTGGCTGGTGGAGGCGGCGAACCGGCGCGTGCTCCACCTGGGCGACACCGTCTTTCACGGCTACTGGTGGCGCATGGCGCGACGGCACGGGCCGTTCGACGTCGTCTTCACCCCGGTCAACGGCCCGATCGTCGACTTCCCGCACATGCAGCCGCCGAGCCCGCTCCCCGCGGCGATGCAGCCGGAGGAGGCCGCCGTCGCCGCGGAGCTGCTCGGCGCGCGGGTGGTCGTGCCGATGCATTACGACGGCTACGAGGTCGACCCGTGGTACCGGCCGACCCTCGGCCCCGTTGAGCGGTTCGTCGAGGCGGCGGCCGATCGCCCCTACGAGGTCCGGGTGCTCGAGCCGGGCCAGGGTGTCGAGCTCCGGGCGCCCGAGGCCACCTCCGTCTAGCCGATCATTTATCGGAGGGTGAAGTAGCGCCGCCGTAGGATGACTCCGTGCCCGACCGGCTCTACTTCACGGATTCGGACGAGGCGAACGAGCTGATCGCCTCGGACCCGATGGCGCTCCTGATCGGGTTCGCGCTCGACCAGCAGGTCCCGGTGCAGAAGGCCTTCTCGGGGCCGCTCGTGCTGCGCGAGCGGCTCGGGACGATCGCCCCGGCCGAGCTCGCCGGCGCGGACCTCGAGCCGGTGTTCCGGGAGCGGCCCGCCATCCACCGCTTCCCCGGCTCGATGGCGAAGCGCGTGCACGAGCTCGCGGTCCATGTGCGAGATCGCTACGACGGCGACGCCGCGCGGGTCTGGACCGGGGCCGCGGACGCCGACGCGCTCCGGGCGAACATCGCGGCGCTGCCCGGTTTCGGCGAGATGAAGGTGAAGGCGCTCGGTGCGGTGCTCGCGAAACGGTTCGGTGTCGCGGCGGCGCGCGACCTCGCCCCGTCGCACCCGACGCTCGGCGACGTCGACTCCACGCAGGCGCTCGCCGATTACCAGGCGGCGAAGCGAGCTCACAAGGCCGAATGGTCGAAGGCTCGGTAGCTCGCGCTCAACGCTGAACGGCGTCGCGCCCGCACGGGCGCGGCGCACCCGTTCGTCCGGCTCGTCGCCGTAAAGACGGCGGATTCCTTCAAGACCGGCGGCCGCGGCGGCGCGAGGCTTCGCCGCATGAGGCTTGGAATCGGACTCCCGGCGGCCGTCCCGGACGCTGACATGACGCGGCTCGGCGATTGGGCGATGGAGGCGGAGCGATCCGGCTTCGACTCGGTCGGCGTCATCGCCCGGCTGATCTACGACAACCTCGATCCGCTGACCGCGCTGGCCGCGGCCGCGGCCGCGACCTCGCGTGTTGAGCTCGTCAGCACGATCGTGAACGTCTGCTGGCGAAACAATCCGGCTTCCTCGGGAAGCTCGCGTCCGTCGCGCGTCTGGCGGGCGACGGGCTGACGGCCGGGCTCGGGATGGGCGGCTGGCCCGCGGACTACGAGGCCAGCGGAGTGCCGCTCGCCCGCCGCGGTGCGCGCTTCGAGAGCGCACTCGAGTTGATGGATGCGGCCTGGCGATCCGGCGGGGCCCGTCCGCGGGTCCTGCTCGGCGGGACGGTGCCGGCGGCGCTCGCGCGGGCCGCGCGGCCGCTCAGCGACGGCTGGGTCGCGCCGCTCTTCGGCCTCGACCCTTGAGCGAGGGCGTGGCGGCGGTGCGCCGGGCGTGGGAGGACGCGGGGAGGGAGGGACGGCCGCGGATCGTCACCGACCGCTACTGCAGCCTCGGGCCGGACGCCGAGGCGACCGCGGACGCGTACATCCGCCACTACTACGGCGATGAGTTCTTCGAAGCGGCCCGCGCGGACACACTGACCGACGCCAAGCGGCTTTCCCGGGAGCTCGAGCGCATCGGGCTGGCCGGCTGCGACGACCTGCTCCTCTTCCCGTGCTGCGGCGATCTCGAGCAGATCGCCCTGCTGACGGAGGCGCTCGAGTCGTGACAGTCGATCTCCGAGCGCTCACACGCGAGCCAGGCCTACGGCTCGCCCGCAGTCCACGTCGCGACCAGCTCGGTCGGCGTGAGGCCGGAGAGGCTCATGCACTCGCGGCTCAGGTGCGCCTGGTCGGCATAGCCGAGCTCGGCCGCGACACGGGCGAGCTCATCCTCCCCGCGCGCCACGGCGGGCGCGAGCGCGAGGAAGCGCTGAAAGCGAAGCACGCGATCGAGGGTCTTCGGGCCGTAGCCGACCGCGGCCTTGAACCGTCGCAGGAGCTGGCGCTCACTCGTCGCGAGAGCGTCGCTGAGCGAGGAGACCCGGGCCCCCGGCTGTCCGAGCCAGCGGGTCGCGGCGAGCACCAGCGCGTCCGGTCCGCCGGCGTCGGCGAGGTGCGCGAGCGCGACCTCCTCGAGCGCGTGGCGCCTTGGCTCGGCAGCGCCCGCGTGCGCGACCCGCTCCTCGATGTCGCGGCCGAGCTCGCCCCAGAGGTCCTCGAGCGGGATGCGCGCGTCGCGCAGCTCGCTCGCCGGGAGCCCGAGCGCCTGGCCGGCGGTGCCCGGCCGCAGCCTGAGGCCGATCACCGTCTCGCCCGGGGCGAGCGGCGTCATCGCCGGGCCGCTGTCCGGGCCGGCGACAACGAGCTCGCCGTTTCGCCAGACGATGTCGGTGCAGCCGTCGGGCAGGACGCGCTTGGCCTGAGGCGCGGCTGCGTCGGGGACGGCTCGCTCCCACGTGCAGACGACGACACCGGAGAGCTCCGCGGGAGGCTCGAACTCGCGGTACGCCACGGAACGATGCTAGGACGTAACCCCAATCGACGGGAGGAGATGCAATGGATAAGCGACTGAGCCTGATCACGCTCGGCGTTGCCGACGTCTCGCGGGCGCGGAACTTCTACGAGGCGCTCGGGTGGCGCGCGGACGGAGGCGTGGACGATGAGACGGATCACGTCGTCTTCTTTCAGGCCGGCGGGATGATCGTCGCGCTCTGGGACCGGGGAAAGCTCGCCGACGACAGCGCGGTCGAGGATTCCGGGGGGTGGGGCGGCGTGACCCTCGCCTACAACGTCCGCTCCCCCGAGGAGGTGGACGCCGTCATCGACGAAGCCCGCGGCGCCGGCGCGACGATCGGCCGCCCGGGGGCGAAGACGTTCTGGGGCGGCTACTCCGGCGTCTTCATCGACCCGGACGGGCACCCGTGGGAGATCGGGCACAACCCGCGCTGGACCGTCCACGACGACGGTTCGACGACGCTGAGCTAGCCGGCGCCGCTTCGGTCCTCCGGCAGCCAGCCGTCGCGGTACGGCACCGGGCCGCGATGCGGAAGGTGCGCGTATGCCTCGTCCGCGTACACCGTCTCGCGCTCGACGCCGGCGCGGTGGCGGCGTGCAAGCTCCTCGACCCGGTAGCCGCCCCAGCCGTCCTCGTCGTCCTGGTGCTCGCGAGCGCCGACGGCGAGGACGACGCAGGGGGTCTTCCCGGCGCCGATGATGATGTGGTCGGTCTCCGGGGGGCAGTGGACGAAGTCCCAGGCGCGAAGCGGCCGCTCCTCGCCCTCGATCAAGAGCAGCGCCTCGCCCGCGACCACGAGGAAGTCCTCCTGATCGGCCTCCCAGTGATACATGCCCATCGGCTCCCCCGGCGCGAGCACGTAGAGGTTGACGCCGACCTGTGGGAACTCGGTCTCGCCCTCGAACGAAAGGCGGGCGCCGCGCCCCTCCGCCTGGTACCAGCGCCCCTCTCGCGCGTTGAGCACGAACCATCCCTCGCCGGTGGCGACGAGTCCGGTCTCCGTCGGTTCGAGCGGGGCCTCCGCGGCCATCGTTCCGAGCGTACCTCGCGCCACGGTTACGCTCATCCGTCATGAGCGAGAGCCCTGGTGACGACATCCTCGTTCCGCCCAAGGACGGGGAGACGATCACCGATCGTGAGGGCCGCGAGGTCGCCCTGCTCACGGGCCGCGACCGGATCACGATCACGCGCTACCGGATCGCGCCGGGCGAGCGCGGACCCGACCCGCACGTCCACCACGAGCACACTGACGCCTTCTACGTGCTCGAGGGCGAGTTGAGCTTCGTCCTCGGGCGGGAGCGCGAGACGATCGCGATGCCCGCCGGGAGCCTCGTGGCCGCGCCACCGAACGTCATCCACACCTTCGTCAACGAGAGCGACGACGAGGTCCGGTTCCTCAACCTCCACGCGCCGGACGGCGGCTTCGCCGCGTTCATGCGCGCGCGCCGCGACGGCGACGAGGAGGCCACCTTCGACACCCACGACCCGCCGCCCGATGGAGGCCGGCCGCTCGCCGACGCGATCGTCTCGGGGCCGGGTGAGGGCGAGCGCCTCGTGGGCGAGAGTCGCTCCTGCCTGCTCAAGGCCGAACTCGAGGAGATGGCGTTCATCGAGTTCGAGATCGAGCCGGGCTACGACGGCCCCGATGTCCACGAGCACGAGAACGAGGTCGACGTCTTCTACGTCCTCGGCGGCGAGCTCGAGTTCACGGTGAACGGCTCGCGGCACCGATCGGGCGTCGGAACGCTCGCGTCAGTCCCGCCCGGTGTCGAGCACACCTTCGCGCCAGTGGGAGAGGGCGCGGCCCGGTTCCTGAACCTCCACACGCCGGACGCCGGCTTCGCCGCGTTCCTGCGCCGCGTCTCGCGTTAGGGGTGGAGGCGGCCGCCGTCACCGTTCGGGATGCGGCGCCGCGCGACTGGCCCGCGATCTGGCCGTTCTTCCGCGAGACACCTGCGGCGCGTCCCGCGCAAGCCCCGTCGGCCCTCACACGTCGTCGGCGCCGCCGCGAAAGCCTCAGCCCGGCCCGGGCGGTGCCGCTGGGCGCGCATCGCGGCGCCTCGCCGTTCCCGTATTTCTGCGGGATCCAGCCGCCCGGCTGAGCCGTCCGGCGCAACTTCAACCCCCCCGGCGGGTCGATAGTGCACAATGGCCGCCGTGCGTCGCTTCGTTCAGGGAGGAACACTTGTCGCTGCCTGCGCGGTCGCGCTGACGTTCGCCGCACCCGCAGGCGCCGCCAAGGAGCAGGTGCTCGGCGCCGCGAGCTACCCGGACATGACCACGTTTCGGTGCCACACGGACGCGATCCCCATCCACCCGGGGCAGAACCTGAACCTGTTCGGGGCGACGAAGACGTGCCCGAATGCTGAGAAGGTGCGCGGCCCCGGCGATGCGAGCGTCTTCGCTGCGGGTTCGACCGCGCAGGGATACGTCACGCGCTTCAAGCCGAGCATGGTCGAGATCCTCGGGGGCGGCAAGCTGGCGACGCCGAGCGTCTGGGACCTTCATCTGCACCACGTCGTGTGGCTCGCGCCCGGGGGCGGCCCGACCTTCGCCTCCGGTGAGGAGAAGACCGAGGCGAAGCTGCCGCAGGGCTATGGGATCAAGGTCGGCGCGGACGCCACGTGGGGTCTCAACTACATGATCCACAGCCTGAACGCATCCGAGGGTCGGCAGGTCTACATCACGTGGCAGATCGACTGGGTGCCGGAGACCGACCCCTCGATCCAGCCGGCGGATGTCCGCTGGCTGGACGTCGCCGGCGCTCCGCAGGTCTATCCCGTCTTCGACGCCGAGCGCGGCTTCGACACGAACGGAGATGGCCGCTACAGGTTCCCCGACGAGGTGCCGACCGACCCGTCGGCTCGAGGCTACGAGGAGCGCGAGAAGATCTCGAACTCCCGCCACTGGATCGTTCCGCCGACCGGGGCGACGCTCGTCTTCGGCAGCGGGCACCTGCACCCGGGTGGGAAGCATGTCGACCTCCAGGTCGCACGCGACGGACCGGACGCGGGCGAGGTCGATGGCGACGACCCCTCCGAGGTCAGGCGGCTCTTCCGCTCCGACGCCAAGTACTACGAACCGGCCGGTGCTGTGAGCTGGGACGTGAGCATGACCGTCACGCGGCCCGATTGGCGCGTGAAGCTGAAGGGCGGCGACACGGTCTCGATCAGCGTCACCTACGACGTCAAGAAGGCGTCCTGGTACGAGTCGATGGGGATCATGCCGCTCCTGTGGACGAGCGCAGACGATCCGGCGGCCAGGGATCCGTTCGATGACGACGCCGCGGTGAAGGCGATGTACGAGGAGGGCGGCATCCTCACCCACGGACGGCTGCCCGAGAACGTCGACAAGAAGGCGCGCAAGAACCTGAAGCTCCCCGACCCGCGCAAGGTGCGCAGCAAGGGCCGCCAGGTCCCGCGGGGCGGGCTCACGATCTCGAGCTTCCTCTACTCACGCGGCGGCTACTCGGCGTCGCGCGGCTTCCCCACCTCGGAGATGCGCCCGCCCCTCATCAGGCCGGGGCGCAGCGTGACCTTCACGAACCTCGACGCGCCGCCGGGCACGCCGGACACCGATCAGATCTGGCACAGCATCACCTCGTGCCGGGCGCCGTGCAACAAGGGCGCAGGGATCGGCTACCCGCTCGCCAACGGGCCGATCAAGTTCGACTCGGGCCAGCTCGGCTACGGGACTGGCACGAGCAGCGAGGTGACGACGGGCTCGAACGTCTACACGACCCCGCCGCTCACCAAGCGGGGCAAGACCTATACGTACTTCTGCCGGATCCACCCGTTCATGCGCGGAGCGGTCCGAGTCCGCGGCAAGTCCGGGGGCAAGCAGCCCTCGCTCTAGCCGCGTGCGGTGGCGCCCCGGGCTCGAGGAGCGCTACCTGACGACCTTGACGATGCCGTCCATGTCCGGCTGGTGAATCGTGCACCGGTACTTGTAGGTGCCGAGCTTCTTGAAGACGTGGCTATAGCGGCCGCTCGTCTTCGTGCCGCTCTTGAAGCCCTTGGCGGTGACGTTGTGCTTGCCCTGCTTGAAGACCCAGGTCACCTTGTCGCCCTTGCGGATCTTCACCTTGCTCGGCCCAAACTCGAAGTCGACCACCCGGACCTTCGCCTTCGCCTTATCGGCTCCGGTCGCCGCGGGAGCCGCCGCGACGCCGGTCATCGCGGCGACACATGCCGCGAGGAGAACCACCCTGCGCTTCACACTCGGCAGGCTACTGGAGCCGCGCGAGATCGGTTGAGCGGCGGTCGATCGGTTGGCGCTTGCGGGCCGGGACGGGCTGTGAGAGGTTCCGGCCGTGAGGGGAAGGCGCGCGCTTTCGATCGGCCTGTCGGCGCTCGCGCTGCTCGCGGCCGCCTCGAGCGCGAGCGCCGGCGAGCCGCGGATCGTCGGCGGCGCGTCGACGACGATCGAGCAGGTTCCCTGGCAGGTCGCGCTGATCGACACCGCATCGGGACAGCAGTTCTGCGGGGGGACGCTCGTCGCGCCGGCGATCGTGGTCACTGCGGCGCATTGCATGTACCAGTTCGGACCCATCCCCAGCGCGTGTGCGCTCGGCGGCGGGTTCAACTTCTCGGCCGCCGACCAGTTCGTGGTCACCGGCCGTACCGCGCTCTCCTCGAGCCAGGGTCAGCAGATCCCGCTCGCCGAGGTCTACTACTTCGAGGATGACGGTCACGCGCAGGCGCAGTCGACCGGTGACGGGAACGGCCTCTTCAACTGCGAAACCAACGAATGGGACGTCGCCTTCCTCCAGCTCGCACAACCCTCGACGACCGGCACGCCGATCAAGCTCGCCGGTCCGGACGAGGCCTCGGCCTGGGCGCCTGGGCAGCCCGCGACGATCAGCGGCTGGGGAGATCTCAGCGAGGGCGCCAACACGGGCTCGGACCAGCTCCAGGCCGCCGAGGTGCAGATGATCGGCGACGCGACCTGCGGCTCGCCGAGCGTCTATGGGACCGATTTCTTCGCCGCGACGATGGTCTGCGCGGGGATCTTCCCGGCGGGCGGCAAGGACACCTGTCAGGGCGACAGCGGCGGGCCGCTCGTCGTGCGGCTCCCGACCCGGAACCTGCCGCGCCTCGTCGGCGACACGAGCTTCGGCGAGGGCTGCGCCAGGCCGAACTTCCCCGGCGTCTACGGCCGCGTTGCGGCTGACCCGATGCGCTCGGCGCTCCGCGCCGGGATCCTTGCGGTGGCGGGCGTGGACGTCGTCGGGGACTCGACCCCGCCCGTGGCCAAGATCGTCAAGCACCCGAGAAAGCGCGGGATGAAGCGAAGGGCGAGGTTCAAGTTCGTCGCCAACGAGCCGGCGACGTTCGAGTGCAAGATCGACCGCTCCCGGTTCAAGGCCTGCTCCTCGCCGTTCAGGCGCAACGTGGGCCGCCGGCGCCACAGGTTCAAGGTCCGCGCGGTAGACGCCCAGGACAACGTGGGCAAGGCCGACCGCTTCAAGTGGCGCGTGAAACGGCGTCGCTGAGGACGCCGTGCGTCCACAGATCGGCTTGATTTCAAGGCGCTCGAGGGCTATAGGTTCAGGCGAGCAGGTGATGGCGAAGACGGCGGGCGATCTGGGCGGGCAGCTCGGGGCGGGACGGGTGATCGACCCGCCCGGGGCGCTGCCGCAGCTCGCCACCCGCCTCGATCCGTCGGGGCCGGTGCGCCCGTTCGAGTTCGAGGTCGCCGTCGAGGAGCTCTGCCTCGAGCTGAACTCGCTGCGCGAGATCCGCGAGAGCGCCGGCGGCGATCGGCGGCGGATGTCGGCTCGGGTCGCCGACATCGTCGCCGCGCGCGGCAAGCTCCACAACCCCGAGACCGACTCGGGCGGCGTCCTGGTGGGGACGGTGACCGCGGTCGGCGAGCGCTTTCATGCCCCGCCCGAGCTCGGGGAGTGCATCATCACGCTCGGCTCGTTGACCGTGACGCCCCTGCGGCTCGAGACGGTCGCGCGGGTCGACCCGATCTCGCCGCTGGTCGAGGCCCGGGGCACCGCCTATGTCTTCGACCGCGCCGCCTGGGCGCCGGTTCCGGAGGACCTGCCGCTGACCGCCGCGCTCGAGATCTACGACGTTTGCGCGGGGGCTTCGCACGTGCGCGCGCTGGCGCCCCCGGACGGGACGATCTGCGTGCTGGGAGCGGGGCGGGCCGGCAAGCTGGCGATGGCGGCGGCGCGCGACTCGGCTCCGGCGGCGACCGTCGTCGCCGTCGACCTCGATCCCGACGCGATCGAGCTCGCGCGCGAGTTCGGGCTCTGCGACGTCGGCGTCACCGCAGACCTTCGTGACCCCGTCGCGACACTCGAAGCGGTGCGCGGCGCCGGGGCGGCGCCCGCGCGGCTGACCGTGTTCACGGCGAACGCGAGGCGCTGCGAGGCAACGGCGCTCCTGCTCACGGCCGACGACGGAACCGTCCTCTTCTTCTCCATGGCCGCCAGCTTCTCGGCCGCGGCTCTCGCCGCCGACGGGATCGGCTCGTGCGCGCGGATGGTGATCGGCAGCGACTACTCGTCCGACTGCGGCGCCTACGCGCTCGAGCTCGTGCGGACGTCGAAGCGGCTTCGCGGCGCGCTCGAGATCCCGGTTCCGGCGCCCTTCTGAGGTCGCCCCGGCGAGATGGCCCGATGAGCGGCTCGCGCGTCCTCGTCGCGCCCGACTCGTTCAAGGGCACGTTCACGGCGACGCGGGTCGCGGCGGCCGCCGCTGCCGGCCTGCGCTCCGCGGGCCTCGACCCGGACGGCTGCCCGGTTGCCGACGGCGGCGAGGGCACGCTCGACGCCGTCGCCGAGGCGGTCGAGGCCGAGTTCCGCCACGCGCTCGTACAGGACGCGATCGGCGAGCCGCGACAGGCGCGATTCGCCGTCCTCGACGGCGGCCTCACCGCTCTGGTCGAGGCGGCCGAGGTCGTCGGCTTCGACCTGATCGAGGTCGCGAGCCGCGACCCCGAGGCGGCCTCCACCGTCGGCGTCGGCGCGCTGATCGCCGCCGCGGTGGATGCGGGCGCGAAGCGGGTGATGCTGGCGGTCGGCGGCACCGTGACCAGCGACGGCGGCGCGGGCGCGGTTCGAGCGATCGAGGCCGCGGGTGGGCTCGGTGACGCGGAGCTGACGGTGCTGTGCGATGTCACGAACCGGTTCGAGGACGCGGCGTCGGTCTTCGCGCCGCAGAAGGGCGCCTCGCCGGACACGGTGGAGCGCATCGCGGCGCGGCTTCGGACCCTCGCCGCGGAATACCCACGCGATCCCCGCGCTGTTCCGCGCTCCGGCGCCGGCGGTGGGCTCGCCGGCGGACTGTGGGCGGCGCTTGGGGCGCGGCTCGAGTCGGGGGCCGCGCGCGTTCTCGAGCTCGTCGGGTTCGCGCCGCGCCTCGACGCGGTGCGGGCGGTCGTCGTCGGCGAGGGCAGGCTCGACGGGCAGACGGCGCATGGAAAGGCGATCGCCGAGATCGCGGCGCGCGCTCGCGAGCGACGCCTCCCGGTGCACGCGATCGTCGGCGCCAACGAGCTCGACGCGCACGCGGCGGCGCGCCTCGGCCTCGCAAGTGTCACCGAAGCGACCACGCTCGAGGAGATCGAGCGGTCGGCCGCCAGGCTGGGCCCATGGCTTCGCTGAACTCACGTTCCGCGGCAGCTCACCGTTCCATCCCATGATGGCGTCGATCTACGACACCTTCGGGTCCCCGGTCGGCGAGCTCCTCGTGGCGGGTGACGGCGTCGCCCTCACCGGTCTCTACATGCAGGAGGGCCCAGGCAGGGTGGAGCCTGACGCCGCCTGGAGGCGTGCCCGCCAGCCGTTCGCCGCCGTGCGCGAGCAGCTGGAGGAGTACTTCGCCGGCGGGCGGACCCGGTTCGAGCTGCGCCTCGCGCTGGCCGGGACGGAGTGGCAGCGCCGGGTCTGGGAAGCGCTCGAGCGAGTTCCATATGGCGAGACGGTCAGCTACGGGGAGCTCGCGGGCCGGCTCGGCCGGCCGTCCGCGGCACGGGCGATGGGCGCCGCGAACGCGCTCAACCCGATCTCGATCGTCGTCCCGTGCCATCGCGTGGTCGGGGCGAACGGGGCGCTCACCGGCTACGCGGGCGGCGTCGAGCGCAAGCGATTCCTGCTCGCGCTCGAGGCGCGGGCGAAAGGGTGAGGATCCCGGCCGCCGTTACCGTGCTGGTGTGGAGCGCCATCGCGACGGCTACGCGATCTCCGACGATCGCGAGCGGCTCGACCTCGACGTCGTCTGGGGCTTCCTGCGCACGGCGTACTGGTCGCCGGGCGTGCCGCGGGACGTCGCCGCCGCCGCGATCGAGGGCTCCCGGCCGTTCGGGCTCTACGGCCCCGACGGCCGGCAGGCCGGGTTCGCCCGCGTCGTCAGCGACGGGGCGGTGTTCGCGTGGATCGCGGACCTTTTCGTCCTCGAGGAGCACCGCCGGCGCGGGCTCGGCGCCTGGCTAGTCGAGACGATCCTCTCCACGGATCCGATCGACCATGTTCGCGTCGTGCTGCTCGCCACCGACGACGCCCACGGGCTCTACGAGCGCTTCGGCTTCGTCCGCGCCGAGGAGGGCCGTTACCTCGCGCTGCGACGGTCGCCCGAGGTCGCCTATCCGGCTCGGCGGTGACGTAACCTGCCGCCGTGAGCGATCCGCCCGCAGCCGCGCCGTTCGAGGAGTGGCAGGCCCAGCTCCATGGCCACGAGGTCATCTACCGGATGGCGGGGAGTGGTCCGGTGGTCGTCCTCATCCACGGGATGGTCAACTCCTCGCGTCACTGGCGCGAGGTCGCGGAGCGGCTCGCCGACTCCTACACGGTGATCGCGCCGGACCTGATCGGGCACGGCGATTCCGCTACGCCGCGCGGCGACTACTCGCTCGGCGCCCATGCGGCGGCGATCCGAGACCTGCTCGCCGCGCTCGGCGTCCGCCACGCCTCGATCGTCGGCCACTCGCTGGGCGGGGGAGTGGCGATGCAGTTCTTCTGGCAGTTCCCGGAGCGGGTCGACCGGCTCGTTCTGGTCTCGAGTGGCGGACTCGGCCCACGAGTCAGCCCGCTGCTCAGGCTCGCGGCGCTGCCCGGTGCCTCGCCGGCGCTCGCGCTCGCGGCGCGGCCGCGGGTCGTCACCGGGATCGGCGCGCTCGCGGGCGCGCTCGAGCGCCGCGGCTCGCCGAAGGCCGTGTACCTGAATGCGATCGCGCGGGCGCTGCGGCCGCTGCAGGGAAGCGGCGCGCGCCGCGCCTTCCTGCAGACGCTCCGGGCGGTGATCGATGCCCGCGGCCAGCGCGTGAGCGCCGTCGACCGGCTCTACCTGCTCGGCCCGGTGCCGACGATGGTCGTCTGGGGCGAACGCGATCGCACGATCCCGCTCGCCGACGGCCGCGCCGCCCACGAGGCGATCCCGCACAGCCGCTTCGAGACGCTGCCGAAGGCGGCCCACTTCCCGCACCTGGAGGATCCGGAGGGCCTCGCCGCCGCGCTTCGCGACTTTCTCGAGACCACGGACCCCTACCGGCTCGACGCCGACGATTGGGAGGAGCTCGTCTCCTCGCGGATGGTCCGCCGCCGGCGCCTCCGCGTCGCGTAGCTACTCCTCCTCGCGCGCCTCCTCGGGCACGCCCGGGAGCGTCTCAGCCGCGTCCTCCTCGCTCGGCACCCCCTCCCGGCTGGGCGGCACCGACGGGTTCTTCTCGTCGAGGTCCTGGGTTGCCGTGTCCGGTTGGTCCTCGCGACGCTCGGGTTCTTCCATGACCGCGGCGTACCCGCGCCGGCGCGCGCTTACGCGGCAATCCGCTCGATCAGGTCGGCGGCCCGCTCGGTGCCGGGCGCGGAGCGAAGGCGCCTCGAGACCGCATCGAGATGATCGGCGAGCGCGGCGTCGGCGAGCAGCCGGTCGATCGCGGCGCGGAGATCCTGCGGCTCGTGCTCATACGTGGGGAGGCGAACCCCGAACCCGGTCTCGACGATCCGCTGCGCGTTGTCGTACTGGTCCCAGAAGAGCGGCAGGACGACCATCGGCTTGCCGAAGTGAAGGCTCTCGGTGACGGTGTTGTTGCCGCCGTGGGTCACCACCAGATCGACCTGCGGCAGGATCGACGTCTGGGGCAGGAACTCCTCGCCGGTCATGTTTGGCGCGAGCTCGAGCTCGGAATGCTGCGGGCCCATCGAGACGATCACGCGGTAGGGCGCTTCGGCGAGCGATGCGAGCAGCGACCGCATCAGCCCGACGTCCGCCGAGCCGAGCGAGCCGAGGCTGAGATAGACCAGCGGCCCGTCGGCGGAGGCGAGCGGCTCCGGCAGCTCCCAATGCGCGTCGGTCGCGCGGACGCTCGCCTCGAGGTTGTGCCAGCCGTCGCCGAGCGGGTTGCGTCGCGCGTAGTCGACCTCGTTCGGGTAGAGCCACATGTTGAGCCACGGCGACGTGTGGATGAACTCTCCTCGCGGCAGCTGCGGCGCTCCGCGCTCGCGGCAGAGCTCGTCGAAGCTCTCTTGCAGTGGCCCCAGGGCCCGCTCGTACTCGGCCCAGTAATCCGGCCAGGCGGATCGGTCGGCCGCCGGGTAGCCCGAGAACGGCGGGGGCACCTCGGGGTCCTTCACCTCCGCCGGGTTGCAGGAGACGATCCGCACCCAGGGGACGCCGCTCGCCGGCAGCGCCGGAAACGTGACCACGTTGTCCTCGACGATCGCATCCGGTCGAACCTCGTCGAGGATCTCGACGAGGCGCTTGTCGACGTACCGCGCTCCCTCGCAGAGCGCCTCGAACGTCGGCGCGATGAAGCCCTCGAGCTGGTCGATCGTCGGCTTGCCGAAGACGGGCGCCGTATCGCGGATGAAGTCCTTCCAGAACTGCCCCGCGTCCTCGGGCTCGTCGGCCGGCGGCGTGAGGCGCATCAGGCGCTCCTCGAACCCCTTCTCCGCGAGCGCGCCGGAGAACGACTCCTCGATGATGAACACGACGCGGTGGCCACGGCGGCGCAGGACGTCGCCGATGCCGACGCAGTTGTTGGTCGGTCCGTAGGCGCCCTCCGGGAAGAAGACGATCGTCCTGCGCTCCGCCATGGCCGGAGCGTATTTGACGGAAAGGCGCACTGGCAGCCGGCGATTGCTGCTAACACGTCGCTAATCATTTGCTAATGTACCGCGCGTCCAGCTGAGTCCCCGCCGCAAAAAGGCGGGGTACGGGGGACCCATCCAGGTCGGGGCGAATCGCGGCCGTCCGCCGCGTAGCGCAGAGCTCTCACTCACGCGCGAGCCCGTCAGCTAACCCCGGAAGCGAACGAGAGCGGAGCGTTTAACGGATGACTGAAAACCCCTTGCGTGCCGGCGCGATGCCGCAGCTTCTGGCGATCGCGCTCGCACTCCTCTTCGCGCTGGCCGGCCTGCTCTTCACGGCGGCGGGCGCCGGCGCCGCGGCCTCCGGCGGGATCAGCAACTACGAGCCCCCGGGCGACGGCGACGCCAACGTTAACCCGACCAAGTACGACCGGATCTGGGACGGCCTCGCGAGCCCGCAGCGGCGCTGGGCGCGCCGCACCAGCGAGTGCGAGTCGGGCGGCGACCCGGACGCGATCGGTGGCGGCGGCCTCTACCGCGGAGCCTTCCAGTTCATGCGCTCGACCTGGAAGAACGCGCCGAGGAGCCCGGGCGGCGATCCGATCGACTACTCCTATCGCACCCAGGCCGTCGTCGCGGTACTCCTCAAGCAGCGCGATGGCGCAAGTCACTGGCCGAACTGCGGCTGACCGCGCCGAGTGATCTAGTCGCCGCGGGTCAGGTCCGGCACCGGCAGCGGCTTGCAGTGACCGCCGCAATGGCGGCGCAGTGGCAGCCAGGAGCACGGCTGTTTTACCCATGCGCAGCACGATCGGCCAGCGTAGGCGTTTCGCCCAGGCGCGGCGCCGGTTCGACGGGGGCGCCGGATCGGTCCGATCGGCATGAATAGATTGGAGTCGATGGACTCGAGGGGGGTGGACGGCGGCGTGCCGCGGCGGGCGCTTTGCGCTGCGGCGGCGATTGCAGCGTGCGCGATCGCCCTGCCGCTCTCATCGGCCGCCGCACAGGAGGCGCCGGACTGCGTGAAGGGCGAGGAGCGGCTGGACGACGGGATCAACAAGTGGAACGGAAAGAACGGTCGCGACAGCGTCACCGGCCTCCGCGGCCGTGATCACCTGAACGGCCACGGCGGCGACGACCTGATCAACGGCGGGCGCGACAACGACGTGGTCGAGGGCGGCGACGGCAACGACCTACTCTGCGGCGGGCGCGGCGGCGACCTCATCCGCGGCGGTCCCGGCGACGACGTCATCTACGGCGAGGAGGAGAACGACCGGATCATCCCCGGCCCGGGCAACGACAAGGTGCTCGGCAGCGCCGGCAACGACAGGATCTACGGCTGGGGCGAGAGCCACGGCGAGATCGTCGACGACGGCATCGACATCCTCGACGGCGGCTTCAACGACGACATCATCGAGGCGGGCGGCGCCGACACCCTCTACGGCTACACGCACAACGACATCCTCAGCACGAAGATGCCGTTGATCGCGCCGGCAGTCATGGACGGCGGCGGCAACGACGACATCGTCCACGGGTCCGAGGTCGACGACAACATCACCGGCGGCGAGCGGCTCTCGGGCCGCGACAAGCTCTACGGCGCGGGTGGCAACGACACGATGACCGGCGCCGGCAACGACGACGAGGTCTACGGCCAGCTCGGCGACGACGACCTGAGCGGGGCGGACGGCTTCGATTTCCTCGACGGCGGCCCGGGCGATGACCACTGCGACGGCGGCGACCTCCGGGACATGGGCCACGACTGCGAGGGCGAGTCGTCGATCGAGCGGCACGGCGGCTCCCCCCGCGCCATCCCCTACAGCTGGGGCTTCTAGGCCAGCGGCGCCGGCAACTCGCGCTCGCGCACCCGCATCGCCAGGCCGCCGTCGGGCGACAGCGTCGGCATCTGGCGGACGGTCACCCTCCGGCCCGGCAGCCGCTCGAGCCGCAGGCGCTGAAGCAGCATCGTGGCGACCAGCTTCACCTCGGCCTGCCCGAAGCGCTTGCCGATGCAGATCCGCGAGCCGCCGCCGAACGGCACGTAGGCGCCGCGCGGAAGCGCCGCTTTGCGCTCGCGCTCGAAACGCTCGGGGATGAACGCCTCCGGCTCCGGGAAGACCTCCGGCAACCGGTGGCTCGCCCACGAGCAGTAGTTCACGTGGGCGCCGGCCGCAACGGTCGCGCCCTCGAACTCGAAGTCGCGCACCGCGCGCCGCGGTCCGATCCACGCCGGCGGATAGAGGCGCAGGACCTCGTCGACGACCATCTCCAGGTACGGGAGCTCGCGTTCGAGCTGCGCGGGAGTCGGCGGCTCGCCCCCGAGGACACGATCCTGCTCGGCCTGGAGCTCGGCGAGCGCGCGTGGGTTCCTGGCCAGCTCGTAGAAGAGGAACGACAGCGTCGAGGTGGAGGTGTCGTGGCCCGCGAACATCAGCGTCATCAGCTGGTCGCGAACCTCCTCGTCCGAGAACCCGGAGCCGTCCGCGTCGCGGGCCGAGAGAAGGAGGCTGAGGATGTCGTGGCGATCGGAGTCCGCGGCGGCGCGGCGGCGAGCGATCTCCTCGCCGACGATCCGGTCGAGCGCCGCCCGCGAGCGCATCAGCCGCCGCCACGGGCTACGCGGCCCGCGCAGAAGCCGCAGGTGGTACTCCGTGCCGTAGAAGCCGAGCGCCCGCTCGAAGTGCGCGGCGGCCGCGGCGCCCTTGCCGGCCTCGTCGGGGTCGAGGCCGAGGAGCGCCCGCATCGCGATCCGCATCGCCAGGTTGCGCGCCCATGCGTAGATGTCGGCGACGCGGCCCGCCTCGAGGCGGCCAATCGCTGCCTGCGCCTCCGCGGTCATCGTCGCCACGGCGGCCTCGATCTGCTCGCGATGAAAGGCGGGCATCATGATCCGCCGAGCGCGATCGTGGTAGCCGCCGTCGATCGTCAGGAGGCCGTCGCCGAGGAGCGGGATCAGGTCGCCGAAGCTGCCCTCGCGCCAGTGGAAGTTCTGCGGATGGGTGACGGTGACGTAGCTGTTCGCCTCCGGCCCGATCATGAACACGACCTTCGCGTGCAGCATCCGGATCGAGAAGATCGGCCCGTAGCGCTCGTAGTGGTCGAGCAGGATCGGGAGGGGGTCGTGGGCCATCCGCTTGGTGAGCGCGAAGTCGAACCGTCCCGAACCGGGCGGGTACGGCACCCGGGCTCGCCGCTCGCTCAGGACGTCGTCGAGGACGCGGGCGAGCGGATTCCACGACGCCGGCCCCGGCCGCCGGTCGCTGTCCGGCGGGCCGTAGGCCGGTTCGGACGCGGCGGATGGAGCCTCGACGATCGTCACCTGCCCGGCAATTATGGCCCGGTAGGCTCCCGAAGCCCGCGCGAGCGGGCTGACCACTCGAAGAGGAGGAGCTCATGGCACGCGAACCGCGTTCACTTGTCGGCAAGGTCGTCGCGGTCACCGGCGGCGCCAGGGGGATCGGCGAGGCCACCGCCCGCGCGCTCGTCGCCAAGGGCGCCAGGGTGGCGATCGGCGACCTCGACCGCGAGCTCGCCGAGCGGACGGCGGCCGACATCGGCTCCGACACCCTCGCCCTCGAGCTCGACGTGACCCGCCGCGACTCCTTCGAGGGCTTCCTCGACCAGGTCGAGGAGCGCCTCGGCTCGCTCGACGTGCTGGTCAACAACGCCGGGATCATGCCGCTCGGCCGCTTCACCGAGGAGGACGACGTCACCGCGCAGCGGATGGTCGACATCAACGTCCACGGCGTGCTCTACGGGATGAAGCTCGCCCTGCCGCGAATGGAGCGCAGGGGCACCGGCCACGTCATCAACCTCGCCTCACAGGCGGGCAAGGCCGGCTTTCCGGGCGGCGCCACGTACTGCGGCACGAAGCACTTCGTCGTCGGCGTCTCCGAGGCGGTGCGCGCGGAGCTCCGCGGCACGGGCGTCGAGATCTCGGTGGTGATGCCCGCGGTCGTCAACACTGAACTCGGCTCCGGCCTTCCCGAGACGCGCGCGATCAAGAAGATCGAGCCCGAGGACGTGGCGAACGCGATCGTCGCCGCGCTCGAGCGTCCGAAGTTCGACGTCTGGGTGCCACGCGAGAGCGTCGGCGTCTACAAGCTCGCGCAGCTCCTGCCGCGCGGCGCGCGCGAGGGGTTCGCGAGGCTGATGAAGGCCGACAAGGTGCTCGCCGATGCGGACAGCGTCGCTCGCGCGAGCTACGAGGAGCGCGCCGCGCACTCCGAGCCCGGGCTCGAGGGCGAGCCCGAGGCCGTGGAGGCGTCTAAGCGATAGCGGTCAGGAACGCCGCCAGCGCGAAGCCGAGGACGGTGGCCAGGCCGACGGTCGCGGACTTGCCGCTCTCCTCGAACGCCTCCGGCATCATCTCGGTCGCCAGCATCGCGAGGATCGCGCCGCCGGCGAACGACTTCGTCGCCGCCTGGATGTCCTCGGAGCCGCCGCCGAGCCACTCGTAGCCGAGCGCGGCGGCAACCGCCGACGCCAGCGCGATCGCGACCCAGATCGCCAGGATCGAGCGGCGCCCGGCGCCGGCCCGCTCGAGCTCGCTCGAGGCGGAGATCGCCTCCGGCAGGTTCGAAAGGAACACGGCGGTCACGAAGGCGACGCTCACCGCGCCGCCACCGGTCAGGGTGATCCCGATCGCGGCCGACTCAGGCACTCCGTCGAGCAGGGCGCCGAGCGCGAGGCCGCGGCCGATCGCCTGCTCCTCGCCGCCGGCGCCGCGGCGATCGATCAGCGTACTGAGCCCCGCGTAGACGATCGCGCCGGCGGCAAGGCCGATCCCGACGGCATCGCCGCCGCCGAGATCGAACGCCTCCGCTGTGAGGTCGTACGCGACGGCGCTGATGAGGACCCCGGAGCCGAATGCCATCACGTAGGCGACGATCCGCCTCCGCGGCCGCGCAGCGAATTCAAGCCAGGCGCCGATCAGGAGCGCGATCCCTCCGACCAGCCCCCAGAAAGCCGCCTCCAGCACGCCGTGCAGTCTCCATCAGTCGGTGGTTGGTCGCTACTCACCCGGGTAGGGGACTTGTTCGAACGAAGAGACGAAGGAGGAATGAGCGATGGCCGAGACGGTCAAGCAAGCGAAGCTCTCCCAGTACCTCAGCGAGGCGTACGCGAAGGAGAAGGAGCTCGAGACCGCGCTTCAGGCGCATATCGCCCTGACGACCCGGAAGCCGTACAAGAAGCGCCTCCAGGACCACCTCAAGGAGACCAAGGGTCACGCGCGCCAGCTGGAGCGCCGGATCAAGAAGGTCGGAGGCAGCGGCCCGGAGTTGTTCGACAGGCTCGTCGGCCAGGGATCCGCGAGGGCAAAGTCGCTCGCCAAGGGGCCGCTGCACGCGATTCGCGGTGTCGGCGAGGCCGAGAAGATGCTCAAGAACGCCAAGACCGAGTATTGGAACGAGCACGAGGAGATCGCCACGTACACGGCGATCGAGACGCTGGCCGACAGCGTCGGCGATCGCGAGACCGCGCAGCTCGCGCGCAGCATCAGGCGCGACGAGGAGCGGATGGCGAAGTTCCTCGCCAGGCAAATCCCGGTGCTCACCAAGGCCGTCGTCACCGAGGAGGTCCCCGCGGCGGAGCGCCGCAACGGGACCCGGTCGCGGCGACGCCGTACGAGCAGCTCACGCTCCGGTGCGTCCTCGGGCCGGCGTAGCTCGAGCAGCTCCCGGCGTACCTCGAGCAGTTCCGGCAACCGCTCGCGCGCGACCTCGTCGCGCTCCTCGAGCCGGCGGCGGACCGCTTCCTCGCGCAGCTAACGATCGACGGCGGAGCGGCCGTGCGAGGCGCGGGCCGCGGTCTCGCGCAGCTCGTCGCGAAAGTCCGGGTGGGCGATCTCCGCCAGCGCCAGACCGCGCTGGTGGACGGTGAGGCCCTGAAGCTCGGCCGCTCCGTACTCGGTCACGACCACGTCCACCTGGTGGCGTGGCGTCGTGATCACCGCGCCGGCGTCGAACCACGGGACGATGCGTGAGCGGCGCTCGCCGTCGACCGTCACGGTAGAGGGCAGGCAGATCAGCGAACGGTCCTCGAGCGAGAGGGCCGGGCCGGAGATGAAGTCCTCGTGGCCGCCGATCCCCGAGTACTGCGATCCGTCGATCGTGTCGGCGATCACCTGGGCGTGAACGTCGACGGCCATCGCGGCGTTGATCGTCACCATGGCCCGGTTGCGGGCGATCACGTCCGGGTTGTTCACGACCTCGACCGGCAGGAAGGCGACATCCGCGTTGCCGTCGAGCCACTCATACAGCGTCGCCGAGCCGGCCGCGAACGTGGCCACCGAGGCGCCGTCGAACTGGCCCTTGCGGTTCGTCACCTTGCCGGACTCGTGGAGGCGCATGAGGCCGTCGGTGAACATCTCCGAGTGGACCCCGTAGTCGCCGCCGTCGCCGTCCGCGAGGCGGCCGACGATCGCCGACGGGATCGCACCGATCCCGCTCTGAAGCGTCGTCCCGTCGGCGATGAAGGCACGGCAGTTGTCGGCGATCGCCTCCTCGACCCCGCCCGGCTCGGGATCGGGCAGCGTGAACGGCTCCGCCTCGGAGGGGACGAGCAGGTCGATCTCCTCAACGTGAAGCGCGTGCCGGTGCTCGGGCGGCAGGCCCGCGGTGCGCGGGAATCGCGGCGAGGTCTCGACGATCAGCACCCGCGCCGGGTCGGCGGCGGCCCTGCCGAGCTCGCGAAGCGTCCCACCTGCGTGCAGCGAGAGGCTGCACCACCCCTCGTCGTCCGGCGGGGTCGCGACGGTCGTCATCACACGCGGCGCCTGTTGCTCGAGGAGCGGCTCGAAGCGGCGAAAGTCGGCGGGCGCGAAGCCGATGTTCGCGCCCTGGTCGCGAAGCGCCCGCTCCACCGGGCCGAAGAACCCGGACAGATAGTGGACGCCCGGGTGCTTGAACGCCTCCGACCAGGCCAGCAGGAGCCCCCCATAGATGCGGAGCCCGTCCCAGTCGTCGCGCTCACCGAGGGCCGCGAGGAACGCCGGCGGCTGGCCCGTGCCGAGCGGGATGCCGAGCTCGTCGCCGGGGCGCAGGCGGGCGGCGGCGTCGGCTGGATTCAGCGTCTCGGCCATGCGGCCGGACGCTATCCGCTCCTCAGGTCTAGGCGCGCAGGCCGCCGAGCATGATCTCGAGGTAGCGCTCCCAGCTCATCGCCGGGGCAACGCGGTCGCCGGCGTGGACCGCGTGCCCGACGCCGCTGACCAGGCTCGGGATGTCCTCGGGGCCGATGTCGCGGCGGAGCTGCCCGCTCGCGTGGGCGCGCTCGACGAGCTCTTCGACGAGTTCGAAGAGCCCGGCACGCACCGCGGCCTCGCCGCACAGACCTGGGAGCTGACCCATGGCCTCCGAAAGCGCCAGGTCCTCGGCGGTGATCCGCGTCGCGCGCTGCATGAAGTGAACGAAGCCCGCCCACGGATCGTCGAACTCGAGCGCCTCGCGGGCCGCGTCGGCCTTGGCGCCGAAGCGCCGGTCGGCGAGTGCCTCGAGCAGCGCCTCCTTGGTCGGGAAGTGCCGGTAGACGGTGCCGACGCCGACTCCCGCGTGCCGCGCAATCTCCTCCATCTGCGCGTCGAGGCCACGCTCGGCGAACTGCCGGCTGGCGGCGTCGAGCACCTTGGCGCGGTTGCGCCGCGCGTCGGCGCGCTGGGCGCGGACACCGGAGGAGGACGCGATGGCCGTCGTCTCGGTCACTGTCTAATTCGGGGTGGCTCGTTCGTCTCTATGGGTGATGGAAGCCGGAGACGCAACCGGAATCGAGATTCCGTATAGTTCCGGAATTGTGATTCCGATTATGCCCTAAACCGGTATCGAAGCAACGCACAGGAGATAGACCGATGACCGAAGCCCAGGATTACGCCCGCCGCAGATGGATCGCGCTCGCGCTTCTCTGCGTGGCGCAGTTCGTCGTCGTCCTCGACGCGTCGATCGTCAACGTCGCGCTGCCCACGATTGGCGAGTCGCTCAGCTTCTCCCAGGACAACCTCTCCTGGGTCGTGAACGCCTACGTCCTCACCTTCGGCGGCTTCCTGCTGCTCGGCGGGCGGATGGCGGACCTGCTCGGGCGCAGGCGCGTGTTCATGGGCGGCCTCGTGCTGTTCGCGCTCGCGTCGCTCGCCGGCGGGCTCGCCGAGTCCGACGCCGCGCTGATCGCGGCGCGCGCCGTGCAGGGGCTCGGCGCGGCGATCCTCTCGCCTGCGGCACTCTCGATCATCACCACGACCTTCAGCGACGGCGCGGAGCGAAACAAGGCGCTCGGCGCCTGGGGCGCGGTTGCGGGTTCCGGTGGCGCCGCGGGCGTCCTCCTCGGCGGCATCCTCACCGAGTACGCGGGCTGGGAGTGGGTCCTCTGGGTGAACGTCCCGATCGGGATCATCGCCGCCCTGCTCGCACCGCGGCTGATCGCCGAGAGCCGCTCTGACTCAGAGACGCGCTCCTTCGACGCGGCGGGCGCCGTGAGCATCACCGCGGCGCTCGCGATCCTCGTCTACGCGCTGGTCGAGGCACCGGACGCCGGCTGGGGCTCAGCGCAGACGATCGGACTGCTCGCCGGCGCGGTCGTCCTCGCCGGCGCCTTCGTCGCGATCGAGCGCCGAGCCAAGGCGCCGCTCGTGCCGTTCTCGATCTTCCGGCTGCGGACGCTCACGGGCGCGAACGTGGTCGGGATCCTCACCGGCGCGTCGCTGTTCTCGATGTTCTTCTTCATCTCGCTCTACATGCAGAACGTGCTCGGCTACAGCGCGATCAAGGCCGGCCTGTCGTACCTGCCGCTGGCCGGCTCGATCATCATCGCCGCGGGGATCGCTTCGCAGCTCGTCACCAAGATCGGGTTCAAGCCGGTGCTGGCGGCCGGGATGGCGTTGATCGCGGCTGGGCTCGTCTGGTTCGGGCAGATCTCAGCTGACGGCAGCTTCGTCGGCGACATCCTCGGCCCGTCGCTGCTCGCCGCGGTCGGGCTCGGGTTCGCGTTCGTCCCACAGACGATCGCGGCGGTGTCGGGCGTCGGCGACCGCGAGGCCGGGCTCGCAAGCGGGCTGATCAACACCTCGCAGCAGATCGGCGGCGCGCTGGGCCTGGCCGTGCTGTCGACCGTCGCCTTCCCGCAGATCGACGACGCGGCGGCGGCCGCCGGCGGCGTGCCAAGCCCCGCCGTGCTGACCGATGGGTACGCGGACGCGTTCATGGTCGGCGCGGGGATCGCGGTGCTCGGCGTCCTGGCGACGCTGTTCTTGATCCGGGGTCGCGACAGCCGCGAGCACGTGGAGCTCGGGACGCCTGAGGCCGTGGAGGCGAGCGCGTAGACGCCGATCGGCCGCCACCTAAGCTACGCTCCGGCGACGGTTAAACGTGCGTAGCAGTTCGCAGGCGTCCCTTTCAGGGTTCCTGGTACCGCAAGCACCTGAGTTCCCTGGGAGGAACAATGGCAACTGGAACAGTCAAGTGGTTCAACCACGAGAAGGGCTTTGGCTTCATCACTCCGGACGAGGCCGGCCGTGACCTCTTCGTGCATCAGAGCCAGGTAGACGGCGGCGGCGCGCTCGCCGACGGCGCCAAGGTCGAGTACGAGTCCGAGGAGAGCGATAAGGGCCCGCGCGCGGTCAACGTGCGCACGGTCTAGCCCGAACCGGCTTCAGGACCTTTTCGAGGGCGGTGCCGACCGGCACCGCCCCTCTTGCGTTCTGGGCCAGGAAAGCCGCCCGAGCCGCCGAACTAGGAAGGCTGTGATGGCGGTGATGACACCGCGCGACCCGTTCGGGCGCGCGGCGCTGCGGGCGGTGGTGATCGTGCTCACCGTCGCGCTCGCGCTCTACCTCATCGTCCTCCTGCGCAAGCCGATCACGTGGCTCGTGATTGCTGCCTTCATTGCCGTGGCGATGTCCGGTCCGGTCAACCTTCTTGCACGGCGGATGAAGCGCGGTCTCGCGATCGCGCTCGCCTACCTGGCCATGGTGATGATCCCGATCGGACTCGGCGCGGCTCTCATCCCCTCGATCGTCAACCAGGTCGAGGACCTGTCGAGCAACGTCCCGCAATACGCGGACGACGTCACCGAGTACGTGAACGAGAACGACACGCTCCGCGGGTTGAACGAGAAGTACGACTTCACGACCGAGATCCAGAAGTTCGCCGACGACCTGCCGAGCCGGATCGGCGACGCCGCGGGGCTCCTGCGCGACATCGGGGTGGGCGTCGTGAACTCGGTGTTCGCCGCGGTGACGATCCTGATCCTGAGCATCTTCATGGTCGGCGGCGGCCCCAGATGGGCGGAGGCGTTCGTACGGGCGCAACCACCCGACAGGGCGCAGAGGATCGAGCGTGCGCTGCGCGAGGTCGCCAACGCGATCGGCAACTACGTCGGCGGCGCGCTTGTGCAGGCGACGATCGCGGGCGTCAGCGCCTTCATCGTGATGAAGATCCTCGGAGCGCCGTTCGCAGGACCGCTCGCCCTCGTCGTCGCCTTCTTCGACCTGATCCCCGTGGTCGGCGCGACGATCGGCGCCGTCCTGATCGGGATCGTGATGCTCTTCGTGAACTTCCCGATCGCGGTGATCATCTGGGGCGCGTTCGCGATCTTCTACCAGCAGTTCGAGAACTACGTGATCCAGCCTCAGATCCAGCGGCGCGCGGTCGCGGTCGAGCCGTTCGTCGTTCTGGTCTCGGTGCTCTTCGGGTCGACCCTGTTCGGGATCCTCGGCGCCGTGCTCGCGATTCCGACGGCCGCAACGCTGCAGATCGTCTGGCGCGAGTACCGCGACTACCGGCGCGAGACGCTCGCGCAGCCGATCGACGGGCCTGGGCGCCTCGAGGCCCCCGCGTAGCGCGCGAAGCGCGGGGGTAGCCTCTTGTCGATGGCGGTTCCGTCGGCAAGCGCGCAGCGCATCGGCGTCGGCGAGATCGAGCGAGCGGCGCGGACGATCTCAGGCGCGGTCCGGACGACGCCGGTGCTCCACGCGGGTGAGGTGTCCCGCCGGTTCGGTGGCACCGTGAGCCTCAAGGCGGAGAACCTCCAGCGGACGGGCTCGTTCAAGGTCCGCGGCGCGAACAACCTGCTTGCGGCGCTCGCGCCGGAGGAGCTCGCGCGTGGGGTGGTCGCGGCGAGTGCCGGCAACCACGCCCAGGCGATCTCCCTCGCCGCCCGCGAGCGCGGGGCGCACGCGGTGATCTACATGCCCGACGACGCCCCGCTCGCGAAGATCGACGCCGTTCGCCGCTACGGGGGCGAGGTCCGGCTCGTCGAGGGCCTGGTCGAGCGCGCGTTCGACGAGGCGCATGCGTGCGCCGAGCGCGAGGGGGTGATCTTCGCCCACGCCTTCGACGACCCGGTGGTTATCGCCGGGCAGGGCACGATCGGCCTCGAGATCGCCGAGCAGGCACCGGCCGCAAAGCTCGTCGTGGTCGCGATCGGCGGCGGCGCGCTCGCCACCGGGATCGCGATCGCCGTCAAGGACCGCCTGCCGGGAGCGCGAGTGGTGGGAGTGCAGTCCGATCGCTGCGCTCCCTACGCCCGCGGGGAGCGCCGGCTGCCGACGATCTGCGACGGGATCGCCGTCAAGCGGCCCGGGCGGATCACGCGGCCGCTCGTGGACGAGTGGATCGACGAGGTGGTGACGGTCTCCGATGACGACGTCGCGCAGGCGATGGTGCTCCTGCTCGAGCGCTCGAAGCTCGTGGTCGAGGGAGCGGGCGCTGCCTCGGTCGCGGCGCTCCTCGCTGGGCGGATCGAGCCGCCGGACGACGGGGAGACCGTCGCGGTCCTCTCCGGCGGCAACGTCGACGCCTCGCGGCTCGTCGAGTGCATCCGGCTCGGCGAGAACGCTTCCGGGCGACGGCTCGTCTTCTCGACGGTCGTACCCGACCGTCCCGGCGCGCTCGCGAGCCTCGTCGCGGCGGTGGCCGAGGAGCGCGCGAACGTCCTCGACGTCGCCCACATCCGCGAAGGGATCGACCTGCACGTGCGGGAGACGGAGATCAGGCTCGTGCTTCAGACCGACGGCCCCGAGCACGGCGAGCGCATCCTCGCGGCGGTGCGGGACGCGGGCTTCTCGGCGCATCGCGAGGGTGCTCCTTGATCGTTCGCGCTGCGGGCGGCGTGGTCGTCCGCTCGCGCGACGGCCGCCGCGAGGTCGCGGTCGTCCACCGGCCCAAGTACGACGACTGGTCGCTGCCGAAGGGAAAGCTCGACGAGGGCGAGGACTGGCCGGATGCCGCGCTTCGCGAGGTCGAGGAGGAGACCGGGCTTCGTTGCGCGCTCGGCGAGGAGCTCGAGCCCGGACGCTATCCGGACCGCAAGGGCACCGAGAAGCTCGTCCGGTGGTGGGCGATGACGCCGATCGAGGGCACCTTCGCGCCCAACGACGAGGTCGACGACCTGCGGTGGATCGAGCTCGAGAGCGCGCACGAGGTGCTCGACTACCCGCACGACCGCGAGCTCGTGCGCTCGCTCACCGCCGCCTCGGCATCGAACGAACGTCCAGGCCCCTAGCGCCCCGCGAGTGGACGGCGGCCGCGGAAGCCGGATTCGAGCTCGTGCCAGAAAGCGACGTCGCCTTCGTCGAGCTCCCAGCACAGGTAGACCTCGCGCCCGTCGCGGATGGCCGGGAAGTCGATCAGGCCGCGATCGATGTCGCGGACGACGATCCCAAGGCCCTGGAGCTCCGCGAGCAGCGCACGCACTTCGAGAAATGCCTGACCGACCTCCCGACCCGGCTCGCCGCCGCCGTTGGCCGGCGCCGCCTCCGAGAGCGCCTCATGGAGCGCCGCATCGGTGAGCCGGTCGCGCGCCTCGCGCAGCGACCGCAGCGCCGGCTCGACCCTGCCGAGGAGGCCGTTCGCCTCCTCGACCGTGAAGTGGCGTTCGTGGATCACCCGGCGGCGGCCGCCGACACCGCGGCCGCGGCCCCGATCCGACCGGCGAGCAGGCGTCCGTCGGCGTCGGAGATCCCGCGGAGCTGCCCCTGAAACGCGAGGTGCCAGTGCTCGGCCGGCCAGCGACGCACGTGCTCGAGGTCCTCGACGAGCGACTCCGCAGGCACGAACCGATCCTCGTCCAGCACCCTGACCGGCTCGGCCTCGACGCGCCACGGATAGTCCTCCTGGTGCTTCCTTTCGCCCTGCGGCCAGATCGGGGTCCGGTCCTCGAACATCTCCGACCGCACCCTCACGATCCCGCCGAAGGCCTGCACGCCGGTGACGTAGAAGAGGATCTCGTCGCCTTGAGGATCCAGGTGGCCATCGGGTGGCGCGATTCTATGGGCGCGGGTTGCCGCTCGTGGCCTTGCTGGGCTGGGTGGGGACGCGGTGTCGCCAACGCCACGCGCTTACCCGCGCCGAATCGGCCCTGTGGCGTTAACGACAAATAGCGTCGTCAACACCGCACGCTTGGGCGCCGGGGACGGGCTAGGCGGCCTCGGGCTCGCGGGTCGCCGGTGCGAGCTTCTGCGCTTGGCGCTCGGGAGCGATCCGGACCACGTTCCACGCGAGGCCGAGCTTCTGCATGCCGCGGATCACGAGCCCGGTCGGGTCGAGCTCCCACCAGCGCAGGCCATGGAAAGCGGAGCGAGGGAATGCGTGGTGGTTGTGGTGCCAGGCCTCGCCGAGCGAGACCGGCGCGAGCCACCAGACGTTTCGGGACTCGTCCTCGGTGGCGAAGCGGCGCGCGCCGTGGAAGTGGCAGATCGAGTTGATGCTCCAGGTGATGTGGTGGACGAAGAAGACGCGCACGAGGCCGCCCCAGAGGAGCCCGGTGAGCCCGCCGACGAGCGTCCCCGTGAGCGCGAGGCCGAGCGCGAACGGGATCGCGAGCGAGAGCGTCACCCAGGTGAGGAAGCGGCGGTTGATCCAGCGCATGCCCGCGTCGTCCATGAGATCCGGCGCGTACTTGGAGCGGTCCGCTTGGCCGTTGGCGTCGAAGAGCCAGCCGACGTGGGCGTGCCAGAGCCCGGCGAGCCCGCTGCCGTGCCCGACGTGCGGCGAGTGCGGGTCGCCCTCGACGTCGGTGTGCGCGTGGTGCTTGCGGTGGTCGGCGACCCAGTCGATCACGGGCCCCTGGACCGCCATCGAGCCTGCGGCGGCGAGCGCGTACTCGACCGGCTTATGTGTTTGGAAGGCGCGGTGCGTGAGGAGGCGATGGAAGCCGACGGTGACGCCGAGCGCCGAGACGAAGTACATCGCGCCCATGATCGCGAGGTCGGTCCAGCCGATGGCGCGGTTCCACAGCAGGATCAGGGACGCAATGAAGGCGGCGAAGGGGAGGACGACGGCGGCGAAGTTGGTGTAGCGCTGTGCACGACTCATGATTTGTAACGGTAGGCGGAGGGGACGGGCGTTTCTTCGCCGCGGCCCAAGTCATTGCCGTAAGTTCTTGTTATGAACGCACAAATTCCCGCGCTCGAGGAGCCCTGGAAGGCGCTGCCACTCCGGATCGGCTCGCTGATCCGCCCGCACGTGCCGGCGCTGAGCGACGAGGTGATCGCCGCGATCCGCGAGCGCGTGCCCGCCTACCGGCGGCCGCTCGCGGGCAGATTCGGCGCGGGGATCCGGCTCGGCGTCGAGGAGGCGCTCGCGCAGTTCGCCGACCTCGTCTTCGATCCCGAGCTCGACCGCTCGGGCCGCGACGCGGTCTACCGGGGCCTCGGCCGCGGGGAGTTCCGCGAGCGCCGCTCGCTCGACTCGCTGCTCGCGGCCTACAGGCTCGGCGCCCGCGTCTCCTGGCGGCGGCTCGCCTCGGTGGCGATCGAGGCCGGAGTCGATCGCCGCACCTTGGCGCTGCTCGCGGAGGCGGTGTTCGCATACATCGACGAGCTCTCGGCGCTCTCGGTGGAGGGCTACGCGCAGGAGCAGTCGCGGGCGGCCGGCGAGCGAGACCGGATGCGGCGGCGCGTGGTCGAGCTTCTGCTCGATCCCGCCGTCGATGAGGCGGCGGCGCGCGCGGCCGCCGCCGAGGCGGGCTGGCCGGCGCCGGAGACGGCCGCGGCGCTCGTCTGGCGCGGCGCCCGGCCGCGGCTGCGTGCGCGGCTTCCGGCCGGCACCCCGGTCCTCGAGGGAGCCGAGGAGGAGGAGACGACGGTCGCGATCGTCGCCGATCCGGAGGCGCCCGAGCTGGCCGAGCGGCTCGCGAGGGCGGCCGGCGGGGAGCCGCTCGTGCTCGGCCCGACGGTCGAGCTGATGGCGGTGGGGGACAGCGCCGCGCGGGCGCGGCGCGTGCTGGGCCTGATCGGCGGCGGCGCGATCGAGGCGACCGGGCTCGTACGCGCGGCCGAGCACCTCGGCGCTCTCGTCGCGCACGGCGACGAGGAGGCCCTCGCCGAGCTCGCCCGCGCCCGGCTCGCGCCGCTCGAGGCCGAGACCCCGGCGTCGCGGCGCCGCCTCGTCTCGACGCTGCGCGCCTGGCTCGACGCCCAGGCCGAGGTTGCGGCGGTCGCCGCGCGGCTGCACGTCCATCCGCAGACGGTGCGCTATCGGATGGCGCGGCTGCGTGAGTTGTTCGGCGAGGCCCTCGCCGATCCCGACGCGCGGCTCGAGCTCGCGCTCGCGCTGCGCAGCCCCGTTTCGGCAACATGTAGGCGGGAACGAGCCTGGAGACAATCAAGGAGGCAAGCGTGAGCGATACGGCGACCACGAGCGGCGACATCATGGCCCCGGAGAGCGCGGACCGCCGGGAGCACGTGATCGAGCTCCTCAAGAGGGCCTACTGGATGGAGGTCGAGACGGTGATGAGCTACGTCGCGAATTCCGTAAACCCCGACGGGGTGCGGGCCTCCGAGATCAAGGAGTCGCTCGCCGCGGACATCACCGAGGAGCTCGGCCACGCACAGCAGTTCGCTGCGCGGATCAAGGAGCTCTACGGCGTCGTCCC
>DATHAL010000070.1:0-13461 GCA_035296705.1 Solirubrobacterales bacterium
GTCGGCAATCCCGACGAGCGGGTGGCGCTGCCCGGCTACGGCGCCGACCTCGCGGCGCCGATCTGGCACGACTACATGATGGTCGCGGCAAGCCAACCCTGCGACGAGTTCCCGGAGCCGGAGAACCCGGCGGAGCTCTCGCCGTACTACAGCGAGCACACCTCCTCCTCCTCGTCGAGCTCCGACTCGAGCGACTACGACTCCTCCTACGACACCACCACGACGACGCCGACGACCACCACCTACGACGCGCCGACCGACGGCACTGCGGACGACGGCAACTACGACCCGGATCTCTACGCGCCCGGCGCGGGACAGGAGCCGCTGCCGGCCGCAGGCGGCGGGAACGGGCAAGGACCGCCCGCCGCACCACCGGGGAACGCGGGCGGCGTCGACACCAACTAGCGGCCGGCTGGTGCTCTCGGAGTTCGAGCTGATCGCGGCGATACGCGAGCGGCTCGCGCTGGCCGGGGCGCCCAGGGTGGTGCCCGGCCTCATCATCGGCTCCGGCGACGACGCTGCAGCAAGCGACCGCGCCGGCGCCACGGTTGTGAGCGTCGACGCGCTCGTCGAGGGGGTGCACTTCCGGATGCCGCCGTTCGAGCCGCGCGACGTCGGCCACAAGGCGCTCGCCGTGGCGCTCTCCGACCTCGCCGCGATGGCCGCCGAGCCGCGGGAGGCCTACGTGCAGCTCGGCGTGCCGGAGGACCTTCCGGACGAGGGCGTGCTCGAGGTCGCGGACGGCGTCGGGGCGCTCGCCGGCGCCTGCGGGATCGCGGTCGCCGGCGGCGACGTGAGCCGCGCCGCGCAGCTCTTCCTGGCCGTGACCGTCGTCGGCGAGGCCGCCTCGGCGGACTCGCTCGTGCGCCGCGCCGGCGCCCGCGCCGGCGATCTCGTCGCCGTCACCGGCGAGCTCGGCGGTGCTGCGGCAGCGCTCTTGACGCTCGAGCGCCCGGAGCTCGTGCGCGCGCTCGACCCGGTCGTCGCCGAGCGCCTGCGTCGCCGCCAGCTCGACCCCCAGCCCCGACTCGAGGCGGCGCTCGCGCTCCAGCGCACCGGCGCGCGCGCGATGATCGACCTGAGCGACGGGCTCGGTGCCGATGCGGCGCATCTGGCCGCCGCTAGCTCCGTCGCCGTGCGGATCGAGCTCGAGGCGCTGCCGCTCCAGGACGGCGTGCGGGAGGTCGCGGCCGCCGCGGGCCTCGACCCGGTCGACCTCGCGGCGGCGGGGGGCGAGGATTACGAGCTGCTCGTCGCCCTGCCGCCCGAGCGCGAGGAGCAGGCGCGGGCCGCGGTGGAGCGGCTCGGCCTCGAGCTGACGGTGATCGGCGCCGCCGACGCGGGCGCCGGCGCCGAGCTCAGGTCCGCCGAGGGGGTTCGCCCGCCGGCCGGCTTTGATCAGATGCGCCGCAGGGTTCGTCGCAGCTCCGAGTAGCTGCGAAACGCCTAGTCGGCAGCAGGGCGATGGCGGGCGGCGGCGGTCGCGCGCGCGACGCTTCCGAGCAGCGCCCCGCCGATGAAGCAGGCGGCGAGGCTGACGGCGAGCCCGATCTGCCCGTCGGCGACCATGAGCGTGAACGTCCATGGGGCGTCCGCGCCGAGCCCGAGCGCCCGCGTCACGGCGACGACGGCCGCGGCGAGCGGCAGGCAGGCGAGCACCGCGCCCGCCGCGACGGCCGCCGCGCGGCCCGGGCTCGGATCACCCGCGCCGAGCAGCCACGCGTGAGCGGTCGGAGCGAGCAGCAGCGCCAGGTAGGGGTTGGCAAGCCAGGCGAGCAGACAGCCCAGGGCGGCGACGACGCCGAGCCCCGCCAGGGCCGCGGCCGGCGCGGCGGCGCCCGTCACCCGCTGCGCGCGCAGGGCCCAGGCGCTCGCGCCGGCGCCGAGCAGGATCAGCGCGAGCACCGCGAGCCCCCGCCCGCCGAGCTCGAAGAGCCGGGGATCGAACGGAAACGGCGGCCGCGGCACGAGGCCGACGAGGGCGAGCGCGTAGAGCATCCCGAGGGCGCCGACGAACGGCAGCGAGCGCGCCGCCGCCCAACCGATCCCGCTGAGCGGACCTGCGCCGCCGCGCGCGGCGCGGGCGCACGCGTCGACGGCCGCCAGCGCCGCCGGCAGGATGAGCGCCAATGCCAGGGCCGCCACCGCCCAGCCCGGGATCAGGTTCCCGGAGATCTCGATGTGGGCGCCGGGGTCCTCCTCGAGCGCCTCGGGGTGCAGGTCGATGGCGCTGATCGTCGACTGTACCGCGCGGCCGAACGCGTCGATGGATTCGCCGGAGAGCGAGTCGGCGCTGTCGTCGGCGGGCGGGAGCGGCCGCTCGCCGGCCGCGGAGATCGCGACCGCGTCGAGTCCGTCGGCGATCAGCGGCGCCTGGGCCCCGATCCCCGATGGCAGGGCGAGTCGCGAGAGCTGGGTGAACGGCGACTCCGAGCCGTCGGAGCGAAGCGCCTGGCTCCTCACGGCGAGCTCCGCGGTGCGCACGAGCTGGACCGGCGCGCTCGCCTCGCCGGTCGCCGTCGCCACGACGTATGGCGGTCGCGGCGCGACGGGGCCGGGCTGTGAGATCACGACCACCGCCTCGATCGACCCCCGCTGGGGCAGCGCCTCGATCAGCGCGCTCGCGCCGGCCGCCCCCCAAGCATCGCCGCTCGTCGAGGCGAGCACGTACGTGCGGTCGTGGTCACGCTCGCCGAGCGTGTCGGCGAGCTCGAGCAGCACGCCCGTCGCGGCGGCGCTCGAGGCCGCGCCGGGACCCTCGGGCGAGTCGCGCCCGGCGAGCACCACCACCGTGCGATCGCTGACGCCCGGGAGCGTCAGGATGACGTTGCGCAGGTCGGTCGTGTCGCCGTCGACCTCGGCCTCGAAGCTCTGCTCGGTGGTGGCGCCGGCGCCGATCTCGCCGAAGCGCTGGCCAACCAGGTCGGCGATGCGCGCGTCGTCGTCGCTGCCCGCGTCGGGCTCCGGCGCCAGGGCGACGATCTCGCGCGCCAGCGACGTCGCGCGGTCGCCCTCGAAGCTGCCGACGAGCGGCCCGGGCTCGATCGCGCGCGGCGCGCCCTCGAGCGAGAACATCACGGCGACGAACGCCAGCGCGGCCGGCAGGAAGGCGAGGCGGTAGAGGCGGAAGTCGATCACGGGTCTCTCGCGGGGCGGGCTCTGCATACTGCCGACCGGTCGCCGGGCCATGACCGGTCTACGCTTCCGTGCATGGCCCCGGCCACGGCCGATGGATCGGCTCGAATCCTGCTCGTCGACGACGAGGACTCAGTTCAGACGCTGCTCGCGTATCCGCTTCGCAAGGACGGCTACCAGGTCGTGGCAGCGATCGATGGACGCGAGGCCCTCGACCGGTTCGCCGAGCAGCGCTTCGACCTCGTCGTACTCGACATCATGCTGCCGCGCCTCGACGGGATCGAGGTCTGCCGCCGGCTGCGCAGCCGCAGCCAGGTGCCGATCATCATGCTGACCGCGAAGGACGACGAGATCGACAAGGTCCTCGGCCTCGAGATGGGCGCGGACGACTACATCACGAAGCCGTTCTCGGTCCGCGAGTTCCGCAGCCGCGTGAAGGCGGCGCTCCGCCGCTCGGAGATGCTCCAGGGCCGCCGCACGACAGGCGAGCCGATCGTCTCGGGCGAGCTCGAGGTCGACCCGGGCCGCCGCACCGTCACCGTCCGCGGCGAGGAGGTCCGGCTGACCTACGTCGAGTTCGAGATCCTCACCACGCTCGGCTCGACACCCGGTCAGGTGATGACCCGGGAGACGCTGCTCGAGCAGGTCTGGGGCGATTCCGCCTACCGCGACCCGAGGACGATCGACGTCCACATCCGCCACCTGCGGGAGAAGCTCGAGCGCGACCCGCGGCGGCCGGAGTACCTGCTCACGGTCCGCGGCGTGGGCTACAGGTTCCGCGACCAGGAGTGAGCCGATGAACTCCGTTCGCAACCGGCTCGCGCTGCTCTTCTTCGCGATCACGCTGGCGGCGGTCGGCTTCATCTACCTGTACGTCGTGCCGCAGCTCAACTCGAGCCTCACCGCGGAGAAGGTGCGCCGGCTCGAGCAGACCGCGGCCGGCCAGAGCGCGCGCCTCGAGGCCGCGATGCGCTCCGGCGCCTCGCAGGCCGAGCTCAGGCGGCTGGTCTCCGAGGTCGACCAGCGCACCGGCTCGCGCGTGACGCTGCTCGCGCTGCGCGAGGGGCCGACGGGGCCGGAGCCTGCGTTCGTGGTCGCCGACTCGGAGCTCGAGCGAACCGCCGTGCTGGCCGACTATCCGGCGGCGGCCGGCGCCGCGCTGATCGGGCCGACGGCGAGCGCGATCGAGTCGGTCGACGGCGAGCGGCTCGGGGAGACCGCGGTGGCGCTGCCGCGCGAGGGAAGACCGCGATGGGTCGCGGTGTTCTCGACCGACCTCGGCGATGTCCAGGACAACGTCGCGCTGATCCGCCGCCAGATCCTGATCGCCGGCGCGATCGCGCTCCTCGCGGCGCTCTGCGCCGGGTGGCTGGTCGCCCGCGCGCACGCGCGCCGCCTGCGCCGGCTCGAGGACGCCGCGGAGAAGGTCGCCGACGGCGACTTCTCGACCCGAATCCCGGTCGACTCGAACGACGAGGTGGGTCAGCTCGCGATCACCTTCAACGAGATGCAGAAGCGGCTCGAGCGCCTCGATAGCGCCAGGAAGGAGTTCATCGCCAACGCCTCGCACGAGCTGCGGACGCCGATCTTCTCGCTCTCGGGGTTCGTGGAGCTGCTCGACGACGACGATCCCGACCCCGAGGCGAGGGCGGAGTTCCTGCGCACGATGCGGGCCCAGGTGGAGCGGCTGACGAAGCTCACGGTCGACCTGCTCGACCTCTCCAAGCTCGACGCCGACGCGCTCGAGATTCGGCGCGAGCCGGTGGCGCTGGACGAGCTCGCGCGGCGAGTGGCGGAGGAGTTCGCCCCGGTCGCGGAGCGCCACTCCTCGCCGATCACGGTCGAGGACGGCGCGGCCGCGGCCGCTCGCGCCGATCCGGACAGGGTGGCGCAGATCATGCGTATCCTGATCGACAACGCGCTCACGCACACGCCGAAGGGAACCGCGATCAAGGTAGGGGCCGCACTGTCCAATGGATCCGCGCGGCTGGTCGTCGCCGACGACGGGCCTGGGATCGAACATCGCTCCCGCGATCGCGTCTTCGAGCGCTTCTACACCGGCGACGAGGTGAGCGGGTCGGGGCTCGGCCTCGCGATCGCCCGCGAGCTCGCGTTGCGCATGGACGGCGCCCTCGAGTTGCGCTCGCGGCGCGGGCGAACGGAGTTCGAGCTCCAGCTCCCGCCGGCCGCGGCCAACGAGCGATGAGCGCCATGGCCGCTCGGGCGAGCGCCCTTCTCCTCGTGCTCGGCGCCCTCGTGCTGGGCGCCTGCGCCGACGACGACGACGCGACCACGACGGTGGTCGGACCCGGCACGACGACGACCGCGACGACCAGCTCCGCGGGCGACTCGAGGCAGCTCGCCGCCGAGGCCGGTGGCGGGGCCTTCGACGCCCGCGCGATCTACGAGCGCGCGGCGCCGGGGGTCGTCACCGTGATCTCCTATCTGGACGGCTCGACGCCGTCGGTCTTCGGCGGGGGCGGCGGCGAGGGCCAGGGCTCGGGGTTCGTGATCTCCGACGACGGCGAGATCATGACCAACGCGCACGTGGTCACCGACGCCGCGACCACGGGGCGCCAGACGGCCCCGCTCCACGAGGCGAAGCAGATCTTCGTGCAGTTCGCGGACCAGAACCAGGTCGAGGCGGAGATCGTCGGCTTCGACCCGTTCGCCGACGTCGCCCTGCTCAAGGTCGAGCCCGACGGGCTCGACCTGCACCCACTCACGCTCGGTTCCGAAAAGGACGTCGCGGTCGGCGAGCCGGTGGCCGCGATCGGGAGCCCGTTCGGCCAGAACCAGTCGCTCTCGGTCGGCGTCGTCTCCGCAACCGATCGCTCGATTCAGTCGCTCACCGACTTCCAGATCGACGGCGCGCTGCAGACCGACGCCTCGATCAACCCCGGCAACTCCGGCGGGCCGCTGCTCGACTCGGACGGGCACGTGATCGGGATCGACCAGCAGATCAACTCGACCTCGGGCGGCAACGAGGGCGTCGGCTTCGCGGTCCCGATCGATCTCGCCGAGCGGGCCGTGAACCAGCTTCGCGACCACGGGGACGTGAGCTACGCCTACGCCGGCGTCACCACGGAGCCGCTCTACCCGCAGCTCGCCGACCGGCTCGATATCGACGCCGAGACCGGCGCCATCGTCACCCAGGTGGTCGACGGGGGCCCCGCCGACGAGGCCGGCCTGCGCGGCAGCGATTCGACGATCAGCTTCCAGGGCCGCAACATCCGCGTCGGCGGCGACGTGATCACCGCCGTGAACGGCGAGCCCCTCGTCTCGAACTCAGACCTGCCGCGCATCATCTCCCTGCTCGACCCGGGCGACGTGGTCACGCTCGACATCGTCCGCGACGGCGACGAACAGCAGATCGACATCGAGCTCGGCGAGCGCCCGGACCAAGTCCAGCGCTGATGGCGAAGGACGTGCGCGCGCTGGCGCGCGAGCCGGCGCTCGCGCTGCGCGAGCGGATCGTCCCGGAGCTCGGTAGCCACGCGGGCCGCGCCCACTCCGGGGTGGGCCCCGGCGGCGACGTCACCTTCGCGATCGACGCGGAGGCCGAGTCGTTCCTCGAGGAGTTCCTCGCCGCCCGGTCCCCCCGGGTCGCGTTCTATTCGGAGGACCGGGGGCTGGTCGAACCGGACGGCGGCGCGCGCTGGGTGCTCGTCGTCGACCCGATCGACGGCACCCGCCCGGCGATGGCGGGGTTCGAGTCGGCCTGCGTCTCGGTCGCGGTCGCGTCGCTCGACCGCGGTGAGCCGACGATGGGCGACGTCGTCGCGGGGGCGGTCGTCGAGATCAAGTCAGGCCGCGGCTTCGTCGCCGAGCGCGGCGCGGGGATCGAGCCGGCGCCCTCGCTGTCTCGGAACGAGGACCTGCGGCGCCTCTTCCTCGCCTACGGGCTGCGCGGCCGCCCGATGCGCACGATGGCGGAGGTCCTCGGCGAGCTGATCGACGGCGCGTCGGTCGGCGGCGGCACCTTCGACCTCGGCTCGGCGAGCTACGACATGACCAGGATCGTCACCGGCCAGCTCGACGCCTACGTCGAGCCGGGCCCGCGGATCGTCGCCGATGTCCCGGGGATGCGGGAGCGGTTCGAGCTCGTCGGCGGCGGCGCCGTGCTCAACAACAGCCCGTACGACCTCGCCGCGGCCGCCCTCTGCCTCGAGGAGGCCGGCGCGGTCGTCACCGATGCCTACGGGGCGCCGATTCGTGACCGGCCGCTGCTCGGCTCGGGAGCGGACTTCCAGATCTCATGCGTGTGCGCCGCGAACCGCCCGCTTCACGAGCTCATCCTCGGCGAGCTCGAGCGCGGGATCGAGCGGCTCGCCGCGCGGGCGTAGCGGCGAAAAGCGGAGGCGCGCTAGCTTTCCGCGTCGTGCTTCAGGAGGTCGGCCTAGGCCAGAAGTCGCTCGCGGACTATCGCCACATAGCCGGCCGGGGCGTGATCGACCGGATCCACGAGCTCGCGGGGCCTCTCAGGGGGAAGTCGATCCTGCACGTGAGCGCGACGGCGTTCGGCGGCGGGGTCTCGGAGATCCTCTACACCCTGGTGCCGCTGATGCGCGACGTGGGCCTCGACGCCCACTGGCAGGTGATCCTCGGGCGCGAGGACTTCTTCAACGTCACCAAGCTCATGCACAACTCCCTCCAGGGAGACGCGCAGGAGATCTCCGACCAGCAGTGGGAGGTGTTCGAGGCCTACAACGTGATGAACGCGCAGAGCCTCGAGGGCGAGTGGGACGTAATCATCATCCACGACCCGCAGCCCACGGCGCTGAAGCGCGTCGCCCCCGACCGCGGCCGGCGCTGGGTCTGGCGCTGTCACATCGACCTCTCGACGCCGAATCCCTCGACGATCGAGCGCATGCTGCCGCTGATCTCCGAGTACGACGCGACCGTCTGGCACCGCGAGGAGTACGTGCCCGCCGGCCTCGACGGCGGGATCCGCAAGATCTGCCCGCCGGCGATCGATCCGCTGTCGCCGAAGAACATGGCGCTCTCGCCGGAGGACGCGGCGTTCGTCTGCGAGCAGTTCGGGATCGACACGGACCGGCCGCTGGTCTGCCAGGTGTCGCGGTTCGATCCCTGGAAGGACCCGATCGGGGTGATCGACGCGTACCGGATCGTGCGCGAGCGCGTTCCGGACGCGCAGCTGGCCCTGGTCGGCTCGATGGCGACCGACGACCCCGAGGGGTGGGAGTTCTTTCACCAGACCTTCAGCCATGCCGACGGCGACCCCGACATCAAGATCCTCAACAACCTGAACAACGTCGGCGCGATCGAGGTGAACGCGTTCCAGTCTCAGGCGGACGTCTGCATGCAGAAGTCGATCCGTGAGGGATTCGGCCTCACCGTCACCGAGGCGCAGTGGAAGGGGCGCCCGATGGTGGGTGGGGATGTGGGAGGGATCCCGCTGCAGATCGAGAACGGCGTCTCCGGGTTTCTCGTCTCGACCGCCGAGGAGGCCGCGGGGCGAACGATCGAGATCCTCGAGGACCCGGAGCTCGCGAAGCAGATCGGGCGCGCGGGCAAGGAGCACGCCCGCGAGCACTTCCTCACGCCGCGCCTTTTGCGCGACTGGCTCGACCTTCTCAGCGAGCTTCAGCCCTGAATCCGATACAAGCTGGTGTATGGACGACCAGCGTTTGAGCGACGAGCCGCTGGTGATCGTCTCGAACCGCGGGCCCGCGCAGTTCGAGCGGGAGGCTCAGGGAGAGCGGACCGTGCGCCGCGGCGGCGGCGGTCTGGTGACGGCGCTTCAGGGCCTCGTCGCCCACCATGGCGCGCTCTGGATCGCCTCGGCGATGACCGACGAGGACCTCGCGGTGGCGCGCGAGGCCGGGGGGCGACCGACTGCGGTCGAGCTCGACGGGGTCGACTACGACGTGCTGATGGTCGAGTCGGCGGCCGACGCCTACGACAGCTTCTACAACGTGATCGCGAACCCGATCCTGTGGTTCATCCAGCACTACCTATGGGACCTCTCGAACGCGCCGGACATCCGCCGGGAGGAGATCGACGCGTGGGATCGCGGCTACACGGTCGTGAACCAGGACATCGCCGAGGTCGTCGTCCGGACGATCGCCGACCAGGACGCGCCCCTCGTCCTGTTCCACGACTACCACCTCTACACGTGCCCGGCCGTCGTCCGTGCCCAGCGGCCCGACGCGTTCCTGCAGCACTTCGTCCACATCCCGTGGTCGCAGCCGGACTCGTGGCGGATCCTCCCCGTGCGGATGCGCGAGGCGATCTACAGGGGGCTGCTCGCCAACGACATCATCGGCTTCCATACCACGGCCTACTGCCGCAACTTCCTGCACTGCTGCCGCGAGCTGATGGAGCTCGAGGTGGACCACGAGCGAGGCGCCGTCCTGCATGAGGGGCGCGAGACGTGGGTGCGCGCATATCCGCTCGGCATCGACGCGAAGCGGCTCGAGCGCGCGGCCGAGTCCGACGAGGTGCTCGCCTATGAGTCCGAGCTCCTGCGCCGGCGCCGCGACTGCCTGATCATCCGCGTCGACCGCGCCGACCTCTCGAAGAACGTGCTGCGCGGCTTCACCGCCTTCGACACGTTCCTCCAGCAGCACCCCGAGTTCCGCGAGAGGGTCACGTTCATCGCCCACCTCCAGCCCTCGCGCCAGGACGTCCCTGAGTACGCCGAGTACCTGGAGCGCATCGAGGCGCTGGTCGCGGTCGTCAACCACCGCCACGGCACGACCGACTGGATGCCCATTGACCTGCGGATGTACGAGAACTTCCCGGAGGCCGTCGCGCGCTACAAGCAGTTCGACCTCCTGATGGTGAACTCGATCTTTGACGGCATGAACCTGGTCGCCAAGGAGGCACCGGCGGTCAACACCCGCGACGGCGTCGTGATGCTCTCCGAGAACACCGGCTCCCACGAGGAGCTCGGCGACTGCACCCTGACGGTGAACCCGTTCGACATCCAGGAGCAGGCGGACACGATCTTCCGCGCGCTCACGATGGAGGCCGAGGAGCGCCGCCTGCGCGCCGCGCGGCTGCGCGAGATCGTCCGCGAGCGCGACCCCGGCGTCTGGATCTCCGAGCAGCTCGAGGACATCCGCGCCAAGCGCACCGCGATCGGCCAGGCGTGAGCTCCAGCTCGACCTTGACTTCCGTATAGGACGCCGATCGCGCATCAGACGCCGGCTCAGGGCTCGAAGCCGAATTCCTCCTCGACGGTGGCGGGCTCGGCGGGTGCGGGTTCCGGTGGGGGTGGCGGATCTGGCGCGGGTGGCGGCGCCGGCGCGGGTGGCGGTGAAGGAGCGGGTGCGGGCGGCGGCGCGGGCGGCGGCGGTGGCGTCGGAGGCGCCGGCGTCGACGCAGCGGTCGGGGCGTCGTGCTGCGGCCGCGACCGTTGTTCGGGCCTGGGCCTCTCAGGTCCACTCGCCTCACCGCCCTCACGCTCGCGTTCCGGCAGCCGCCGGGGCTTGCGCGCCTTCGGCCTGGGCTCCCGCCGTTCTCGCTCCGGCACCTCGACCCGCGCCCCGCTCGGCCCGCTCGCCAGCTTGAGATCCGCCGGCAGTGGTTCGGGCGGTGGTGGCTCGAGCAGGCTCGGGCCGAAGCCGATCGCGAGCGTCGCGACGCCCACTCCGCCGGCCATCAGGCCGGCTTTCGTCCAGCGGATCCGCGTGCGGCTCATCCGCGCACTACAAGCCCGCTGCTCGCCCGGACGACCCAACCTCGATCGCTATAGTCGTCGGCCGCCTCATGAGCGCCGAATACGAACTTGTCCTGATGCTCGATCCGGAGACCCCGGACGAGCGACGCGATCAGATCACCGCGGAGGCCCGCGGCCGGATCGAGTCGAACGGCACCCTCAAGGCCGAACGGGCGTGGGGGATGCGAAAGCTCGCCTACGAGATCGAGCAGCGCACCGAGGCCGACTACCGCTTCTTCAGGTTCGAGAGCGACTCCGACGTGCTCGGCGACCTCGACCACAACCTGAAGATCACCGACGGCGTGCTGCGCTTCCGGATCTTCAAGGTCGACCCCCGTTCGTCGGTGGTCGAGCCGCCGCCCCCGGTCGCGCTGGCAAGCTCCTCATCGCGGGCGCCCGGCGGACGCGGGCGCGGGCGCCGCGAGGATGCGGAGGAGCAGGCACCCCCGCAGCCGCCGCCCGCCGAGCCCGCCGCCGCGCCCCAGCCGGCCGGCGAGTAACGCCGCTCCTTGCGTCTTTCGCACTCGGCCGGGGGGAGAGAACGCGCCGATCGCGGTCTTAGACTGGACGACGTAAGAACGACTTCGAGAGAGGGCTGATTTCAGTGGCAGCGACGAACGTGAATGTGGTGGTGATCACGGGCAACCTGACCCGCGACCCGGAGCTCCGCAACACCCAGAGCGGGATGGCGGTGTGCGAGCTGCGCGTGGCGGTGAACTCGCGACGCAAGGACGAGAGCGGCAACTGGGCCGACAAGCCGAACTACTTCGATGTCACGGTGTTCGGCGCCCAGGGCGAGAACTGCGCGACCTACCTCTCGAAGGGCCGCCCGGTGGCGGTGGAGGGGCGTCTCGATTGGCGCGAGTGGGAGGCGAAGGACGGCTCCGGCAAGCGCCAGAAGGTCTCGATCATCGCCAACTCCGTTCAGTTCCTCGGCAGCCGCGACGGGCAGGCGAGCGGCGGCGCGATCCAGGCGCAGTCCGACGTCCCCGCCGACACCTCGGACTTCGAGAGCGGCCCGGCGCCCGCGGCGGTTGGCGCGGCCGACGACGACATCCCGTTCTAGGCCATATGCGGCGCGGTTGCGCGCCGCGATTGCACTGAAACTTCCCAAGCCGCTTGCGGCAGTTCGCGCTGCCTTGCCGGCAGGTAGGTTCTACCCCGATATGCGGCACGGGAGCCACGGGCAGCTCCTGCCGCCACAGCCGGACGTGAAAGGAGTCACCCGTAATGAACTCGATGCTCTTGGTCGCGGACTATCCGTTCCTCGAGGTCTTCTGGACGATGATCCTGTTCTTCGCCTGGCTGGCGTGGATCTGGATCGCGATCAGCATCTTCGCCGACATCTTCCGGCGCCACGACATCGGCGGTTGGCACAAGGCCGCGTGGGTCGTGTTCATCATCGTCGTGCCGTTCCTCGGCGTCCTGGTGTATTTGATCGCCCAGCACGACGGAATGCGGGACCGCACGATCGAGCGGGCGCAGGCGCAGCAGGCGGCCATGGACCGGTACGTGCGCGAGGCGGCGGGCGGTTCGGCTGCCGAGATCGCCAAGGCCAAGGAGCTGCTCGACGCGGGGACGATCTCCCAGGCGGAGTTCGACGCGATCAAGGCCAAGGCCGTCGGCTGAGCACGCTCGCGCGTTCGAATCCGCCGCGCGCCAACTAGCTACAATCCGCGACTCGCGCCGCCGGTTGCGGCGCGTTCGCGCGATATGAGCGAGTACGCACAGACATCCGGAGCGTGGGGCTGATGGCCCGCAAGCAGCGCGCCCAGACCCAGCCGACCAGCGGGCGCCGTCGCGGCCGGCTCGGCGATCGCTACCGGCCTCGGAAGTACACGCGGATCAACGTCGAGAACATCGATTACAAGGATCTGAGCACGCTGCGGCGGTTCATCTCCGACCGCGGCAAGGTCCGCTCGCGCCGCGTCACGGGGCTCTCCCGGCGCCACCAGCAGCAGCTCGGCCTTGCGATCCGCCGCGCCCGCGAGCTCGCCCTGCTCCCCTACGTCGGCGAGAGGTAGGCCGGCTCACGATGGCGCAGGCGATCCTGCTAAAGGACGTCGAGGACCTCGGGACGGCCGGCGACGCGGTCGATGTCTCGCCCGGCTACCTGCGCAACTACCTCGTCCCGCGCAGGTTGGCCCAGCCGGCTACCGATCGCTCGCTCGAGGACGCACGGCGTCGCCGCGAGGCCGCCGAGCGCGCCGCCCAGGAAGCCGCGGATCGCGCGGAGGAGACGGCGGCTCTGCTCTCCAAGACCGTGCTCACGATCCAGCACAGGGCCGGCGAGGACGGAAAGCTCTACGGCTCGGTGACCAGCGCCGAGATCTCCGACGCGATCCAGGAGGCGCGCGGCCTGCGCGTCGATCGCAAGAAGATCCGCTTGGCCGACCCCATCCGAGAGATCGGCACCTACATGGTCGAGGTCGACCTCGCGGGTGGCGCGGTGGCGAAGGTCAAGACGATCGTCGCCGAGCAGAAGTAAGCGACGCAAAACCGGCGTTCGCGTCTCACGCGAGGCGGCCGCCTGTGGTTTGCTCGAAGCCGGGCCTGCGAGGGGCGACTTGGCCGCCGACCGAGGCTCTCTAATAGACGAGCGATGGCAACGGCAGAGGCACAGGTCCCGCCCCAGAACC
>DATHAL010000071.1:0-31588 GCA_035296705.1 Solirubrobacterales bacterium
CGGGCAGTCGCGCGTACAAGAGTTCCCGCTTGACGCGCGGGAACCTCTCGGGCCGCAATGCCATGTGTACGTTGGCCCAATAGATCGCCAGCAGCGTGGCCAACAGCCACCAGCGGGCGGCCGGGCGCGTGCGGTCGGCCAGCACGGCCAGCCCCCCGCCCAGCTCGGCGACGCCCGAGGCCATGTTGACTTCGGCTCTCCACGGCTCGAACGGCGGCGGCACGATCGACTCGTAGAACTTCGGGGCCCGGAAGTGGTTCAGACCGTTCGCGATCCAGAAGGCCGCAGCGGCGTATCGCCAGGCCCGTGAACCGGTCATCCCGACAGGCCGGCGGCCTCGAGGGCATCCTCGGGCTCGAGCTCGACGTCTTCTTGGGACACGCGGCGACGAGTATCTCGATGTTGCGCCTTCCCCGCAAAGGGGCCGCGGCGGTGCGCTACCGGGATTCGAACTGCGTAGTTAGTGGCTTCACCCGGCCTACTCCGACATCCCGGCGGCTTCGAGAGCCTCGACCGCGCCATGCGCCAGGGCGTCATGAGCGGCGAACGGCGGCGACGTTCCCATTCGAGATCGCCTACTCCCGCAGGCCGGCGGCTTCGAGGGCTTCGTCGCGCTCTTGGTAGAGGCATGCCCTGACGATGGCGCCGTGGCGAATCGTCCATACGAACGTGCCGCGGCCTTGGAGTTCGATCCCGTAGCGGCCTCGAGCTCGGTTGGTGAACGGCACAACGACGTGATCCCCCGCGTCGATGAACTCGTCTGCCCCGAGCTGGAAGGACTCCCAGCTGCCCACATACTGGTCGAACAGATGACGGAACTGCTCGAGGTCGTAGATGGCCCGGTCGACGTTGATGCCAACCGCCCGCGACATATCGCACTCGAACTCCGGCGCGAAGTCCTTGAACGCGGCCTCGACCTCGCCTCGGTTGAAGGCCGCGTAGCCCTCGCGCACCATCTCGACGTTCTCCTGCGACATCCCTACGCCGACAATCCGGCGGCTTCGACGACGGCGCGTCTAGTGCCTCGTCGCGTCGGGGCGCGGAGCGGCAGGGTCATTGTCCGCCGTTGTCCGTTACTCGGGCTGTTCGGTGGGGCACGACGCGGCCATGAGCCCCGCCGCGAAGCCGAAGCAGAAGGACGCAGAAGGCGTCGTGCCGAAAGTCAGGAGAACGGTTCCCACTGCGATCGCGATGTTCGCTCGCTCGACCGCCTCATCGCAGGACATCTGCTTCTTGTCGTCACCGCCGCCGCTGCCGCCGCTCGACTTGGCGGCGACCGCGCCGTAGTGCCCGAGCGCTAACCCCGTGACCCCCGTGAGGAGTACTTCCGGCTTGAACTCAATGCGCATGGAGCTGCGCCCCTTTCTCGGATGTCGAAGCGCTAATCCGTCGAGGGAGTCTCGCAGGCGATGGCGCCTCCCTGCGGCTCGCGAACGGACGATTGCCCCGCCCGTTGTCCCGCGGTGCCCCGTAAACGACAAAACCCGCATCAGCATGCGGGTCTCGGAGCACCGCTACCGGGATTCGAACCCGGGTTTCCGCCGTGAGAGGGCGGCGTCCTAGTCCCCTAGACGATAGCGGCGCGAGGGGGCGATTCTAGCGAGCGCCCCCTCGCCTCCTTTAGGCCAAATCGCTCAGGCCGGGTGCGCGTGCGGCGGCCGGCGGCCCGGGCGCTGGTGCTCCGCGTAGCGGCGGCCGATCAGCACGGCGGCGCTGCCGCCGGCGACTCCGGCCACGAGCGCGCCGATCGCCCAGCCGGCGCCCGTCAGGTCGAGGCCGAGCGCGTGGTCGAGCGTCCACTCGCCACCGCCGGCGCCCGCGAGCATGAACGCCGCCGCGGCGAGCGCGAGGTTGTACTCATAGCCCGAGTTCGTGTTCCAGAACCCATTGGGGTAGTGGACGGTCGCGACAGCGGCCGTCATCACCGCGATCACGGCGGCGGCGGCGAAGGGCACGAGGAACCCGAAGGCGATCGCCATCCCGCCGAAGAACTCGGCCGCGCCGGCCGCCGGGGCGTGGACTTGGCCGGGCCTCAGGCCCATGTTGTCGAAGGTGCGGCCCGTGCCGTCGAGCCCGCCGCCGCCGAAGGCGCCGAACAGCTTCTGCGCGCCGTGGCCGGCGAAGATCAGTCCGATCGTCAGGTGGAAGACGAACAGCGCGAGGTTCATGTGGGACATCTCCTTCCCGCTTGGAGACTCTCGTTCGGTTCACGATGCCCATTCCCGCCGGTGCGGGCGATCGAACGTCCGTGCGCCTCACCCGCCCTCTGGCGACCGAAGCCGCGGGAGGCTCGGGCTGCACTCCCGTGCGCCGCGGCAGTCCGCGAGTCTGCGGAGCGTTGCCGCGAGCGCGTCCTTGACTTGCGCGTAGTCCGGATCGCCCGTGCGTGATTCGAGCTCGAGCGGGTCCGCGGCGAGGTCGTAGAGCTCCTCGTCCCCGGTGGAATAGCGGGCGTACAGCCAGCGGCCGTCGCGGATCGCCTCGTACGGAAAGCCGTAGTCGGCGGAGCGATCGCGCACGAGCGACTCGATCAGGAGCGGCCGGTCGTTCTCGCGCCGCGGGTGGTCGGCGAACGAGAGCAACGAATGCCCATCGACCTCGATCGTCGACTCGGCGTCGGCGATCCCAGCGATCGTCGGCGCCAGGTCGATGTTCCCGACGATCGCGTCGGAGGTCTCACCGCCCGGGATCCCGGGGCCGCGGACGAGCAGCGGCATGCGGGCGGAGGCTTCGTAGGGCAGGCCCGTTCCGAACTCGACCCGGTGCTCGCCATCGATATAGCCGTTGTCGGAGGTGAAGAGGAGGTAGGTGTTGCCGAGCTGCCCCTTGCGCCGCAGCTGCTCCACGATCCGGCCGACCTGGCGGTCGACCTCCAAAAGCGACGCGAGCGCCCGGTCATATCGCGCGTCGATCCGGGCGAGAGCGCGCCGACTGAGCGGTGGGCGGTCGCGGATGAAGCTGGGCTTGTCGTCGACGTTCGCCTCGTCGAACGCCGGGGTCCTCGGCGCCTTCGCTTCGGCGAACGATCGGGAACTACGCGGTGGCGGCGTGCTGGGCGCGTGCGGTGCGTTGAAGCCCACGTAGAGGAACAGCGGGCGCTCGCCGCGGACGGCGTGGTTGATCGCGTCCACGGCGAGGTGACCCAGGACGCGGGTCTTGTAGTCGTCCTGCTCGTCGCCGTAGCGACGGAGCTCGCCGTTGTTGTTGACCGTGTAGTCGTAGTAGCCCTGCGTCGTCGGGTCGACGAGCGCGTGCCACTCGCTCCAGCCCGGCGGCACCTGCTCGCCCTCCTCCCCGCCGTAGCCGCTCAGGTACTCGCCGACGAATGCCGTCCGATAGCCGGCGTTCTGAAGCCAGACGCCGAGCGTGTCGTCCTCCTCGAGCGCGGAGAGCGCCGTCGGATCACGGTTCGAGATCACGCCGCTGTTGTGCGCGTACTGGCCGGTGAGGAACGTCGCGCGTGAGGGCGAGGAGAGCGGATCCGTGACGTAGAAGCGGTCGAAGCGGACCCCCGTGCGGGCCAGCAGGCGCTTCGTGTGCGGCATCGCGCGCATCTGCGAGAGCGTCTGGTCGTCCGTCATCAGGACGACGACGTTCGGCTTGGCCGCCGCTTCGCTCGGCTCGACGCGCGCTTCGCGACCGGCCCCCTCGTTCTCTTCGCGCAAGGCGACGCCGAGGGCGAATGCACCGAGGAGGAAGAGGGTGAACGCCGCGAGGCCCAGACGGCTCAGCGATCGATCAGTGCCGGCCGGGCTCTCCACCGGCGGCACGATAACCGCCGGTCAGGGCATGGGAGTGCGGCTGAGAGGATTCGAACCTCCACGTCCTTGCGGACACGGCGACCTGAACGCCGCGCGTCTACCAGTTCCGCCACAGCCGCGTGGGGCGCTCAAAATCTAGCGAGCGGATCGCTGCACGCCAACGATCTCTCTGATCGGGGGTAAGCTCGGCACAGCGCGTCACGAGGAGGAGAGCAATGACGATCACCGATCCGACCGCGATCCGGTCTTACGAGCAGGCCTGCGCGGAGCACGAGTGGCGGGTGCCCGCGCGGTACAACATCGCCGCCGACGTCTGCGACAAGCACCCCCGTGAGAAGCCGGCGATGGTCTGGGAGCGCTTCGACGGCGCCTCACGCAAGCTCGCTTGGGGCGAGCTGCAGGACCTCTCGAACCAGGCCGCGCACCTGCTCCGAGCCCACGGCATCGAGAAGGGTGACCGGGTTGCCGTCGTCCTCCCGCCCACGCCCGAGGCCGCCGCGATCTTCTTCGGCACCTGGAAGCTCGGCGCGATCCTGCTCTCGATGTCGGTGCTCTACGGCGACGAGGGCATCCGCCATCGCCTCACCGACTCGACGCCGCGAGTGCTGGTCACCGACGCCGCCAACGCCGCGCGCTTCGACCGTTCCCTCGTCGACACATTACTCGTCGTGGACGAGGGCGACGGCCTCCTCGCCGGGCAACCGACGGATCACATCTGCGAGGACACGTCCGCCGAGGACCCTGCGCAGCTCTACTACACCTCCGGGACCACGGGCATGGCGAAGGGCATCATCCACGCCCACCGCTACATCCTCGGCCACGAGGAGTTCACCTACTGCCACCAGGTCGAGGACACGGAGCCGTTCCACGGCATGGGCGAATGGGCCTGGGCGGCGGGCATCTCTCCGCTCCTCGGCCCGTGGCGCCTCGGCGCCGTCCAGTACGTCTACCAGCGCGAGGGCGGCTTCGAGCCGCATAAGCAGCTCGACTTCCTCTCCCGCCACGAGGTCACGAACGTGTTCACGACCCCGACGGCGATGCGGTCGATGATGGCCGTCGAGGACGCGGGCCGGCACTACCCGCAGCGCTTTCGCCGCGTCTGCTCGGCCGGCGAGCCGCTCAACCCGGAGGCGATTCGCTGGTTCCGCGAGCAGTACGGCATCACAGTGCTCGACTACTACGGCCTGACCGAGTCCTATCCGTTGTGCGCGAACTACCCGTTCATGGAGGTCCGCGAGGGCTCGATGGGGCGCCCGATGCCGGGCTGGGACGTGCAGATCCTCGACGAGGACGAGCAACCGGTCGGCCCCGGCGAGCGCGGCGAGATCTGCCTGCGCGCGCGCGGTCGAACCCGCACTACCCCCTCGGCTACTGGAAGCTGCCAGAGGCGAGCGAGGAGACCTTCGGCGGCGAGTGGTTTCACACGAAGGATGCCGCGACGACGGACGACGACGGCTACTTCTGGTACTCGGGCCGCGCCGACGACGTGATCATCGCCGCCGGGTACCGCATCGGGCCGTTCGAGGTCGAGTCGGCGTGCATCGAGCACCCCGCCGTGCACGAGGCCGCCGCCGTCGCCTCGCCTGACGAGATCAAGGGCAACGTCGTCAAGGCGTTCATAGTGCTCGCCGAGGGCCACGAACCCTCGGACGAGCTCGCCGAGGAGATCAAGCACTTCGTCCGCGACCGCCTGTCGGCGTACGCCTACCCGCGCCGGATCGAGTTCACCGACGGGCTGCCCAAGACGCTGACGGGCAAGATCAGGCGGATCGAGTTGCGCGAAGCAGAGCGCGAGCGCCAGGGCGGCTGATCGCGTCCCCGGCGGCCGAGCCGCCGGGACAGCCCGTACGCTCGTCCGCGATGAAGGTTGGCCTCGTCCTCGGCGCCGGCGGCGTACAAGGCGGCGCTTGGCTCACCGGAGGACTCGACGCGCTCGCGGGCGAGACCGGCTGGGACCCCGCCGACGCCGACCGGATCGTCGGGACCTCGGCCGGCGCGATGCTCGCCGCGCTGCTCGCCGCCGGCGTCCCGCCGTGGTTCATGGTCGCGCACTCGGCCGGCGAGACCTTCGCGGGGATCCGCGACGCGAGCGGCCGGCCGGCCGCCGAGGCCGACCGCGCCGGCGGCGCGCGCTTTCGGGTTCACCGCGGCTGCCCGAAGGTCGGTCCGGGCTCCTGGAGCCTCGCGACGCGAACGCTCGTGCGCCCGCACCGCCACACGCCCTCGGCGACGATGAGCGGATGGCTCCCGCGCGGCCTCATCTCGACCGAGCCGCTGCGCGAGCAGGTGCGGCGCGTGGTGCCCAGCGGCTGGGCGCCCCACCCGGGCCTCTGGATCATCGCGTGCGATTACGCCACCGGACGCCGGGTCCCATTCGGCCGCGCCGACGCGCCTCCGGCGGACCTCTGCGACGCCGTCGCCGCCTCGTGCGCGATCCCGGGCTTCTACCGACCGGTCAAGATCGGCGGGCGAAGCTACGTCGACGGCGGCATGTACTCGACCTCGAACCTGGACGTGCTCCGCGACGACGACCTCGACCTCGTCATCTGCCTCAACCCGACCTCCTCCCTTCACCCGATCCGAGCGCTGGACCCGCGCGAGTGGCCGACGCTGCTCTTCCGCCGCGAGGCCGGCAGGCGGCTCGGCCGCGAGGCGCGCAGGCTGCGCGAGCGTGGCGTTCCGGTGGTGCTCGTCCAGCCGCTGCGCGAGGACCTCGAGACGATGAGCCGCAACCTGATGAGCACCCACAACCGAAACCGCGTGATCGCCGTGGCCCGCCGGACCGTCGCGCGGCAGCTCCGCGACTCCGAGCACGCCGATCTCCTCGAGACGCTGCCGAGCGGCCGCCCGGAGAAGGTGCAGCGCCCCGACGCGCCGCCGTCGGAGTGGCCGCCCCTGACCGAGCTTCAATCGCGCTGAGCGAGGAGGATCGAGGCGAGGACGCGCCCGTCGGAGGCCGCGATCCAGCGGCGGTCCCCGTCGCGGATCACGGAGTGCTCGCCCCGCCCGCCGGCGTCGCGGTACTCGATCTCGGCTTGGAGCGGCCCTGGATCACCTTCCGCGAGCTCCTCCTCGAGCGGCGCCCAGTAGTGAGAGTTGTTGACGTGGCCCGCGACGTCGATGTCGGTGGCGCGGAACGCGAACGAGGCGCCCGCCGCGGCCGGCGGCGGGTCCGGGTGGCGAAGCCGAACCGGCGCGCCGCGACCGGCCGCGCTCTCGGCGTAGATCTCGACGAAGCGCTCGGGGAAGCGCCGGGGCCGCCCGGACTCGTCGAGCCAGGCCCAGAGCGCGACTGACTCGACCGCCGCCGACCCTCCGCGGATCGTCGTCGTCCGCTCGGCCGAAAAGCGTCCGATGCCGCTGCAGAAGGTCCGCAGCTCGAGCTCCTCCGCAAACCGTGGCCAGGCCTCGATGCGAAGCCGCGCCCGGCGGACGATCCACACGCCGCGCTGATCGAAGCCCGCGTCGAGCAGGTCCAGGTAGGCGATGTCCTGGAGCCACCGCGCCACCGCGTCGAGGCGGACGCGGCCGTCGCCGCCCGCGTCCGCGATGCCCGGCCGGATGGTCCTCTCAAAGACGCGGCCGCCCGCCGGCGGATCGACGAGCTCAGCGGACGACACGCGCGCGCCTTCGCCCCGCGCGCAGCTCGCGCGCGGAATCGCGCATCCACTCGTCGAAATCGACCTCCATCGTGTGGCGCTTCGAGTGGTAGAAGCGCTGAGCGTGCGCCTCACGGGCCGCCGCGATCCATGTGCGCATCTCCTCCTTCGACGGCAGGGCGTAGCGTCCGACCAGGAGCTCGGCGACCCACTTGGCCTGCTGCTCGGCCATTGGCATGATCGCGCCGAGCGGCTGCGCGAGGCCTAAGAAATAGACGCCCTCGATCTCCGGGTGAAAGGTGCGCATGTAGAGCGGCAGGTCGTTGGCGGGCGCGGAGACGAAGCCCGCGTCGAAGAAGGGGAACGTCACCCTGTAGCCCGTGCAGTAGACGATCAGGTCGACGCGCTCCTCGGAGCCGTCGTCGAAGAGGACCGTGTCCCCGCGAAGCTCGCGGATGTTCGGCTTCGGCACCACCCTGCCCGACGCGAGCCGGTCGTGGATCTCGTCGGAGACGGTGGGGTGGGCATGTCCGACCTTGTGGTCCGGCTCGGGCAGCCCGTAGTCGGAGACGTCGCCGGAGCGCCACCGGATGAACTCGAACGCCCTCTGCTTGAGCGGCCACGGCAGCCACGGCGGCGCCAGTGTCTGGTCGATCGGCTTTCGCCTGCGGCCGAGCCGCTTGCGGAGCACGTGCACCCCGCGGCGCAAAGACAGGAAAGCCGCATCGGCGTGATCGGCAGCGTCGCGGGCGATGTCCATGCCGCTGTTGCCGCCGCCGACGACGAGCACGCGCTTGCCCGCGAGCTGCTCCGGGCGCCGGTAGTCGTGCGCGTGGATCTGAACGCCGTCGAACTTGCCCGGAAACGGCGGCTCCGGCCACCGCGGATCCCAGTGGTGTCCGTTGCAGACGAGGACCGCGTCGTAGTCGCGAGTCTCCCGCCCTCCCGTCGCGCCGTCGCCGGAGATCTCGACCGCGAAGCCGCCGCCCTGCGCCGGCGCCACGTGTTCGACGCGTGTGTTGAACGTGATCGTCTGGCGGATCCCGAAGTGGTCGACATAGCGGTCGAAGTAGTCGCCGACGTCCTCGTGTGGCGGATAGTCGTCGTCGGCGATCGGGAAATCCGAGTACGACATCCGCGGCCCCGACGTATTCATCTCGAGCGTTGCGTAGGCGCCCGAGAGGCCGTTCGGGTTCTCGAACTTCCAGAGGCCGCCGACCACCGGCCCCGCCTCGAAGCAGTCGAACGGGATCCGCGCCTCATACAGCGCCTTCGCCGCCGCGATCCCGCAGGAGCCGGCACCGATCACGCAGGCACGCGGCAGCGACGCATCGGGCTCGATCGCGCCCTCGGGACGCGCGGGCGCCGGCTCGCCGCGGATCAAATACGCCATCGGGGCGGGGACTCTACGGAAGCTCCCACCCGAGCCAGCCGTCTGCGCCTCTTAGGATCGCTCGATGGCTCGCACGGACGCCGCCCGCCCCCGCCTCAGGGACATCGCCGTCCAGGTGCTGGCGATCTGCCGCGCCCGCTGGCGCTCCCTGCTCATCGCCGGCTTCGTCGTGTTCATCCCGCTCGGCCTGGTGGACGTGCTCGCCGAGCGCCTTCATGACGACCTCACTGGAGACGACACCGCCACCTTCATCGCCGCATCAGTGGCCGCCTCCGTCGCCGCGGTCGCGGCCCTCGTCGGCGAGGTGCTCTACGCGGGCGTCGTCGCGGGCCTCGTCGTCGCCGACCGCGAGGGCCGCGAGCACTCCTTCCGCGGCCTGGTCTCGCACCTGCCGCGCGCGCGGCTCTTCGCCGTAGACGCGCTGGCCGCGCTCGTCATCGCGGTCGGGTTCCTTTTCCTGATCGTGCCCGGAATCCTGTTCCTCGGATGGTTCGCGCTGGTCGCGCCCGCCGTCGAGGTCGAGGACCGGCGCCCCATTGCGGCCTTCCGACGCAGCCGCGAACTCGTCCGCGGCCACCTCTGGCTCGTGCTCGGGGTCGTGCTGCCGGTGCTCGTCATCGAGGACGCGCTGTCAGTGGTCGTTCAGTCGGCCTCCTGGCTCGCCGTCGGGGAGACATTCGCCGGGGACTGGGCGGGCGCCGTGGTCACGAACGTCGCGAGCTCGCTCTTTTACGCGGTCGCCGTAACCGTCCTCTTCCTCGAGCTCCGGGCTAGCCGCGGCGCTCGACCTTCGCCGCGTACTCCTCCTCGGTGGCGCCGCCGATCGCGTCGCGCAGCCGCTCCTTGAGCCGCTCGGTGCGCCGATCCGGGGCGAAGCGCTGCTCGGCCTTCGCCTGCTTGGCCGCGTTGCGCTCGCCGTAGAAGCGCCGCGCCCACCACGAGCCCGGCTTGCCGGTGCGGCAGGCGCCGTACAGCGCGAGCGGGAAGACGAAGAAGCCGATCACGCCGTGCCAGAGGCGCTGCTTGAGGAAACAGATCATGACGCAGACGACACTGAGCCCGACGGTGAGGACGCTGGCGACGACGGCGCCGAAGTCCGCGCCGGAGACGTCGAACGGGCGCACGCCGATCAGCGCCATGCCCATGAGCGCGGTTGCGATCACGGCCGCGTCGACCGAGCTCCGCCCCTCCTTCGACCAGTAGACGTCCTCGAGGTAGAGCCAGAGCGCGAACTCGTCGATCGTGAGGCCGATCCCGACGCCAAACCCAAAGGCGCAGATCTCGTAGATCGGCGAAGTGGCGAAGCCGGCGAAGCTGATCGTGCCGGCGGCGATCATCAGCACGATGCCGAAGACGAGGTGGTGGACGTGGACACCGCCCTCGCTGACGACGCTGCCCGGCCACCAGGGCACGCGCGGGCTTCGCATCAGCCGCGTCGAGAGCCGGATGAACCCGAACGAGAGCACGAGGCCGAGCAGGACGAGAAAGAGCCACTGCCGGTCGTGGGCGACGAGTTGGTCGTTCCAGAAGTCCGAGATCATGGTGTTGCGAGAGTCGGGACCTGCCAAGCTTCGCGCATGTCGCGCTTGAGCTGGGGGATCGTCGCGGCCGGAGCGGCGGTGTTCGCACTCGTTGCGAGCCAGATCCTCGTGCCGGAGGTCGGCGAGCGCAAGGTCGTCGACCGGCTGACGGAGAACGGCGGCAGCGCCGAGGTGACGCTGGGCGCCATCCCGGCACTGCGCCTCCTGTGGGGCGACGGCGAGCGTTTCGCGGTCTCAGCGCGCGACCTCGACCTCGACCTGGACGAGCCCGTCGACGTCTTCGACCGCCTCGACGGGTTCTCGATCGTCGATGTGGAGATCTCCAACTCCACGGCGGGTCCGGTGGACCTCACGAACTTCCAGCTCACCCGCGACGCTCCCGCGCCGTACCACCTCGTCTCCACAGGCACCACCTCCGGCCAGCGTCTCCTCGACTACGGGCTCGGCGGCATCGAGGTTCCCGGCGAGACGCTGCTCGACACGATCCTCGACGACGTGCTCGGGGCTGCGGAGACGACGGTCCCGGTGGAGCTCGACATGGCGCTGACGAGCGACGAGGGCCGCGTCAGGGTCGTCTCGGGCGGCGGCACGGTCGCCGGCGTGCCAACCGGCCCGCTTGCGGAGCTGATCACGTCGGCGGTCGTCATCCGGCTCTGATCGGCAGCGCCCTCGATTATTTGAGCTCCTGAGGAGCGCATAGAGTGGAAACTCCGTGGCGCGCGGCCTCTATCGAATCGGTCTTTTCACCGCTCGTCACCGGTGGGTCGTTGTCGCGGCCTGGATCCTCGCTCTGGTCCTGCTCGTCGGCGCGTTCCGGGCATTCGGCGGCAACACGTCGAACAACCTCGATCTCCCCGGCACCGATAGCCAGGCGGCGACGGACCTGCTCAGCAAGCGATTCCCGCCGCAGCAGAACGGCACCAATCCGATCGTCTTCCACAGCACCAAGGCGAAGGTCACCGCGGGTGCGAACGAGAAGGCGATCAAGCGCGCCCACGCAGCGATCGAGAAGGTGCGCCACGTCGTCAGCGCCCCCAGCCCGTACGGAAAGAAGGGTGCGGCGCAGATCAGCAAGGACAAGCACACGGCGTTCATTCCCGTCCTCCTCGACGTCGGCAGCGAGGACCTGACCGAGCACATCGCCGCGTCGGTCCTCGATGCCGCGAAACCCGCTCGTGACGCCGGGCTGGAGGTGGCGGCCGGGGGTTCGATCGGCAGCGAGCTCTCCGAGCCCGCGACCGAGAGCAGCGAGGTGATCGGCCTGACTGCGGCGATGATCATCCTCGCGTTCACGTTCGGCACCCTCGTCGCGATGGGGATGCCGATCGTCTCCGCGGTGGTCGGCCTGCTCGCCGGCCTCTCCGTGATCGGTCTGCTCGGCAACCTAGTCGAGGTTCCGTCGATCGGACCGACGCTGGCGACGATGATCGGCCTCGGCGTCGGCATTGATTACGCGCTCTTCCTCGTCAGCCGCTACCGGTCCGAGCGCGCCAACGGCCTGCCGGTCGACGAGGCGGTTGCCACGGCCGTCGCCACCTCCGGGACCGCGATCGTGTTCGCCGGCAGCACGGTCGTGATCGCACTGGCCACGCTGTTCATCTCCGGCATCCCGCTGGTCGCGACCCTCGGCTACTCCTCGGCGTTCGCGGTCATCACCGCGGTCCTCGCCGCGATCACGTGGCTGCCCGCCCTGCTGTCGGTCGCCGGCCCGCACATCGACTCGCTCCACCTTCCCGCCTTCCTGCGGCCGGGGCCGAAGCCGGCCGGCAAGGGCGGATGGGCGGCGTGGGGCCGGTTCGTGACCACGCACCCGTGGGCTTGCATCGCGATCACAATGTTGATCCTGCTGCCGCTGATCGTTCCGGTGTTCTCGCTCGAGCTCGGCCAGGAGGACATCGGCGCGACGCCGAAGTCGACGACCGAGCGCAAGGCCTACGACCTCATGGCGAGTGGGTTCGGCGTCGGCTACAACGGGCCCCTGATCATCGCCGTCGCGCTCGGAACTCCGGCGAAGCCGAGCCAGGAGGTCGTCCAGCAGGAAAAGCAGGCCAAGCGGCTGCAGGCGAAGCTCGAGACCGAGCAAGAGCAGGGCCAGGCCGAGGCCGCGCAGCTCTCGGACCAAGCGGACGCGCTGGAGACCCAGCAGGACTCGCTCGAGGGCCAGCAGGCGGCGCTCGAGGCGCAGGGCGCGGCACTCGGCGCCGAGCGCGCCGAGCTCGAGCGGCAGCGAGACCAGCTCGCCAAACGCCGCACGCTCAGGGCCCAGCTCGATGCCCTGGTCGCTGAGGCGAAGCCGATCGCCCAGCGGGGCGCGAAGCTCGCGGCGCAGGAAGCTCAGCTTCAAGCCCGCCTCGGAGCCCTGGCGGCGATCGACAAACGGATCCGAACGCGTCTCGCGCAGGCCGAGAGGCCGCGTGAGCGTGAGCGGCTCGGGCGCCGGCTCGCGCTGATCCGCTCGCGCGAGGCGAAGCGCAACGCTGAGGTCTCGAGGGTGCGCGAGGAGCGTCACGCAAACGAGCGGGCAGCGCAACAGGTCGCGCGCCAGGCCAGCCGGATCCGGAATGAGGCCGAGGCGCTCGGCAAGCAGGGAGCGGCGCTGGCGAGCGCGGCGGGTGCTGCTGCGGCCGAGGCGTTCTCGCTCTCGCAGAGCAAGCAGCAGCTCGAGCAGGAGGCGGCCGAGGCCCAGGTGCAGGCGGCGAACCTCCAGACGCAGCAGGCCGAGCTCGAGACCGAGCAGCAGAAGGCGAAGGGCCAGCAGAAGAAGGCCGAACAGCTGCAGGACGAGTTGACGAAGGAGCTGACGCGTGCCGGCGGGGTCAAGGCCGCCACCGACCCGCGCCTGGTCAAGCTCCAAAAGCAGCTCACGGACACCGTCGGGATCAAGGCCCTCTCGCCGCCACAGCTGAACGGCCGGGGCAATGCCGCCCTGTTCACCGCGATCCCGACGACCTCCCCCGCGGCGACGGCCACGGCCGAGCTCGTGCTGACCGTCCGTCAGTACGTGATCCCGCAGTCAACCGCGGGCACCGATCTCCAGGCCCACGTCGGCGGGCAGACCGCGAGCTATGTCGACCTCGCCGCCGGGATCTCCGACCGGCTGATGCTCGTGATCGCGGCCGTCGTCGCGCTCGGGTTCGTGGTGCTCACGGCTGCATTCCGGTCGGTCGTGGTGTCGACCCAGGCGGCGATCGCGAACGTCCTCTCCGTCCTGGCGGCGTTCGGCGTCGTGACCCTGTGCTTCCAGGAGGGCTGGGGGATCGGGCTCGTGGGGCTCGATACCGCGAGCGGCACCGACCCGATCGCGAGCTTCGTGCCGCTGATCATGTTCGCGGTCCTCTTTGGGCTCTCGATGGACTATCAGGTGTTCTTGATGAGCCAGATCGAGCAGCACCGGGCGAATGCGAGCGACGACCGCGAGGCGATCGCGGCCGGGCTCGCGGTCGGCGGCAAGGTGATCGCCGCGGCGGCGCTGATCATGATCTGCGTCTTCGCCAGCTTCATCCTGAACGGAGATCCGACGGTCAAGCAGTTCGGCGTCGGGCTCTCCGTGGGCGTCGCCCTCGCGGCGCTGTCGGTGCTCGCACTCGCGCCGGCGATCCTGGTCATCGCGGGCCGCGGGACCTGGTGGGTGCCCGCATGGGCGGACCGCTTCCTGCCCCACGTCGACATCGAGGGTGCCCACCTCTCCCAGACCAGGGACTGAGCCGCAGGTCGAGCGTCAGGCGTCAACTCGCGGGGCTCGGCGTCGCCTCCCCCTCGCGGCGGATCGTGCGGCGAAGCGTGAGGTAGGCGATCAGGCCGGGCACCATCGGCAGCCAGAATGCGAACCCGCGATAGGCGAGCACCGCGACCAGCGCCAGGCCGCCGTTCACGCCGAACGCCGCGAAGGCGCCGATCATGCCTCCCTCGACGCCGCCGATCCCGCCTGGAAGCGGCAGCAGGTTCCCGAGCATGCCGACGAAGTAGGCGAGCACGATGACTCCAGCCGCCGGTGTGCCCCCGAAGGCGTGAAAGCACGCCCACAGCGTCGCGATGTCGAACCCCCACCAGGCGATCGCGCCGCCGAGTGACCGAAGCGGCTCACGCCGGGCGAGGCGCATCGCGCCGCGCACGCCGCGCCCCATCGTCGCGGGCACGGTCGCAAGCCACTTGAGCACCGTGGCGAGCCGCGGGCGCTCCTCGGAGATCGACTCCCGCGCGCGGGCCGGCAGGTCGCGCGGCGTCGCGGACATCGCCAGCGCGATCACGATCACCGAGCCCCCGAGGATCGCCGCGCCCACGGTGAGCCCGAACGGGGCCGGGCCGGGGATCAGCCCGAGCCACAGCCCGAGGCCATCGACCACGAGCGCCGCCATGAAGACCGCGTAAGGAGGACGAGGAAGGCGGTCATCCGCGCGGCCACCTCGCGCGCTCCGAGGCCGAACCTGGTCAACGCCCAGGCCGTGAACGCAATCCCGCCCGCGCCACCCGCGGCGAGGAGCCGCGTCGCGACCACGCCCCCCATCGAGATCTCGTAGCTCGCCCGCCAGCCAATCCGGTCGGCGGTGTCGGCGAACACGGTGCGGAAGAGCAGGATGTAGCCGCCGAAGGAGAGGAGCTCGAAGCCGAAGGCGAGCGCGAGCCACGCGGGGCTTCCCTGCTTGATCCGCTGCCAGGTCTCGTCGAGACCTGCGAGACGCGGGACGAAGAGGTAGAGGGCGAGGGTGACCGCGACCGCGAACGCAACCAGGAGCAGCGCGCGGGCACGCGTGATCCGACCCGCACCGGCCTCGTCGCCGCCGGCCGAGGGCTCGGCCGCGGCGTCGCTCACGCCGCCTTGCCGGCCGCCTCCACGGGCGCGGCCGCGACGTCGGCACGGCGGGCGTTCTCTACGAGGAGCTTGGTGATCCGCGGCCAGAGTGCGGGTGGCAGGTCGTGGCCCATGCCCGCGATCAGCTCGAGGCGGGCGCCGGGGATCGCCCTGGCGAGCCCCTTCCCCCCTGCCGGCCTCACCAGCGGGTCACGGGTGCCGTGGATGACGACCGTCGGAGCGCGCACCGCGCGCAGCCTTCGGCTGCGGTCGCCGGAGGCGGTGATCGCATGGAGCTGGCGGGCGGCACCGACCGGGTTGTCGCCGCGGTCGAAGCTGCGCCCCAGCGCGCCGCGAAGCCAGTCCTCGTCGTCCGGGTAGTCGGGTGACCCGATCACCTTGAAGGCCTTGACCATCGCCTCGACGTACGCTTCGCGGTCCCTGGGCAGCTCGCGCATCAGCGTGCCGAGCGCCCGCAGCCTCGGCACCGACGCGACTCGCTTTCCGGCGCCGGTCATGATCAGCCCGAGCGAGCGGACGAGCTCCGGCCGCCGGTAGCCGAGGACCTGGGCGATCATGCCGCCCTGCGAGGCGCCGACCACGTGGGCCGGCCCGATCCCGAGCGTCTCGATCAGGCCGCCGAGGTCGTCGGCCATGTCGTCGAGCGTGTACGCCAGCCCGCGAGGCAGCCCGAGCAGCATCGCCGTGCGGCTCGGAGGCGGTCCCTTGATCCAGGTCGAGCGGCCGACGTCGCGATTGTCGAAGCGGATCAGCCTGAAGCCGGTCTCGGCGAGGAGCTCGCAGAGGCCGTCCGGCCAGTGGACGAGTTGGCCGCCGAGCCCCATGACGAGGACCATCGGCTCGCCGTCGGGCTCACCCAGCTCCTGGTAGCAGAGCTCGATTCCGTTCGCGGGCGCGGTGAGCTCGGGGCCGATCCGCATCAGCCGGCGGCGATCGCGTGCGCTGTGCGTCTCGCGAGGGCCATGATCGTCGCCATCGGGTTCGTGCCCGAGGCGCTCGGGAACGCCGAGGCGTCGCCGACCCAGACGCCGGGGGTGTCGTGAAGCTCACCCCACGGGTTGGCGACCGAGCTCGCGGGATCGCGCCCCAGCCGGCAGGTGCCCATCTGGTGCGCTGAGAAGGTGACGTACTCCCTCGGCACGATCTCGAGACCGTTGAGCGCCGCCACGAAGGCGTCGAGGTCCTCGCCGCGGGCCCAGTCGGGCGCACGCAGGCCGCTGCCGACGATCTCCCGGCGGCCTCGTGAATGCAGACGAGCTGCTCGACGCCCAGCGATCGTTTCGCCGGTCGCGGGGTTCTCGACGGCGATCGCGCTCGCCTGAGCCTCGGCAGCACCCGCGCTCATGGCGGCGAGTCTATTGCGGCGTTGAGAAGGGCGCCGGTGCCGGGTCGACGCGGACGACCTCGGTGCCCGCGTGCCGATCGTGGTAGCCGCGGTTGTCGTCGCGGGTGATGATCCCGATGAACCCGAGCCCGAACGGCAGCGCGGCGAGAATGAAGCCGACGAGCCGCCGCCGGGCGCGTCTGCGGCCGAGCCGCGGTGAGCCGTCGGCTTCGATCCGGATCGAGAGGACGCGCATGCCCGGCGTTTGCCCTGCGAGCGACCAGAAGACGAGCATGTAAAGCGACCCGAAGACGATCCAGCTGAAGGCACCGAACGCCCAGCCCGTCCCCGAGATGCCATCGGAGCCGAACAGGGCTGAGAGCACCGCGGCAGCGAGCAGGAAGGCGCCGTTGAGAAGGGCCGCGTCGAGGCCGAAAGCGAGCAGGCGCGTGACCGCGCCGACGTTCTTCGTCGGCTCCGCCCGCGGGCGGCCGATCAATCGGCGAATCGTCCGCTCGAGCGCATCGTCGAGCCGCCCGGCGATGTCGCGGATCTGGCGGCCGATGTCGTCGAGCAGGCCGACGCCCTGCTGGGCGATCGCGGCACGTACCTCGGGCGCCTCCGCGATGCGCTCGACGAGCTTCTGCGCCTCGTCGGAGGCGAGGAGGCGGTCCCAGACGTGGTCCACGAGCTGGGAGTCGAGCACCTTCACCGCCGCCTGCTCGACGGCCGGGCTGGCCAGCGTCCGCTCCAGCGCTCGCTGCGCCGCCTCGCTCTCGAGCACCCGGATGATCGCCCGCTCGAAGGCAGGGCTCTCGAGCGCCCTCACGAGCGCCTCCTCGGTCGTGCGCTCCACCGCCTCGTCGATCCCCGCCGCAGAGGCCACCCGCTCCGCGCCACGGGCGCCGATCCCGAGCAGGCGCGCCGGGAGCTGCGCGCGGCGCTCCGGGCGCTCTGGATCAGCGGACGCCACGCCCGGATCGTCCCGCCCACGGCGGTCGGAACCGGCGCCCGCGGCGCCGGGGGTGAGACGATGCCGCCGTGCGGACCGCGATCGTCTCCGACCTCCACCTCGGGCTCGGCAGCGGCGCGGACCTCATCCGCCGCGACGCGCACCGCAAGCGGCTGCTCGAGCGACTCGACGGCGTCGACCGTCTCGTGCTGCTGGGCGACGTGCTCGAGCTTCGCGACCGGCCCCTTGCCGAGGTGCTGGCGGCGGCCGCGCCCGTGATGCGCGCGCTCGGGGAGGCGCTCGGCGACGGCGAGCTCGTGATCGTGCCCGGCAACCACGACCACCACCTGATCGAGCCGTGGCTCGAGCGGCGAGCGATCCAGGGCGCGCCGCCGATGGAGCTCGAGCAGACGGGGGAGCCGACGGGCCTCGCGATCGAGACGCTCGCCTCGCACGCCGCCTCGGTGCGCGTGAGCTTCGCCTATCCCGGCCTATGGGTGCGCGACGACGTCTACGCGACGCACGGGCACTACCTCGACCGCCACCTCACCGTGCCGACGATCGAGCGCCTCGGCGTGGCGATGGTGGAGCGGGTGCTGGGGATCGCGCCCGGAGGCCCGGACCCGCTCGACCCCGCCCAGGAGCCAGAGCTCGCCGACATCGACGAGTACGAGCGGGTGCAGACGCCGGTCTACGCGCTCCTGTTCGGACTCGCCCAGGCGACGGCCGGCGAGAACCGCGGCGGCGCCAATCCCTCGGCCCGGATCTGGCAGATGCTCGGCGGCGGCAGCAGCCGCACGGCACGGGTGCGGAGCTGGCTCCTCGGCGCCGTCGCCGTGCCCGGCGCCGTCGGAGTCGCCAACCGGCTCGGGCTCGGGCCCGTCCACTCGGATCTCTCGGGCGGCGCCATCGCCCGCGCCGGCTTCACGGCGATGGCGGAGGTGGTGAAGGACCTCGCGATCGACGCCGAGCACGTGGTCTTCGGGCACACCCATCGCCGCGGCACCCCGCCTGTCCAGCAGGAGACGAACCTCTGGAACAGCGGGAGCTGGGTCCACGCGCCCGGCCTTCTCGGCCGGACCTCCGCCCAGAGCCCCTACTGGCCGGGGACGCTGTGCGTGATCGAGGACGAGGGCCCGCCACAACTCCACCACCTCCTCGACGAGCTGAGCCGGGAGGATCTGGCGGCGGAATGAGTGTGTGGTTGAGCCGATATATGCAGCACAACGCCACATTCATGGGGGCCAGGTGCCTCCGGCACCACCCGTAATCCGACATACAATCGGCGCGATGGCACAGGCCGCCACCGAGGAGCTGACGATCGACGAGCTCGCGCGCCGCACGGGAATGACGGTGCGCAACATCCGCGCGCATCAGTCGCGCGGGCTCCTGCCGCCGCCCGAGGTCCGCGGCCGGACGGGCTACTACGGCCCCGAGCACGAGGCGCGCATCGAGCTGATCCGTGAGCTTCAGGCCGACGGCTTCAAGCTCGAGGCGATCGCGCGGCTGATCGACAGCGCCGGCGGGTCGAGCGAGGAGGTGCTCCGCTTCACGCGCGCCGTCAAGGCCCCGTTCGAGAACGAGCAGCCCCAGATCGTCACCGCCGAGGAGCTCGCGCGGCGCTGGGGCGGCGCCGGCGAGCCGGCGGCGCAGCTGATCAAAAAGGCGGAGCGGCTTGGAATCCTGCGGGCGCTTCCGAACGGCCGCTACGAGGAGCTGAGCCCGACGCTCGGGCGGGCGAGCGCCGAGCTGGCCGAGCTCGGGATCCCCGCGGAGACGGCGCTCAAGGTCGCCGAGGAGATCCACAAGCACGCGACCGCCGTCGCGAAGTCTTTCGTGGACCTGTTCGTGAAGCAGATCTGGAAGCCGTTCGAGGACCAGGGGCAGCCCGATCACGACCTCCCGGCGGTCCGCGACGCGCTCGAGCGGCTCCGCCCGCTCGCCTCGGACGCGCTGCTCGCGATGTTCCAGCTCGTGATGACCGAGGCGGTCGAGTCGAGGATGGGCCGCGAGCTCGAGCGACTCCAGAAGAGCTAGACGGAGGCGTCGACGAGCAGCCGGTCGCGCAACGTGCTCGCGCTGAGCTCGGCCGCCTCGGTCGACGCGACGAACTCGGCGAGCAGCGAGGCGAACTCGCGGGGACGCTCGAGCTGCGGGAAGTGGCCGACGCCCTCCATCACCTCGAGCCGGCTGCCGGGCATCAGCTCGTGCGCGGCGCGCCCGTGGGCGACCGGGATGATCGGGTCATCGGAACCCCAGAGGAGCAGCGCCGGCAGCGACTCCGCGAGGTACAGGCGGTCCAGCGCGCTCACACGCTGGCCGCTCGGCTCGAGCACCGCGCGCATGGTCTCGATGAACGCGGGGCGCGCCTCGCGATCCGACAGCGAAGCGAACCCGCGTGCCATCTCCGCGAGGTCGGTCCCGGCCTGGAGCTTCAGTTTCGCGAGCAGCCGCCGTGCGCCGTCGCCGACGCCGATCAGGCGCGGGTGGGCGAGCCACGGCAACACCCACTCCGAGCCGGGGAGGGTCGCCGCGCGGAGCAGCGGGTGCACCTCGCGCCCGAGCCCGCCGCTCGAGACGAGCACCATGCGCTCGCAGCGCTCCGGGAACTGGTAGGCGAACTGCATCGCGATCCCGCCGCCGAGCGAGTGGCCGACGATGGTGCCGCGGTCGATCCCGAGCGCGACCATCGTGTCGCGGACACCGCTCGCGTAGGCGCCGAGCGAGTAGTCGCCGCGTGGCTTCGCCGACTCGCCGTGACCGAGCAGGTCCGGCGCGAGCATCGTGTGCGCGGTGGCGAGGTCCCCGAGCGCGGGATCCCATTGGTCGCTGCGGCCCGTGATCCCGTGGATGAGGATGATCGGCGGCCCCTCGCCCTGGAGGCGAAAGCAGACGCGGTGGCCGTGCAGGAGTATCTCGTCAACCTTTGACATGGTCTGACGTAACCCCTACCCTCGCCGATGTTACATAAGCCAATGTCAGTATCAGGAGCACGAGCTTGACGAGCACCGCAGAGGAGTTGATCACCGAGGCCGTCGGCGAGAACGAGCAGCAGCCCGCAGCGGCGTTCTCGCTGGAGCTCAGCCAGGACCTGAGGGACATCCGCGACTGGGTCCACGGCTTCGCCGCCGACGTCGTCCGCCCGGCCGCTGCCGAGTGGGACGAGCGCGAGGAGACCCCGTGGCCGATCATCCAGGAGGCCGCGAAGATCGGGCTCTACGGCTACGAGGGCCTCGCGCAGTTCTGGGCAGACGAGTCGGGCCTCGGGCTGCCAGTCACCAACGAAGAGCTCTTCTGGGGCGACGCCGGGATCGGGATGTCGATCATGGGCACGTCCCTCGCCGTAGCCGCGATCTTCGGCCAGGGAACGCCCGAGCAGATGGCCGAGTGGATCCCGCAGTGCTTCGGCACCGCGGAGGAGCCGGCGGTCGCCGCGTTCTGCTCCTCCGAACCGGACGCGGGTTCCGACGTGTCGGCGATCCGCACGACAGCCAAGTACGACGAGGTCAAGGACGAGTGGGTCATCAACGGGCAGAAGGCATGGGCGACGAATGGCGGGATCGCGAAGGTCCACGTGGTGATCGCCTCCGTCGACCGCGAGCTCGGCGCCCGCGGGCATGCCGCGTTCATCATCCCGCCGGGGACGAAGGGCTGCGAGCAGGGCGCGAAGGTGAAGAAGCACGGCCTGCGCGCCTCGCACACCGCCGATGTTCACCTGGATGACTGCCGCGTGCCGGGCTCCTGCCTGCTCGGCGGCAAGGAGAAGGTCGACGAGCGCCTGGCCAACGCGCGCGAGGGCAAGCGCAGCCAGTCGCAGGCGGCGATGCAGACCTTCGAGGCGAGCCGGCCGACCGTCGGCGCCCAGGCGATCGGCATCGCCCGTGCCGCCTACGAATACGCGCTCGACTACGCGAAGGAGCGTCGCCAGTTCGGCAGGGCGATCATCGAGAACCAGGCCGTCGCCTTCTCGCTCGCCAACATGAAGACCGAGATCGACGCCGCCCGGCTGCTCGTCTGGCGCGCCGCCTGGATGGGCCGCAGCGGCCACAAGTTCACGAACGCCGAGGGCTCGATGTCGAAGCTCAAGGCCGGCGAGGTCGCCGTCTGGGTCACAGAGCGCGCGATCCAGATCCTCGGCGGCAACGGCTACACCCGCGAGTACCCCGTCGAGCGCATGCACCGCGACGCGAAGATCTACGACATCTTCGAGGGGACCGCCGAGATCCAGCGGCTCGTGATCTCGCGGGCGATCTCCGGCGTGCAGGTCAAGTAGCCGCTCAGCGCGCGGCGATCCTGAGCGTCCGCGGGAGCCCGAAGTGCGGGAACACGTTGCCGTCGCCGAACCACGTGATCGCCGAGATCCGTTGCGGTTGCAGAGTGAGCACCATCAGCCCGTACGGGCGGGCGATCGCGTTCTTCGCGTCGGGGAGGTAGCACCCGAACGCGGGCTGCCCGTTTGCCCGCGTGGCAACTAGGCGGAGAGGCCGGCCGCGCAGCGCGGCGCGATCCTCGAGGAAACGCGCGATCGCCGCTTGGCCCTGGTACTCGAAGGGCTGTGGCGGCATGGTGAGCCAGGCGTCGTCGGTGAGCAGGGCGACGACCCGGTCCACGTCGCCGCTCTCGACGGCATCCGCGAAGCGACCGGCAACGTCGCGCTCACGCGAGGACCGCGGCAGCGGCGCGTCCTCACGGTGATCGGCCGGACGCCGGCCCTCGAGCGTCGCGCGGGCGCGCTGCAGGGCACCCTTCACCGCGGCCTCGGTCGTCTCGAGCATGTCCGCGACCTCGGACGCTCGGAAACCCAGCACGTCGCGCAGCACCAGCACGGCGCGCTGTCGCGGCGACAGGCGTTGGAGCCCCGTCACGAATGCCAGCGAGACCGCCTCCTTGAGCTCGTAGCGAGCCTCCGGCCCCGCCGATGTGTCGGCGACTGGGCCGAGCAGGGCGTCGGGGTATGGCTCGAGCCAGAGCGGCTCGCTGCGGCGCGTCGGCTCCGGTGGCTCGGCCATCGGCGGGACCTCGCGCGGGCGACGGCGCCTGTCGCGCAGCGCGTTCAGGCAGCGATTCGTCGCGATGCGGTAAAGCCACGCGCGCAGCGAGGCGCGACCGTCGAAGCCCTCAAGCCCACGCCAGGCGGCCAACAACGTCTCCTGGAGAAGATCCTCGGCGTCCTGAACCGAGCCGAGGATGCGATAGCAATGCAGCTGCAGCTCCGCCCGGTACGGGTCGATGAGCTCGCGGAACGCCTCCTCGTCGCCCGCGCGGGCGCGGGAGAGCGTTCGCTCGGTCACGACGGCATCCTCGCATGGCGCTTCCTTTCCGCCCTCGCAGGTAATGACCCCGTCGGAGCGGGAAAGGAATCGCCGGTTCGTTCAGGTCGCGGGTGGTGTCTAAGCAAGCAAACCGAAAAAAGGAGCACGAGACGCGATGACGGATCACAAGGTCTTAGGCCGCGAGGAATGGAACGCCGCGCGTGACGAGTTGGTCGAACGCGAGAAGGAGCACACGCGCGCCGCTGACGAGCTGGCGCGCCGGCGCCGCGACCTGCCGTGGGTTTCGATCGAGAAGGACTATCGGTTCGATGCCGAGGACGGGACGCGGACGCTCGCCGAGCTCTTCGACGGCCGCTCGCAGCTTCTCGTCTACCACTTCATGTTCGGCCCGACGTATGAGGCCGGGTGTCCGACCTGCTCGTCGATGGCCGACGGGCTCGACGGCCTGCTGCCGCACCTTCACGCTCGCGACCTGACGCTGGCGTTCGTCTCGACCGCGCCGCTGGAGCGACTTCAGGCCTACAAGGAGAGAATGGGCTGGAGCATTCCCTGGGCCTCCTCGGCAAACACCGACTTCAGCTTCGACCTCGGGGCCTCTCAGCACGTCGAGCAGGTCCGTGAACAGATGCCGCCCGAGGACGAGCTGCCCCCCATCGCCCGCCGCAACGCTGACGCGAGCGGGGCCGATCTCGCCGAGTACATCGCGGAGATCCCGGCGACCAGCGCCTTCATCATTGAGGACGGCGCGGTCTATCAGACGTACGGCACCACGTTCCGCGGGGTCGAGTTCCTGATGCCGTACTACCCCGTCCTCGACCGGGCGCCGAAGGGGCGCGACGAGGGTGATGCGTTCCAGACGTGGATTCACCGCCACGACGAGTACGCCTGAGCGCTTCAGCCCCGGGCGATTCGGGGTAATAACGGCATATGCGGGTTCTTTTCGTGACGAGATGACCGACGCGATCCAAAAAGCCGACCGCGCGGCCTCCTGGCTGGACCGCAAGCGTGAGGAGCATGGCGATAGAGCTTTGCCCTACCGGGTTCTCTGGATCATCGCCGCCGTGATCGTGACGGCAGCCGGGATCGCGATGATCGTTCTTCCCGGGCCCGCGCTGATCCTGATCCCTGTGGGCCTAGCGATGCTCTCGTTCGAGTTCGCGTGGGCGGCCCGTGCTGCGCGCGGCTCGCTTCACGGCGCGGCGGCTGTCGAGGAATTCGCCGAGCGCAAGGTCCCGGACCGCCGCCTCCGGCTGGCAGCTGGAGCCCTGGCGCTCGCCGCGGTCGCCACGTTCGGTCTCATTCTCGTTTTCTGACGGATCCGTCCTTTCGGGTCCCTACCGTGGGCCCAGCCGTCGAGGACACGACCTAGGAGACCTGGATGCCCCGCTACCGACCCACGAACTTCGAGGACTTCCGCGCCGGCCGGTTCTGCCGAGTCGTCGTCGACATCGAGCTGCAGGAGGACGATGACGGCGCGCACTACGTGGCCGAAGCCGCGTTCGAGAGCGACGAGGTGATCGGGTCGGCGACCGCCGGCTCGCCCGCGGGCGCGTTCGCCGGCGCGGTCGCCGCGGCCGGGGAGCTGCTCGCGCGCGAGCACGGCGCCGCCCGTATCTACCACGAGGAACTCCAGCAGCGCATGGGCATCGGCTACTTCGAAGACGACGCGGAGGCCGCCTAGCCGTCACGTCACAATGGGCGCCGTGTCCGCGCCCGGCCGGCCCTATCGCGGAGTCATTGCCGAGGTCCAACCCCTCGGCCGCGACGCGATGGGGCGGTCGCTTCGACTCGCTGCGGCCGGCCTCGCCGCCGCGCTGCTCGGTGGCTGCGCGGCGCTCGGATTCGGGGGCTCGGACGAGGACCCGGCCACGACGGCGGAGCTCGCGCGCGAGCGCGCCGCGGAGCTCGGCGACGCGCAGCTCGTCGGACAGCGGCTCGTCGCCGGGTTCAGCGGCCAGTCGGTCCCGAGCGAGGTCGCGGGCCGGATCAGGACGGGTCGGCTCGCCGGCGTGGTCCTCTTCTCGGAGAACTTCGACGGGCGCTCGGAGGCCCGTCGGTTGATCAACCGGCTGCAGTCGATTCCGCGGCCGCAGGCCCTCTCCGACCCGCTGCTCGTGATGATCGATCAGGAGGGCGGGCAGGTGAAGCGGCTGCCCGGGCCGCCGTCGCTCTCGGCCGCGGAGATGGGCGCGCAGGGGCCCGCGACCTGCCGCCGCGAGGGCGCGAAGACCGGGTCGATGCTGCGCCGGACCGGCGTCAATGTCGATCTCGCCCCCGTGCTCGACGTCGCCCGCCCGGGGGGCGCGATCGACCAGGAGGGCCGGTCCTTCGGCGACGATCCCGACGCCGTCGCGCGCTGCGGCGGCGGCTTCGCCTCGGCCCTCGAGCGCCACGGCGCCGCCCCGACCGCAAAGCACTTCCCCGGCCTCGGCGCCGCGCAGGTGAACACCGACGCCGCCGTGCAGACGATCGACCTCTCGCGCTCGAAGCTCCGCCGCTTCGACGAGAGGCCATTCGCCCGCTTCGCGCGCGGCGGCGCCGAGGACCGCCTCGTGATGATCTCGAGCGCGATCTACTCGGCCTTCTCGGATCGACCCGCGGCGTTCACGCAGAGGCTCGCGAGCGGCGAGCTTCGGGGGCGGCTCGGTTTCGAGGGTGTCTCGATCACGGACGCACTCGAGACGGCGAGCACCGATGTCTTCGGCGGCCCGACCCGAAGCGCCACGCTCGCCGCCAAGGCCGGTACCGACCTGTTGCTCTTCGTCGACATCGGCTCGGCGAAGAGGGCGGCGAAGCCGCTGCGGCGGCTGCTTCGGTCCGGCGACGCCGCTCGTCAGCAGTTCGTCGGCTCGGTCGGGCGGGTGCTCGCGCTGCGGGAGAGCTTCGGCGACTGACAGGCTCGCTCAGTGCGGCGGCCGGAGCACCTTGAGCGCCTTCTTGAACAGCCGCGCCATCGCGTCGGCGCCGTCGAACGTCAGGTGCAGGCCGTCCGGCTGAAACCAGGCCGGGTGCCCGGAGCTGACCTTCACCCAGTCGAGGAGGATCGTCCGCTTCTTGTGCGTCTTTGCCTCCTCGCGCACGATCTGCGCGTCGTGGCCCGCGAGGCCGCCCGTCTCACGCGGCGTGACGAGCCCGAGCGTGCGCTTCTTGCCGACGAGGTCGAGCGCCTCGTGGATGTCTCCCTTCGTCACGCTGCCGTTCGAGCCGAGCGCGACGACGACGAGCTTCGGCAGGTGGCCCTTGTGCTTCGCCTTGCGGATCACGTCGTTGCCCTCGGGCCATTGCCGGCAGCCGCGCGCGTTCGCGCGGTAGCCGACCTGCGCCAGGTCGGGCAGGGCGAGCAGCATCGGCGAGTCACCGATCGCGAGCGGCGCCCGACCGAGGTTCGCGTCCTTGCGCGGCTTCTCGACCTGCGTGGAGCCGCAGGACGTGGACGCCGCCGACGCGCCCAGCGCCAGCGTCGCGACCAGCGCCATCAGCGCCCCTGCCAGGACATTCACTAGCATCGCCGCTCGCCTCAAGCGGGGGGAAACCTAACCGGTCCGGACCTCCGAACGCGCCGCAGATGCTCTTTCCGACGATCGAGTTCGCGATCTTCTTCCCGATCGTCCTCGCCCTCTCGTGGCTTCTGATGCCGCGGCAGCTCCTCTGGAAGCCGTTCATCGTCGTCGCGAGCTACGTCTTCTACGCCGCCGCGGACCCGATGTTCTGCTTCCTCCTCGGAGGGATCACGGTCGGCAACCAGATCGCCGCGCGGCTGATCGCGGCGGCGGACACCGAGCGCACCCGCGGGCGGATCTGCGGCGTGGCCGTCGCCCTCGACCTGCTCACGCTCGGCGTCTTCAAGTACTACGGCTTCTTCGTCTCCGACGTCGACGAACTGCTCGACGCCTTTGCGCTCGGGACACCGCTGCCGCTGCTGACGGTTGTGCTGCCGATCGGGATCAGCTTCTTCACCTTCCAGGCGATCACGTACGTCGTCGACGTGAAGCGCGGGGACGCCGAGCCCGCCTCGCTGATCGACGCGGCCATCTACCTGAGCTTCTTCCCACACCTCGTCGCCGGCCCGATCGTCCGCGCGAGCGAGTTCCTGCCCCAGCTCAAGGCGCCGCGCGACCCGACCCGGGTCGCGGTCGGCGCCGGCCTGGCGCTGGTCGGGCTCGGCCTGGTGAAGAAGGTGCTGATCGCCGACACGCTCGCCCGCGAGATCGTCGACCCGGTGTTCGGCGTCCCGGAGGCCTACTTCGCTCCCGACGCGCTCCTCGCGACGCTCGCCTATGCGACCCAGATCTACTGCGACTTCTCCGGCTACACCGACATCGCGATCGGGCTCGCGCTGCTGATGGGCTTCATCTTCCCGCAGAACTTCCGCAGCCCCTACCGCGCGACGGGCTTTCGCGACTTCTGGCGGCGCTGGCACATGACGCTCTCGCGCTTCCTTCGCGACTACCTCTACATCCCCCTGGGCGGCAGCCGCGGCAGCCGCCTCTTCACCTACCGCAACCTGATGATCACGATGGTCCTCGGTGGCCTGTGGCACGGCGCGGCGTGGACGTTCGTGCTCTGGGGCGCCTTCCACGGCGCCGGGCTCGTGACGGAGCACGCGATCGCCGGCAGGGTCGGACGCCGCACCCCCGCCTGGTTGCGCGGCGCGTGCACGTTCGCGCTCGTCTGCTTCGGCTGGATCCTCTTCCGCTCCCCCGACCTCGACGTCTTCTGGGCCTTCCTCGGTCGGTTCGCCGATTGGGGGGCGGCGACGCTGTGGTCCGCGCCCGAGGTGCTGATGATCGTCGTCGTGATCGGGACGCAGCTGCTGCCGCCGCGCCCGCTCCAGCGCGTCCAGCTCCGGATCGAGATGCTGCGGCCGGCGGTGCTCGCCGTAGCTCTCGCCGTCATCATCCTGATCGTCGGCGCGACGGTTCCGAGCCAGGGCGTGCCTCCGTTCATCTACTTCCAGTTTTGATACTGAGCACATGACCGAGCACCGCGACGACAGCGAGATGAGCCGCTTCGACCGCGAGGGCCTTCGGCGCTACTCGGCCCGCGACGCAGTCGGCGCGATGGCCGCGGTGGCGCTCCTCCTCATCCTGTTCGCCGGCGGTTCGATCCGGGAGGCCGCGGGGCAGATCAGCCCAGGGGTCGGGCGCGACATCGTGAACGCCGTCGGCGAGCCAAGCGAGTGGGTCGCCGACCGCCTGCCGCTCGACGAGGCCCAGCACACGCTCACGGGCGGACTCTCCCCGGACGAGGACCTCGGAACGGGCGGCGGCTTCGCGACCGCCACCAGCTCGCCGCAGGCGAGGCGCGGCGTCCCGCCGGTGACGCCAGAGGCGTTCGACCCGGCCCAGGTCGGCGCCCCGACACCGCCGAAGCAGCCGCTCGAGACCTTGCTGGTCACGGGCGATTCGCTGGCGACGCCGCTCGACACCGAGCTCGCCCGCCGCCTCGCGCCGCAGGGGGTCGAGGTGGTTCGCGACCCGCACCTGGGCACCGCGATCTCGAGCACCACCTTCGTCGACTGGGGCCAGCTCTCGACCTCGCAGGTGGCCCGCGACGACCCGGACGCCGTCGTCGTCTTCATCGGCGCCACCGAGGGCTTCGCGCTGCCCGGGCCCAACGGCGAGCAGATCGAGTGCTGCGGCGTCGACTACGCGGCCGCATACGCGAACCGGGTGCGCCAGGTCATGAACACCTACCGTCAGAACGGCGACGCGAAGGTCTACTGGCTGACCGTGATGATGCCGCGCGACCCCGAGGGCCAGCGCGTGATGAGGATGGTCGACGCCGCGATCGAGGTCGCGGCGGAGCCGTGGCGCAGCCAGGTGCGCGTGGTGGACATGGTGCCGATCTTCACCCCCGGCTATCGCTATACGGACTCGATCGCGATCGACGGAACGGAGACGATCGTCCGCGAGTCCGACGGCGTCCACCTGAACGCCGCCGGATCCGCGGTCGCGGCCGAGACGGTCCTGGACCGCATCGACCAGGACTTCGACTACTGAGCGCCCCTAGGTGAGTTCGCCGAAGACCTCGCCGAACTTCTTCGAGCCCTTCACGCACTTGGCCTTCGCCTGGTAGATCTGGCGCGAGGAGTCGAGCTTCTTCTGGCTGCACTTGTAGCCCTTGATGCTCGGGCACTTGCCCCTGGCGCCGCCGTGCTCGTGGCGGCACTTGTTGAACTTCCGTGCCAGCGCCTTCGCCTTGTCGCAGCCGAGGTTGCGGGCGGTGAGCTTGTAGACGTAGTCCGCGCCGAGCTCACCCCGCTGCTCGCCCTGGGAGAGCGAGCACGCTGACTTCGTCGCCGCGCTGCCGCCGGCGCCGGCCGGGATCGCCGCGATCGCGCCACAGACGAGCACGGCCGAGAGCGCGAGCATGGTCTTCGTTCCTGCCTTCATCGTTACCTCCATCGGTCGGCCCGCTGCTTGGCGCGCGGGATTCTAAGTGGAGGCGGCGCGCTCGCGGGCCCTCTCCCCCTCGCGCTCGACCAGCGAGCGCAGCTGCTCCAGCGAGCGCCGCGCCTCGCGGGCGCCGGGCGCAGCCACGAGCAGCCCCCCGGCGGCCTTGCCGAGTGCGCCACCGGGGAGCGCGAAGTGGTTGCAGTACTCGAACCGTGTCCCTCCATCCTCGGCCACGAACCGATATGTGACATCGGCCTTCGAGCCGGCCGGCCCCCTGCCCTCCCAGCGGGCGAAGCGCGGCTCGTCGGCTTCGATCACCCGCCAGCGGACCTTGAACCGCGTCCCGGCGAGGCGCAGCCGCTGCGTGAACTCGTCGCCGGGGGAGACCGGGCCGCTGCCGGCGCCCTCGAGCGAGTCGTGCGTGGTCACCCAGCGTTCGAGCAGGGACGGATCCATGACCAGCTGCCAGACCCGCTCGGGCGGGGCGGCGAGGATGATCGACTCGCGCACGCTGCGGCTCATCTCGCTTCCACCGCGGCTGCGGAGTCGACCGCCTCAGCGAGCACGGCATCGAGGCGGCGGGGGCGGATCGCGAAAAGCTCGCCACCGCTCGGATCGGTGACGACCGTCGGCGTCGTCAGACCTCGGCTGATCTCGACCGCGACCGCCGGCGTCGCCGGGGTCACCGCTGCCGCGGCCGCGGCGATCGTCTCGGGGCGCGCGATCTCGGCCGACATCGGGATCAGGCGCGGCGGCCGGCGTCCCATCGCCCGCGCCATCTCGGAGACCAGCTCGAGGTGGGTGACGACGTCCGGGCCGCCGATCTGGATCTCGCGGCCTGCCGACTCGGGGACGTCGAGCGCCGCGCGGAGGTAGGCGACGACATCACGGGCGCCGATCGGCTGCGTCGGCGTCTTGAGCCAGTCCGGCGCGGGCAGCGCCGGTACCCGGGCGACGATCCCGCGCAGGAGCTCATACGACTCGCTGCCCGGGCCGATCACCATCGCAGCTCGGAAGTACGTGAGCGGCGGTCCCTCCGCGGCAAGGATCCTCGCGACCTCGTGGCGTGAGGCCAGGTGCTGCGAGACGCTCGTGTCGCCAAGCCCGCCGAGATAGATGATGCGCTCGACCCCCGCCTGCTCGGCGGCGCGCGCGAACCGCGACGCGGCCGCGCGCTCCGTCGCCGGGTAGTCGACGCCTCCGATCATGTGGACGAGGAAGTAGGCGACGTCGACGTCCTCGAGCGCCTCGCGCAGGCCGCGCGAGCCCGTGAGGTCGGCGAGCGCGAGCTCGCAGCCGGCCTGCTCGAGCGCCGCCGTCCCCGCACCGCGCGAGCGGGCGAGGCAGCGGACCGAGTAGCCGTCATCGATGAGCCGGCCGGCCAGCTGGCGGCCGATGAAGCCCGTCGCGCCGGTGAGCAGGATCCGCGGCCCCGCCATCGCCCGCCCGTTCCCCGTTCCCGCGACGGTCAAACCGCCGCCGGCCGCTCGAGGGCGCCGACCCTCGAGCGCGGCAGGTCGAGGCCGGCGAGCGAGCGGAGGAAGGCGTTGCAGACGAGCACGTGGATCCGCAGTTGGGTCTGCCCGTAGAGCCAGGCGCCAAACCGGGCGAAGCGCCCGCTGGCGCGCAGCCAGGGGTAGAAGTTGCGGACCTCGAGCCGTACGCGCACGATCTCCCTACCGGGTTCGCGCTCCCCCTCCCCCCGCCGCACCCGGATCCGCAGAAATCCGTGCTCCCGCCCCGCCGCGGCGACCAGGAGGCCGCGCTCGATCCGCCAGGTCACGCAGCCCTCGTCGGCCGAGATCTCGTACTCCGGGGCGTGGAAGCGAAGCAGCGGCAGACGCCGGGTCAGAAGGACGACGGCGCGTGAGCGCTCGGTGTAGAGCACGCGGACGAGGCCGAGCGTCGTGCGCTGGAGGTGGCGCCAGTAGGCGCGCCCGAGGCGCTCGAGGTACTCGGGCCGCCAGAGCTCCTCGAGCAGCGGCTCCGGTATCGACACCTCCGCCTCCTGCACGGACGCGACCGCGCCGGTCTGCGGCACGCGCTCGATCTCGCCGGACTGAAGCAGCCGCACCGATACCGGCGTTCGGGCGTATCTGCGAAGCAGGGACACCGTGCAGCAATGCCTACCACGATCACCATGGGATCGGGACGGATGACCGTCAGACGAGCGCGGGCTCAGGCCGCTCGACCCGCCGCGGCGCCTCGTGCTCCGCCGGGTCGAAGCCCTGCGCCCGTGGCCGAGGCCTCGAGCTCGTCCGCGAGCTGGAGCTCCTACGCCTTCGGGGGCGGCTTCGATTCCGGGTCGTTCAGCGGCTCGGCCTTCAGCTCCGGCTTCGCATCGCAGGTCGCGCCCGAGAGCTCCTCGGGCGGCGGAGGGGCGGGAGCTTCTCGGGCGGCGGGGGCGGCTTCTCCGGCGGTGGTGGCGGCGGCTCCTGGTAGCGCCCGGCTACGGGCTGGCACCATTGGCGGATGCTCAGGGCGATGATCTGCCTCACCGTGGCCGGGCTCGTCGGGCTGGCGGCGGCCGGGACCAC
>DATHAL010000072.1:0-29459 GCA_035296705.1 Solirubrobacterales bacterium
GAAGCCGACGTTCTCGTCGAGCGCGATGAACTCGGCCGCGCCCTTCCACTCCTGCGCCGCGCGCTCGGGGTCGTCGCGCGAATCGTTGTCGACGACGACCAGCTCCTGGTTCCCATCGAGGTGCCGGTTCAGCGATGCGACGAGGTCGCGCAGGCGCTCCGCGCAGTTCCACGTCACCACCACGAGCGAGTAGCTCATCCAGCGGCGCAGGATGGCAGGCGCCTCGCCGCCTCCGCTCTACGCTGCCGCGGGATGGACGGCGAGGTGAGTGCGATCAGGCGCGCGGGCCGCCGGCTCCGCGCGGCGGTCGGAGGCCGCCTGCCGGAGCCCCTGTACCACGCGATTTGGCAGCGCGCGGTGCCGCGGCTGGGCCTCGGAAGGCTGCTGGGCCACCGGGTACCGGCGATGATCGATGCCTCGCGGGTCGCTGAGATCGAGCGCTGGCCCGCGGACGCGCTTTCCGATCCCGTCGAGCTCGAGCGCCGCCTACCGACCCTCGGGATCAGCGCTGATTTCGCGCCGGTTCTTCCAGCGCCGCTGCGGGCGCATGCAGGCGAGGGCGTCGAGGCGGGTCAGTACCCGAACCAGTTCGCGCCCTACCTCGCGTTCGTCGGCGGGCTCAGGATCTCGAGCTACATCGAGATCGGCGTCGACCACGGCGGCACGTTTCTGATCACGACCGCGTACCTCAACCGGCGCCACCCCGTCGAGCGCGCGGTCGCGGTGGACCGCTTCGAGGTGCCGGCGCTGCGGGACGGTCGGAGCGCCGCCCGGACCACCGACGTGCTGAAGCTCGACTCCGCGTCCAAGCGCTTCGCGCGCTACCTCGCCGAGGCCGGGCCGTTCGACCTCGCGCTGATCGACGGCGATCACTCCGAGAGCAGGTGCCGCGCCGACTTCGAGCTCCTCTCCCGGCGCGCACGCGTTATCGCGCTGCACGACATCGTCGGCGCAAACACACCCGGTGTGCGGGCGGTATGGAAGTGGATCCGCACGACCCGCGCCTCCGAATACGACCTCCACGAGTTCACGGCGCAGTACGCGGAGGTCGAACGGGCGACGAGCGAGCGCTACATGGGCATCGGCGTCGCGGTGCGGCGCTGAACGACGACGCCCCGCCGAAGCGGGGCGCCTCCGACTCGATCTGTCGTCTCCGTCGGTCCTAGCCGATCGCCGGCCGCATCTGGCGCAGGCGCCGCACCCGCTCCTCGATCGGCGGATGGGTCGAGAACAGGCCCGCGATCCCGCCGCCGCTGAACGGCTTGACGATGTAGAGCGGCTCGGTGGCCTGGTTGACCTGCATGGGCATCGCCTTGGCGCCCTCCTCGAGCCGCAGCAGCGCCGACGCGAGCGACTCCGGGTTGCCGCTGATCTCGGCGCCCGTGGCGTCCGCCGAGTACTCACGCTGGCGCGAGACCGCGAGCTGGATCAGCGTTGCGGCCAGCGGCGCCAGAAGCACCAGCGCGAGGCTGCCGATCAGCCCGAGCGGCGACTCGTCATCGCCCCCGAACCACATGAAGAAGTACGCGAGATAGGTGATCATCGCGCCGATCGCCGAGGCGACCGACTGCGTGAGGATGTCGCGATTCCGCACGTGGGCGAGCTCGTGGGAGATCACGCCGCGCAGCTCGTCTTCGGAGAGCAGCTTCGTGATCCCGGACGTCACGGCGACCGCCGCATGGCTCGGGCTGCGCCCGGTGGCGAACGCGTTCGGCTGATCGCTCGGGATCATGTAGAGGCGCGGCATCGGCAGGCCGGCGCGCGTAGTCAGCTCGCGGACCATCTGGTAGATGCCGGGGGCCTCCTGCTCGGAGAGCGGCTTCGCCCGGGCACTGGCGAGCGCGATCTTGTCGCTGAACCAGTAGGCGACGAAGTTGATCACCAGCGCCAGCACGAGGAAGACGGAGGCGATGTTGATCCCGCCGATCGCGTAACCGATCGCGACCAGCAGACCACCGAGGGTGGCCATCAGGATCGTCGTCCGCAGGCCGGCGGCGAAGTTCGACTTCCGGGTGGTTGTCATCGCGGGGATTGCTCCTTGATGCGTTCGTCCGGCTCTCAAGACACAGGCGGCCGGACTGAAACCTGTACTGGACATTCTGACGATCCCGATGCCGCACATTGGCGGAAATCATGGGTGCTGGCCCCTAAATCCGCCTGGGGGCGGCCCCGCTTTCGATCGCCAGCCCCGACGCCGCGGCTCGTCCGATACTTACTCGTGATGCGAAGGCGCGATCTGATGACGCAGGTGCTCGCGGTCAACCTGCTGTTGATCGTCGCCGCCGTGGTCGCCGCGATCATCGCCGCGAATCCCGACTTCGATCTCTCCGACCGGCCGAGTGCGGGGCTCGTGCTCGGCTTCGCAATCGGCTTTACGGTCACCTTCAACGTGTTCCTCCTGCAGCGCCGCTTCCGCCCACTCGAGCAGCTCGTCGACCAGATGGAGCGCGTCGACCTGACGCGGCCCGGCGCCAACCTCAGCCTCGGGCGGAGCCCCGGTGGCCCGGAGGAGGTGCAGCGGCTGCACGAGGCGTTCCGGCGCATGCTCGAGCGCCTCGACGCCGAGCGACGGTTCACCTCGAGCGCCGCGCTGAATGCCCAGGAGGAGGAACGGGCGCGGATCTCGCGCGACCTCCACGACGAGGTCAACCAGTCGCTGACCGGGCTGCTCTTGCGCCTCGAGGCGACCCGTGAGAAGGCGCCGCCGGAGCTCGCCGGCGAGCTCACCGAGATCCGCGGCCTCGCCAACCGGGCGCTCAGCGAGCTGCTCGCGCTCGCCCGCCAGCTTCGCCCGACCGCCCTCGACGACCTCGGGCTGAAGGCGGCGCTCGCCGGCCACGTTCACGAGATCGCCGATCAGGGCTCTATCGACGCGCGCTTCGAGGCGACGGGCGACGTCGCCGACCTGCCAGGCGACGTGCAGCTCGTCGTCTATCGGGTTGCCCAGGAGGCGCTCTCGAATGCAGTCCGCCATGCCGACGCGCAGGCGATCGACGTCCGCCTGCACCGCCAGGATGGCGCAATCGAACTCAGTGTCGCCGACGACGGCCGCGGCTTCACCTTCGACGAGGCGAGCCACGGCCTGGGGATCGCCGGGATGCGGGAGCGCGCGCTCCTCGTCCACGGGGATCTCCAGGTCACCTCGCGTCCGCAGGTCGGCACAAGGATTCGCCTCCGGGTGCCGATACTGAGTGGCGATGGCGAAAATCGAGAGGGGCGAGCGCGTGCGGGTGCTGATAGCTGACGACCACGGCATCGTCCGCTCCGGGCTCCGCATGCTGCTCGAGCAGCAGGAAGACATCGAGGTCGTCGCCGAGGCATCCGACGGGGCGACCGCGCGCGACGCCGCGATCCGCGAGCGCCCGGATCTCGCCATCCTCGACGTGAAGATGCCGAAGCTGACGGGGCTCCAGGCGACGCGCGAGATCCGCGGACAAGCGCCGGACGTATCGGTCCTGATCCTGTCGATGTACGACGACGAGCGCTACCTGTTCGAGGCGCTCAAGGCGGGGGCCTCCGGCTACGTGCTCAAGGCACAGGCCGACGTCGACCTGCTCGCCGCGGTGCGCGCGGTGGAACGGGGCGAGCCGTTCTTGACCCCGGCGGCCCAGCGCGCACTGATCAAGGACGTCCTCGGCCAGAGCGCCGGCCGCACCGATGAGCTCACACCACGCGAGCAGGAGGTCGTGAAGCTGGTGGCCGAGGCGCACACGAACAAGGAGATCGCCGAGATCCTCCACCTGTCGGAGAAGACGGTCGAGAACCACCGCTCAAACGCGATGCGCAAGCTCGGCATGCGTGACAGGGTCGAGCTCGTCCGCTACGCGATCCGGCGCGGGTTGATCGAGCCGTAGCGGTGCGCCAAGGCCTTCCCCACCCTCGTCCCCACGCGTCGCTCGGTTTTTCCGACTCCGTCGCTAGGATTTAGTTCGATGCTGTTCTCGACCAAAGCGGAGTACGGCGTCCGGCTCATGGTCGAGCTGGGGCGTCGCTCGGGGACCGAGCCGGTGGCGCTTGCCGCAGTCGCCGAGGCGGAGACGCTGCCGCTCTCCTATCTCGAGCACCTGGTGGCGAAGCTTCGGCAGGTGGGGCTGGTGACCTCGGTGCGCGGCGCGCACGGCGGCTACAAGCTGGCGCGGCCGGCCGAGGAGATCACGATGCTCGACGTCGTCGAGGCCCTCGAGGGGCCGGTGGCGCCGATGGAATGCTTCCACGCCGACCGCGAGGGGCGGGTGCTCTGCTCGCACGAGGCAGACGGCGATCACGCCTGCGCGACGAAGCTCCTGTGGACGCGCGTGCACGGCGGCGTCTCGAAGGCGCTCGCCGGGACGACGCTCGCAGAGCTGGTCGAGTTCGCGGGCGGCGCCCCGGTCGAGCCGGTCGTCGAGCCGGTCGCCTGAGCGCGAGCAGCACGAAACTTGAACGAGCGAACGAACTGGAGACAGATGGCCGACCTTGAGATTCGCAATCTGCACGTGAGCGCCGAGGGCAAGGAGATCCTCAAGGGCCTCGATCTCGAGGTGTCGAGAGGCGAGGTGCGCGCGCTGATGGGTCCGAACGGCTCCGGCAAGTCGACGCTAGCGAACGCGATCATGGGCCACCCGGCGCTCGACGTAACCGACGGCGAGATCCTCTTCGACGGCAAGGAGATCACCTCCGAGGCGCCGGAGGATCGCTCCCGCGCCGGCCTCTTCATGGCCTTTCAGTATCCGGTCGCGGTCCCCGGCGTCACCGTGGCGAAGTACTTGCGGATGGCCGTCAACGCGCACCGCGAGGCGCGCGGTGAGGGCCAGATCTCGCTGAAGGAGTTCCGCAAGCAGACGGAGGCGGCAATGGAGCTCGTCAACATCCCGCGCGAGTTCTCGAGCCGCTATGTGAACGACGGCTTCTCGGGCGGTGAGAAGAAGCGCCTCGAGATCCTCCAGCTCGCGATGCTGCGGCCGAGGATGGCCGTCCTCGACGAGACCGACTCGGGCCTCGACATCGATGCGCTGCGGATCGTCGCGGAGGGCGTCAACCAGTTCGCCGGCCCGGACATGGGCGTCCTCATCATCACCCATTACCAGCGCATCCTGCACCTGGTGGAGCCCGACTTCGTCCATGTGATGTTCGACGGGCGGATCGTCAAGGAAGGCGGCCCCGAGCTCGTCGCGGAGCTCGAGGACAAGGGCTACGGCTGGATCCGCGAGGAGGTCGAGGCGGGTGTGTCATGAGGTGCTTTAGCACCGAAAGCAGCGTGTCAGGCGGCGAAGCCGCCGCAGGTGGTTCGTGACTCAGGCGCCTGTCACCGGGCTCGAAGTCGAGCGCATCAGAGCTGCGTTCCCAGCGCTCGAGCGGGAGATCGGCGGCCGGCCCGTCGCCTATCTGGACTCCGGCGCCAGCGCCCAGCGCGTCCTCGCCTCGATCCAGGCGGTCGACCGCTACGAGCGCCGCCACCACTCCAACGTCCACCGCGGCTCGCACACGCTCTCCGCCGAGGCGACCGCGGCGTACGAGGGCGCTCGCGCGACGGTCGCCGACCACATCGGCGCCTCCGACCGGCGCGAGGTCGTCTTCGTCCGCAACGCGACCGAGGCGATCAACCTCGTCGCCCGCGCCTGGGGCGACGCCAACATCGGCTCCGGCGACCGGATCGTGCTCACCGAGATGGAGCATCACTCCAACCTCGTTCCCTGGCAGCAGCTCGCCGAGCGGACAGGCGCCGAGCTCGACTGGGTGCCGGTCACAGACGACGGGCTGCTCGACCTCGACGCCTACGCGCAGCTGCTCGAGCGTGGCCCGAGGCTGGTCGCAGTCGCCCACGTGTCGAACGTGCTCGGGACCGAGAACCCCATCGCCGAGCTGACGCAGCTCGCACACGAGGCGGGCGCGCTGGTGCTCGCCGACGGGGCGCAGGCGGCGCCGAAGCTCGCGCTCGACATGGGCGCCCTCGGTATCGACTTCTACGCGCTAACGGGGCACAAGGCATATGGGCCGACCGGGATCGGAGCCCTCTGGGCCCGGCTCGACCTGCTGCGCGAGATGCCGCCCTTCCTCGGCGGGGGCTCGATGATCCGCAAGGTCACCAGGGAGGGGACGACGTGGGCCGACCCGCCGGCCCGGTTCGAGGCCGGCACCCCCGCGATCGCCCAGGCCATCGGTCTCGCCGCGGCGCTTCGGTGGCTCGATGGGATCGGGATGGAGGCCGTCACCGCCCACGAGCGGGAGATCGCCGACTACACCCTCGCCCGGTTGACCGAGATCTCGGGGCTGCGCGTGTTCGGCCCGCCGCGAGGCGAGGGGCGGCTGGGGCCCGTCTCGTTCGAGCTCACCGGCGTCCACGGACATGACGTCGCCGAGATCCTCGACCGCCACGGCGTCGCGGTTCGCTCCGGCCATCACTGCGCACATCCGCTCATGGACCGCTTCGAGGTCCCCGCCACGGCACGCGCGAGCTTCGGCGTCTACACGACGACCGAGGAGATCGACCGGCTCGTCGAAGGGCTCGACGACGCCAAGCGCGTGTTCGGCGTCTAGCCGGCTACCGTCATCTGACGATGGACGACCTCTACCGCGAGAACATCCTCGATCACTACAAGCGGCCGCGGCACTTCCGCCGGCCCGACGTCTTCGACCTCGAGTTCGAGGACACGAACCCGTTCTGCGGCGACGAGCAGCATGTGTTCATCACGCTCGACGACCGGGGACGCGTCGCCGACGTGAGCTTCGAGGGCAAGGGCTGCGCGATCTCGACGGCCGCGACCTCGATGCTGACGGAGGAGTTGGCCGGCAAGACGCGCGAGCAGCTCGTCCGGCTCGAGAAGGACTTTGTCCTCGACCTGCTCGGGATCGACATCTCGGCGACCCGGATGAAGTGCGCCCTGCTCGGCCTCAAGGTGATCAAGTCGGCGGCCCTCGGCGACGCGGCCGACTGGGAGGACGAGGGACTCGCCGGCGATCCGGCCGCCGAGCGCGAGGTCATCTGAGCGCTCCCGTGCGCCCGGCGGCGGAGGTCAGTCGACGATGATCGTCTCCGACCGCGCCCGCGTGCAGACGTAGATCGTCCCGGCGGTTCCCTGCTCCACGCGCTTCGCCGCGGCGTAGTAGGCGCCGGACTTGAGCGGGTCGACGGAGATCTTCCACTTGCCGGCGTTCGAGGTCTGCGTCTTTCCGAGCAGCCTGCGGCCGGCGCCCGCCTCGCGGAACATCTTCACAGTCCGGTCCTCGACGCAATTCTGATTCTTGGCCCGAACCTTGCCGTGGAAGGCGGGAGCGCTGTCGCGGATCAGGACCGTCGTCTTGATCTCGACGGTTTGACCCGGACCCGCGAGCGCGGCGGCCGCGGCAGCGAGCAGAACCAGCGCGGTCGCGATCGCGAGCCTCATGGTCGCGAACCTACCAAGGCTCGCGACCCGGCGGCGGGGTACCGCCGCACGACCGCTAAAATCCGACTTGCGAACTAGGAATAGTGACGTCTTGAACGAACCGACGACGACAGCCGACGCGATCACGGTGTGCGCGCTCAGCGACCTCCCCGAGGGCGCGATGCGCCTGATCGAGGCAGACGGCCGCAAGATCGGCGTCTTTCATTGCGCCGGCGGCGAGCTCCTCGCGATCGAGGACCGATGCTCCCACGACGACGGCCCGCTCGCCGAGGGGGAGTTCGATGCGGGCGCGTGTACCGTTGAGTGTCCGCGTCACGGCTCGCTGTTCGACATCCGTAGCGGCAAGCCGAAGACCCTGCCCGCCTACCGCCCCGTCGACACCTTCGCCGTGCGTGTCGACAACGACCAAGTGAAGCTGGAGCTCTGAGAGAAACCATGGCCACACCACCGCAGCCCGCGACCGTGCCCGCCGGCAAGCAGCTCACCGACGCCGAGGCGGCCCTCAAGGAGATCGGGACCGACTACAAGGAGCGCTTCGGCTTCCACGATGCCGAGAACTACCTCTACAAGGCGCCAAAGGGGCTCAATCGCGAGATCGTCGAGGCGATCTCCGAGTACAAGAGCGAGCCCGAGTGGATGCGCGACTTCCGGATCAAGGCCTACGAGCACTTCGAGGCCCGCCCGACGCCGACCTGGGGTGGGAACCTGGGCCAGATCGACTGGAACGACATCCACTACTTCGTCCGCGCTTCCGAGAAGGCGAGCCGCTCCTGGGACGAGGTCCCCGAGGACATCAAGAACACCTTCGACCGGCTCGGCATCCCCGAGGCCGAGCGCAAGTTCCTCTCGGGAGTGGGCGCCCAGTACGAGTCCGAGGTCGTCTACCACCAGGTCCGCGAGGACCTCGAAAAGCAGGGCGTGATCTTCCTCGACATGGACTCAGGGCTGCGCGAGCACGAGGACATCATCCGCGAGCACTGGGCGACCGTGATCCCGCCGAACGACAACAAGCTCGCGGCCCTCAACTCCGCCGTCTGGTCGGGTGGCTCATTCGTGTACGTCCCGAAGGGCGTGAAGGTCGAGATGCCCCTCCAGGCCTACTTCCGGATCAACACCGAGAACATGGGCCAGTTCGAGCGGACCCTGATCATCGCCGAGGAGGGCTCGGACGTCCATTACATCGAGGGCTGCACGGCGCCGGTCTACTCGACCGACTCGCTGCACTCGGCGGTCGTCGAGATCATCGCCAAGCCGGGCGCCCGGGTCCGGTACACGACGGTCCAGAACTGGTCGCAGAACGTCTTCAACCTGGTCACGAAGCGCGCCGTCGTCCACGAGGACGCGACCATGGAGTGGGTCGACTGCAACCTCGGCTCGAAGCTGACCATGAAGTACCCGTCGATCTACCTGCTCGGCGAGCGGGCGCACGGCGAGATCCTCTCGATCGCCTTCGCTGGCAAGGGCCAGCACCAGGACGCCGGCGGCAAGATCATCCACGCGGCGCCGAAGACAACCTCCTCGGTGTTCTCGAAGTCGATCTCCAAGGACGGCGGGCGCGCGACCTACCGCGGCCTGCTCGAGGTCGCTCAGGGCGCGACCGAGACGAGGTCGAAGGTCGTCTGCGACGCGCTGCTGCTCGACGAGGACTCGCGCTCGGACACCTACCCCACGATCCGCATCGACGAGTCCGATGCCAACGTCGGCCACGAGGCGTCGGTGTCGAAGGTCGGCGAGGACCAGCTCTTCTACCTCCAGGCCCATGGCCTCGACGAGGAGGAGGCCTCGAAGATGATCGTCAACGGGTTCATCGAGCCGATCACCAAGGAGCTCCCGATGGAGTACGCGGTCGAGATGAACCGGCTGATCGAGCTCCAGATGGAGGGCTCGATTGGTTGACGGAGCGGCTGCGCCCTCCGTCGTAGAGCCCGACTGGCTCAACGAGCGCCGCGACCGGGCCAAGGAGCTCGCGCTCGAGCTCGAACTGCCGAGCCAAAAGCAGCGCGGCTGGGAGTTCACCGACCTGAGCGGCTTCGAGCTCGACGGCTACGAGGAGGCCGTCGCCCGGGTGGATGGGCTCGAGCCGTCCGACGCCGAGGGGCCGATCGTGCTGCCGCTCGCCGAGGCGGCGGCGGCCCATCCCGAGCTCGTCCGCGAGCACCTCGGCGAGATCGTGCCGGCGAACGACGCGTTCACCGCCCGGAACGCGTCGCGCTGGCGCGACGGCTTCCTCCTCTACGTCCCGGCCGGCGCGCGGCTCGAGGAGCCGATCAAGCTGACGGTCTCCGGGTCGGCCGGCGAGGAGATCGAGTGGCGGGCGCTGATCGTGCTCGGCGAGGGCGCCGAGGCCGAGGTCTGGGAGCGCTACGCCTCCGACGGCGAGGGCCTGTTCAACGGGGTCGTCGAGCTGGTCGTCGACGACGCGGCGAACCTGCGCTACGTATGCGAGCAGGGGCTATCCACCGAGGCCTGGGTGTTCGCCACCCAGCGCGCCGAGGTCGGACGCGACGCGAATCTCGACTGGGTCGCACTCGGCTTCGGGTCCGCGCGCGGCAAGGTCCGGATGGAGACGAAGCTCGCCGGCCGCGGCTCGAGCGCGAAAGTGACCGGCGCCTATGCCGGCGACGGGACGCAGCACCTCGACTACGACACGACCCAGGAGCACGCGGCCGAGGACACCACCTCCGACCTCGCGTTCCGCGGCGTCCTCGCCGAGCGCGCGACGGCCGTCTGGCGGGGGATGATCCGCGTCGATCCGGACGCCCAGCGCACCGACGCCTTCCAGGAGAGCCGCAACCTGCTGCTCTCCACGGACGCCCACGCCGACGCGATCCCCGGCCTCGAGATCGAGGCCGACGACGTGCGCTGCACGCACGCGGCCGCCGTCGCGCAGGTCGATGCCGACCAGCTCTACTACCTGCGCTCGCACGGGCTCGGAGACGGGGAGGCGAAGCGGCTCGTGATCGAGGGCTTCCTCCAGGAGCTCGTCGAGCGCGCGCACGAGGGCCCGATCCGCGAGGCGCTCGAGGGCGAGCTGATCAAGCGGCTCGGCGACCTGCTCGGCCCGAGCTGAGCTACCGCCGTGGTGGACTCGGTGACCACCCCGAAGGGCGTGGTCATCGCCACGTACGAGCGCGCCTGATGGCCGCGCCGCGCGTCCTGCTCGACGGCCTGTCATTCGGCGAGTCGCCACGCTGGCGCGACGGCCGCCTCTGGGTCTGCGACTGGGGCACACAGGAGATCCTGGCGGTCGACCCTGGGACGGGTGCGAGCGAGGTCGAGGTGCGGCTGGACGCCGACGGCTTTCAGCCGATCTGCATCGATTGGCTGCCGGGTGGGCGCCTCGTCATCGTCTCGTCGCGGGGGCGCGCCCTGCGCCGCCGCGAGGCCGACGGGTCGCTGGTCGTTCACGCCGACCTCAGCCACATCTTCGACCGCGGGCTGAACGAGATCGTGGTCGACGGCCGAGGCAACGCCTACGTCAACGGCGGCGGCTTCGACCTGATGGCGGGAGAGGAGTTTGCGCCGGGAGCGATCGCGCTCGTCGCGCCCGACGGCTCGGCGCGCGAGGTCGCCGACGGGATCGCGTTCCCGAACGGGATGGCGGTCACGGCGGACGGCTCGACGCTGATCGTCGCCGAGTCCTACGCGAATTGCCTGACCGCCTTCCGGATCGAGCCCGACGGCGGCCTCGCCGAGCGGCGGGTGTGGGCCGGCACCGGCGACGACCACCCCGACGGCATCTGCATCGACGCCGACGATGCCGTCTGGTACGGCGACGTCGGCAACGGACGCGCCGTCCGGATCCGTGCCGGCGGCGAGGTCCTCGAGTCGATCGAGCTCGACCGCGGCTGCTTTGCCTGCATGCTGGGCGGCGAGGACGGCCGGACGCTGTTCATGGTCACGCGGCTGTGGCGCGGCACCGACCTCGACCTCGAGCAGCGAACCGGCCAGGTGCTCGCGGCGCGCGCTCCGGCGCCGCACGCGGGCCGGCCGTAGGGCTCAGGGAAGTCGCAGAAGGTCGAAGCGCACGCGGCCCTCCTGCACCGCGTGCTGCACTGCGCGCTCGTTGCCGTTCAGCTTCGAGCCGCCCGTCTTCACCTCGACGAGGACGATCTCGCGCAGCTCGCCTCCGCACAGGCCGTCGAACACCACGTAGTCGATCGGGGCGCCAAGGAAGCGGGCGTCGGTGGGATCGAACCTGTCGCTGAACACCGGCACAAGCGGCAAGAGCTGCTCCCCCGCCCTCCCGCCGAGCACGCTGCGGCTCCGCCTGGTCGCGTCGCGGCGGGCGTCCCGCAGATCCTCCTCCCCGTAGCGGTAGACGGCCCAGTAGCGCGCGTAGGAGGCGGCGAGCCAGACGAGCGCGAATCCGAGCAGGGCGAGCGCGAGCGATTGAGCCACGGCCCGAGGGTTGCGCCCCAGCCGGACGCACCGGCCGGGCTGCAAGATCGAGTGCACGGAACCGCCGGCTATGACCGGCAGATCGGTGCACCCGATCGCTCTACCCCTGATGCACGCGCCGCACGCAGCTCGGGCACTGGCCGCGGATCAGCACGTCGTGGGCGCGGGCGCGGTGGCCGAGCCGGTCGGCGAGCGTGTGAATCGCGCGCTCGAGCTCGGCGTCCTCGAACGGGGTCAAGCGCCCGCACGACTCGCAGATCGCATGGTGGTGGTGCTCACCGCCCGGAACCATCGGCTCATAGAGGACCCCGCCGTCGCCGGCGTCGATCCGCTGGACGAGACCCTCCTCTCGCAACCCTTCGAGCGCCCTGTAGACACTCGCCACGCCGACGCGCGAGCCGCCGGCGCGGATCCGATCGGCGATGTCGTGCGCCGAGGAGCAGCATCGCTGGGAGCCGAGCTCGGCGATCACGGCTCGTCGGGCCGCGCCCGCGCGCCGCCCCTCGCCCTCCAGCGCCTGGAGCGCCATCCGCTGCCATCGCCGCCGCGCGCGCATCGAGGCTGAGGATACCGTCTATTGAGAATGATTATCATTACCGCCGCATGGAGCTGATCGCCATCCCGTTCGCCCTGGTCACGGTGGTGGCGACCTTCGCCGGCGGCGCCCTCGCGCTGCGCCTTGCCCATTCACTGCCGACGCTGATCGCGCTCACCGGCGGCGTGGTCGTCGCCGTGGCCCTGTTCGACGTCCTGCCCGAGGCGTTCGAGCACGTCGGCGACGCGGACCGGGTGGGCGTCCTGGTCGCGGTCGGGTTCCTGACCTTCTTTCTCGCCGAGCGCCTGCTCGTGCTCCACCACCGCGACGACCCCGAACAGGCACGCGCCCACGAGCGGGTCGGCACGCTCGGCGCGCTCGGCCTCTCCGTCCACAGCTTCATCGACGGGCTCGGGATCGGCCTCGCGTTCGTCCTCGACACGGCGACCGGGGTGCTCGTGTTCGTCGCCGTCGTGGGTCACGACTTCGCCGACGGGCTCAACACCGTGAGCTTCGTGCTCAGCCAGTCCGACGACCGGCGGCAGGCGAAGCGCTGGCTCGCGATCGATGCGTTCGCGCCGCTCGCCGGCGTTCTGATCGGCAGCGCGATCTCGGTCTCCGAGCAGACGCTCGGGGAGATCCTCTCCGTCTACGCGGGCTTCTTTTTGTTCATGGGCGCCACCGACCTGCTCCCCGAGGCGCACGGCGAGAACGCGTCATGGCCGCGCGTCGGCCTGACCCTGGCCGGCTTCGTCGCGATCTTCGGCGTCAGTCGTGTGGCCGGCGTCTGAGCCCTCCTTGCCGCGCTCGCGGAGGATCGAGCGAACGATCGAGGCCAGCACGATCGCCACCGGGATCGCGTAGAGGACCCAGATGTAATGGCCGGCGTGCGCGACGACGAGCACGAGGCCAGTATCACCCGTTCGCCTGTGAGAGCAGGTAGAGGCCCAGCGAGGTGAAGCCGACCATCAGCGCGAGCATCCAGTACTGCGAGCGGACGGCGAGCCGCGTGTCGCCGTAGACGCGCAGCGCCCGGTCGTGCCCCAGGACGAGGGCGGTGACGTGGCCGACGACGAGCGCCCCGACCTGCACGTACCAGATCCCGTTGGCGCTGATCGCGCCGTAGTCGATTCCGCCGCCGGCGGTGCCGAAGATGTCGGAGCCGTCGCCGAGCGGGTCGGAGAGCAGGAACGTGAACTGGGCCTGCTCCTGGAAGAGGACGAGGCTGAAGTAGTGCGCGACGAGGTAGGCGAGCGCGATGGGGATGAACGCGTGCGCGAACCGCTCGCCGAGCCGCCGCGTCGTGTCGCCGCGGCGGACGCTGTGCATGCCGTAGATCGCGGCCCAGAAGAGCGCGAACACGAACGCGATCGTGAGCCCGAGGAAGACGGTGTTCGCGATCCGGGTCGCACCCACCGTCGCCGGCGTCTGTCCCGCGAGGCTCTCGGCCAGGCTCGAGATCGGCGAGGCGAGGGCCCCCTCGCCGGCGCCGTCGAAGGTCGTGATTGCGATCGCGAGCAGCACCAACGAGACCGAGCCTGGGATCCCCGCCACCCAGCGCGTCGCGCCGCTGAGCGGCCGGCGCCGGCCGAGCCGCCCCTCCTCGACCGCGAGGGGCGCAAGGCTCGCGAACATGCCGAAGTAGACGGAGAAGGTCTCCCCCCGCTCGAGCCATGTCTCGCGACCGAACACGCCCATGCCCGCGAACGTGTACGCGCTGTAGACGAGCGTCGCGGTCGCGATCGATTGCGGCGTCAGGCCGACTGTCTGAAAGCCGGCCTGCCCGTAGACGAGCTCGAGCCAACCGAACGCGACGAGGCCGCCCGCCGCCGGCCAGCGCCCCCAGCGCTCCGGGTAGGAGAGCGGCGCCGGCGCCCGCTGTCCAGCGACGAGCCTGAACAACCCGCCGACGGCGCCGGCGATCGCGCGCCACGGGTTGAACGGGTGGAAGACATCGCCGAAGAGCACGCTCGCGACGACCATCCCCAGCCAGAAGGTGACGAAGACGAAGGTGACGGTGAAGTTCCGGTCAGGCGCCTCCGTGCCCTCGAGCCCCGACCACACGACGACGGCGAGCAGGAAGACACCGACGGCGCCGGCGAGCGTCTCGGTGAGCGGGTTGAGGAGCGCGCGCGAGACGGATTCGCGCAGCGGCGTGAAGCGCGCCGCCTCGAACCGTGGACGGTGCCAGGCGAGGGTCAGCGCGACGAAGGAGATGATCAGGACCAGCGACGCGGCCCACGCGAACAGCCACTCCGGGATCGGGAGGTCCTGGCGGCCGACCAGCGCGTGCCCGACCACCAGGACCTGGGAGAGCAGATCGGTCACGACGGGTTCACGCTGATCTCGGCGATCGGCACCACGCGGCGCTCGAGCTCGACCTCGAACTCGCCCGAGATGCTCGCCGGAACGTCGAACTCGACCTGGCCGCCGGCCTCGACGTCCTTGCCGACGTCGTAGCCGTGGAAGTGGACCTCGTCGGACACATCCGATTCGACCACGAAGCGGATGTCGTCACCCTCCGTGAACGTCAGCGTCTGGACGCCGCCGACCGGCTGGCCGTCCTTGACCACGATCGTCGGGACGCTCGGCTCGGAGCCGTCATCGTCGTCGCCTCCGGAGAGGACGACGAAGAGGACGATGACGGCGACCACGGCGGCGCCGACGATCGCGAGCCTCGCTCCTGCGGATTGCATACTGCTCCTTTCCGGCGGCCGCGGGCCGCCCTCGCTCGGCTACGGGCGCGCGAGGGCGAGCGGCGGCGGGCGCCGGGAGAGACCGAAGGCGAGCGGTGAGCTCGCGAGCGGGCGGCGCGCGCCGGCGACCGCCGAGCCGGTGCTGCGCGGCGCCCGCTCGCTGCGGGCCGGGCACGCGCGGGCGAGCCGCGCCTCGGCGCGGTCCAGGAGGCCGGCGACCGCCGCGCCGAGCGCGCCGAACGCGAGCGCCAGTGGGAGCGCGAGCCACGCCCCGCCACCCAGGGTCGCCTCGAGGACCGAGGCGTGGCCGCCGCCGACGAGGAGCGCCTCGCCGAGCTCCTGGCCGAGGTAGACGGCGAGGAGCGCGGCGGCGTAGAGCCCGGCGCGGTCGGTCGTGCACCGGGCGACGCTCGACTCGATGCGCCAGCGTCGGCGGGCCGCGGCGAGCAGCGAGATCGCGATCGACGCGAGCGCCGCGACGATGAGCGCCGGCGTGAGCTCGGCGAGGTAGGAGTGCCGCGTGTGCTCGGATATCGCGTGAAGGTCGGCGTCGGCGGCGAGCAGGTACGTGGTCTGGTGAACCGCAAGCGCGCCGAGGCTGAGCAGCGCGACGTTTCGCGGTCCGCGTAGCGCTCGGCGGGTCCGACGCATGGCGGGCGGATTCTAGGGGCGGCGAACCGGCGTGAATTCGATCGAGGCTGACTATGGTGCGGCCGGGGTAATGCCCGCCGCCCCTCGACGCGCGGGCGGGGACATGTGGGGAATCAACCGATGAAGCGCAAGCTGATCTGCTTGCTGGGCGCGATCGCGCTGGCCGGGGCGCTGGCCCCCGCCGCCGCATCCGCATGGGCGCCGGCCGGCTCGGCGACCATCAAGCCCGGCAATATGACGTTCACCGACGGCGCGCAGTGCACGTCGAACTTCATCTTCCAGGACGCGAGCAACGTCTACATCGGACAGGCCGCTCACTGCTCGGGCACGGGCGGCGCGACCGAGACAGACGGCTGCGACTCCGGGTCGTTGCCGATCGGCACGTCCGTGGAGGTCACGGGCGCGAGCAGGCCCGGGACGATGGTCTACAACTCGTGGCTCGAGATGCAGGCGGACGGGGAGAGCGATCCGGACATCTGCGCGTATAACGACTTCGCGCTGGTCAAGCTCGACTCCGCCGATGTCGGCAACGTGAACCCGTCGGTGCCCGGCTTCGGCGGCCCGACCGGGCTCGGCCCGTCGACCGCGATGCTCGGCGACACCGTCTACAGCTACGGCAACTCCTCACTGCGCGGCGGCGTGACGAAGCTGAGCCCGAAGCAGGGCATCGTCGTCCAAAGCGAGGGCAACGGCTGGAGCCGCACCGTGTACACGGCGACACCGGGGATCCCTGGCGACTCCGGGAGCGGCTTCATGAGCGGGTCCGGCGCGGCGATCGGAGTTCTGAGCACCCTCCAGGTGCTGCCGATCGCGGGCTCGAACGGAGTCGGCGACCTGCGCAAGGAGCTCAACTACGTGCACGCCCACAGTTCGTTCACGGGCGTGAACCTGGTCAACGGCACCGAGCCGTTCAAGCCCAACCTGGTCGGGGCGATCCTCGCGTCCTAGGAGCTAGCAATCAGCGGGACGTTCGGTCGGCGCTCTTGATCGAGGGCGCGCCGACGGCGCCAGGTCGCCTCGGCGCATGGGCGCCCAGGCCTTCTAGACGCCGTCGAGCAGGCGCCAGTTCGCGCGGAACGCCGCCTCGGCGGCGGCCACCACCCGGTCCTCGTGCCCGGTGTCGGCAACGGTGCCGATCAGCGCTCGCGCCTCGGCCGCATGCTCGTGGTCGCGGCTCGAGTGCACGCGGAAGTAGGCCGTGCCGGCGTCGTCGGCGAAGCCATAGCGCTTCAGGAGCCCGGCCCGCTTCGTCTCTGAGATCGCGGGCTGGGCGCTCTCGATCGCGTAGAGGCGCGCGAGCAGCTCGGCGGCGTCGCCCGACGCCGTCCACGCGCGCACGCACTCCGCGGTCTCGGGCGTCGCCGGGGCAGCCGTGTCACCGCCACACGCCCCCACGAAGCCGTCCCAGAGCTCGACGTGCTCGTGCTCCTCGGCGGCGTGCGAGGCGAGCTCGGGATGCTGAGGGAGCCGCTCGGTCGCGCCGTCGCTGAGCTCTGCGAGCGCCTCGACCGCGTGGCGGTACTGCCCGGAGTAGCGCGCGAGCTCCTCGGCGGTCAGCTCGCCGGCTGACCAGCGCCGGTAGAAGGGGTGGCGGAGCACGTCCCACCGCTCGCGGCTGCGCTCGATCCGCTCCCAGACGCCCTCGTTCATCGGTTCGTCCCTTTCAATCGCTCGACTCGACCGGACGGCCAGCATAACGTCCGGACCCGCCGGCAATCCGGCGCCAATACGATCCTGGAGCGTGCGCCCGGAGCGGACCAACATCGCGGCGCCGGAGCTGCCGGGGAGGCTGCGATGGGTCGGCGTCGACCGGGCTCCCCGGATGGCGGAGCTGACTGCCGCCGGGCCGGTCCTCGTCCACTTCTTCGACTTCGCGCAGCTGAACAGCGTGCGGTCGCTGCCCTACGTGCTGGCCTGGGACGAGCGCTACCGCGACTCCGGCCTCACGACGCTCGGGATCCACTCGCCGCGCTTTGAGTTCAGCGCGCGCCGCGAGACGCTGGCGCCGGCGCTCGAACGGCTCGGCGTCCGTCATCCGGTCGCCGACGATGCGCGCTACGCGGTCTGGCACGACTACGGGTGCAAAGGCTGGCCATCGCTCTTTCTCTGGGGCCAGGGTGGCGCGCTTCGCTGGTTTCACTTCGGCGAGGGCGAGTACGCCGCCACCGAGGCGGCGATCGCGGAGGAGCTCGAGGCGACCGACCGCGATTTCGCGCCACCCCCGCGGCTCGAACCGCTGCGGCCCTCCGACGCGCCGGGGGCGCTCGTCGCGCCGCCAACCGAGGAGCTCTTCCCCGGCGGCTCGCCGACCGAGCCCTGGCGACCCGAGCCCGGTGAGCCTCTCGAGCTCTCCTACGAGGCGGGAGGTGCCTATGCCTCGCTCGACGGGGCCGGGACGCTGCGAGTCGCGATCGACGGCGAGGAGCGGGCGATCGAGATCCCCGCGCCGGGCCTTCACGAGCTTGCCGTCCACCCTCGCCACGAGGCCCACGTGGTGCGGCTCTCCCTCGGCACGGGCCTCGAGCTCTACTCGGTCAGCTTCGCCCCCGGTCTGCCCTAGCCCCGCCCGTCCGGCACCTCGATCTGGAGCAGCTCGCCGCCCTCGTGGTCGACCTGGAGCGTGGTGTGCTCGAGGCCGAACCGGTCGTGGAGGAGCTCCTCGATGCTGCGGCGGACGGCGTGGCAGTCGGTGTCGCGGCCGACCAGCACGTGCGCGGAGAGGGCCGGGAACCCTGAGGTGATCTCCCAGACGTGGAGGTCGTGGACCTCGCGCACGCCATCGGCCGCGGCCATCGCGCTTCCGACCTGCTCGACGTCGATCCCGCGCGGCGAGCGCTCGAGCAGGACATCGATCGAGTCGCGGAGGATCGACCAGGAGCTCGCGAGCACGAGCAGGCCGATCAGCGCGCCCACCACCGGGTCTGCGTATTCCCAGCCGATGAGGAGGATGACGAGGGCCGCAACGATCACCCCGACCGATCCGAGCAGGTCGGCGAGCACGTGCCTGAACGCGGCCGAGACGTTCAGGCTCTCGCCGGCGTGGCGGTGGAGGATGCAGGCGGCGAACACGTTGGCGGCCAGGCCGACCACCGCGACCCCGAGCATCAGCCCCGCCTCGACCTCCGGCGGGTCTCCGAAACGGTCGTAGGCCTCGATGAAGATCCAGATCGAGATCCCGACCAACGCGACCCCGTTGACGAACGCGGCGAGGATCTCGGCCCGCCGGAAGCCGAAGGTGCGGCTCGGGCCGCCCGGCCGCGGCGCGAGCCAGGCCGCGAACAGCGCCAGCGCGAGCGAGAGGTTGTCGGAGAGCATGTGCGCCGCGTCGGCGAGCAGGGAGAGGCTTCCGCTGATGAGCCCGCCCACGAGCTCGACCACGGTGAAGGCGATGGTGAGCGCGAGGGTGAGCCGCAGCGCCCGAGTTCCACCGGCGCGGTCGAGGCCCGGGCCCGGGGCCGCGGGATCCTGGTCGAGGGCGTGCGCCTGCACGGAGCCCACCGTAGGGAACCGGGCGGCGCTAGGCGCGGGCCGCGAGCTCGGTGCGGATCGTCTTCGGGAGCATGAACCGCACGTCCTCGTCGACGGTCCGGAGCTCGGAGACCTCCTCCGCGCCTCGCCCGCGGAAGAACGCGACGAGCTCGGAGACGAGCTCCTCCGGGGCGCTCGCCCCCGAGGTGATCCCGACCGTCTCGACGCCGTCGAGCCACTCCTCGCGGACCTGCGAGGCGTTGTCGATCAGGTGCGAGTCGGCGCCGTGCTCGCGCGCCACCTCGACGAGGCGGTTCGAGTTGGAGGAGTTGGTCGATCCGATCACGAGCACGAGATCCGCCTCACGCGCGAGCTGCTTGACCGCGATCTGCCGGTTCGTCGTCGCGTAACAGATGTCGTCGACCTTGGAGCTGACGATGTTCGGGAAGCGCTCGCGAAGGCGCGCGATGATCCCGGCCGTCTCGTCGACGGAGAGCGTCGTCTGGGTGATGAAGGCGACGTGGTCGGGATCCTCGACCACGAGCTTGTCGACGTCGTCGATCGTCTCGACGAGCGCGATCGCGTCGGCGGCCTCGCCGGTCGTCCCCTCGACCTCCTCATGGCCGGCGTGGCCGATGAGCACGATCGAGTAACCCTGCTCGGCGAACTTGCGCGCCGACACATGCACCTTCGTCACCAGTGGGCAGGTGGCGTCGATCGTGCGCAGGTTCCGCGTCGCTGCGTTCTCGTGCACGGCAGGGGAGACTCCGTGGGCGCTGAACACGACGAGCTCGCCCTCAGGGACCTCGCTCTCCTCCTCGACGAAGATCGCGCCGCGCTTTGCGAGCTCCTCGACCACATGCTTGTTGTGGACGATCTCCTTCCGCACGTAAACGGGCGGCCCGTGAAGCTCGAGCGCCTTCTCGACCGTCTCCACGGCGCGATCGACGCCCGCGCAGTAGCCGCGCGGCGCCGCGAGCAGGACCCGCTTCGGGGCATGTGTGCTCATGGCCGTCGCCATCCCAGAGAAGGGTAGCCGCCGCCGCTCGACCGGCACACGATCTACGGGCGAGCTAGCGGATGCGAGGGATGGCCCGCAGCGCCGCCTCGCCGACGGCGTTCAGGCTGGCGGGACAGACGTGCTCGAGCGTGTCCTCGGGCGTGTGCCACCAGCCGCCTGGCGTCGGCCCCGGGCCGTAGTCGAAGTCGATCAGGTCGAGTGCCGGGATGCCGGCCTCGAGAAACGGAACGTGGTCGTCGAGGATCGGCCCGGTCATGCCCTCGAACGGCGCCTCGCTGTCCGTGATCTCCTGCGACGCCTCGGCGAACAGGTCGTACAGTCCGGCGTCGGAGGAGCGCTCGCGCGGGATCGCGAGCTCGCAGTCGCCGACCATGTCGAAGAGAACCATGGCTCGGAGCTGATCGAGCGGTGGCGCGCCCTGCTCGCCGCCGGCGCGCGCGTCGTCAACGAACTGCCGGCTGCCGCGGGTTCCGTCGACCTCGAAGGCCCGCTCGCCCCGCGTCTCCTCCGCGTCGAAGGCGACGAGCTCCACCGCCGGGCCGGGGAGCGGCCGGGGCAGAGTCCGAGCAAGCTCGAGCAGTACGGCGACCCCGGAGGCGCCGTCGTTCGCGCCAACGAAGCCGGGTATTCCGTCCTTCGTGTCGTAGTGCGCGCCGACCACGACGAACCCCGGCTCCGATCCTGGGACGGTCCCGACGACGTTCGCGTACGGCCGCTGCACCTCGACTTCGTCCACGCCGGCCGCGCGAAGGCTCCTCGCGATCAGGTTCGCGGCCCGCGCCGCCGCGGGGCTGCCGGAGGGGCGCGGACCGAGCTTCACCTGGGCCTTCAGGTCGCGGAACGCGCGCGCCGCGTCGAAGTCCGACGACGTGGACGGGTCGTCGGAGGACCCGGACCCGCCGCAACCCCCGATCGCTAGCGCGAGCAGGGCGACGAGCAGGTTGGCGATGGCGGGGCCGCGCACTGGCGGGTAAGTTAGGCGCCATGGCACAGGGGCACATGGATCGGCTGAGCGCGCTCGACGTCTCGTTTCTGACGAACGAGTCCTCATCGAGCCACATGCACGTCGGCGCCATCTGCATCTTCGAGGGCCCGCCGCCCAGCTACGACGACCTCCTCGACCACGTCCGCTCCCGGGCCCATCTCGTGCCGCGGTTCCGCCAGAAGCTCGCCTACCCGCCGGTGCCGACCGGACGCCCGTTCTGGGTCGACGACGCGGCGTTCAACCTCGAATACCACGTCCGTCACTCGGCCCTGCCCTCCCCAGGATCCGAGGAGCAGCTCAGGAACATGGCGGCACGGGTCTTCTCCCAGCAGCTCGACCGCACGAAGCCGCTGTGGGAGCTGTGGATGGTCCAGGGCCTGACCCGGAACCGGTTCGCGTTCGTGACCAAGACCCACCACGCCCTGGTCGACGGCGTCGCCGGGGTAGACATCGCGACCGTGCTCTTCGACGTGAAGCCGGTCCCCGAGCCGGCCGAGCTCGAGCACACGTGGCTACCGGGGCCGGAGCCCTCCGCTGCCCAGCTCCTCGCCAGGGACGCGGAGGGGGTGCTGCGGACGCCGATCCGCGCCCTGCGTCGGATCGAGCGGGCCGTCGAGCATCCGCGCGCCACGCTTCACGAGGTGTCGGAGGCCGCCGAGGCGCTCGGCGAGGTCGGCTGGAACTTCGCCAACCCGGCGCCGAAGGTCCCGCTCAACGTCGAGATCGGCGCCTACCGCCGCTTCGCGTGGGTGCGGAGCGACCTCGCGCAGTTCAAGGCGATCAAGAACGCGCTCGGCGGCACCGTCAACGACGTCGTGCTCGCTGTCGTGAGCGGCGCGCTGCGGCGCTGGCTGATCTCCCGCGGCGTGCGCACCGACGGGCTCGAGCTGCGGGCCCAGGTCCCGGTCTCGATCCGCGCCGCGGACGAGCGCGGTCAGCTCGGCAACCGGATCGCGGCGGTTCGTGGGCCGATGCCCGTCTACGTCGAGGACCCGGTGAAGCGGCTCGACGTCTGCCGGCGATCGATGGAGGGGATCAAGCAGTCCAAGCAGGCGCTCGGCGCCGAGGTGATCTCGCGCTTCAACGACTTCGCCCCGCCCACGCTGCTCGCCCAGGCCGCACGGGTGAACTTCTCCACCAGGCTCTTCAACCTCGTGGTCACGAACGTGCCCGGGCCGCAGATGCCGCTCTACGTGCTCGGCCGCGAGCTCGAGGACATCTTCCCGGTCGGCTTCCTGCCGCCCAACCAGGCCCTCTTCGTGGCGATCATGAGCTACAACGGCGGCATCCACTTCGGGCTGCTCGCCGACTACGACGCGATCGACGACCTCGACGTGATCGCCGACGGGATCGAGGCTTCGATCGCCGAGCTGGTCGAGGCGGCCTCGGACCGGCAGCGCTCGGCGAAGGCCGCCAAGGTCGGTGCCTAACCTCGGGGGATGAGCCCCCGCGCCTGGTTCGCATTCTTCTCGGTCTCCGTCCTCTGGGGAGTCCCCTATCTGTTCATCAAGATCGCGGTCGACGACGGCGTTCCGCCCGCGTTCCTCGCCTGGGCGCGGGTCACGCTCGGGGCGCTCATCCTCGGCGCGATCTCGTGGCGCCTCGGGCTGCTCGAGAGCCTGCGCGGAAGGTGGCGGATGCTGGCCGTCTACGCGATCCTCGAGATCGCGATCCCGTTCCCGCTGATCGCCGCGGGCGAGCAGAGCGTCTCCTCCTCGCTCGCCGCGATCCTAATCGCGTCCGTGCCACTCATTGTCGCCGTTCTCGCGATCTGGGTCGATCACTCCGAACGCGCGACGGGCGCCCGGCTCGCCGGCCTCTTCCTCGGCTTTGGGGGCGTCGTCGCGCTGGTCGGGATCGACGTCGCCGGGAGCGCCGAGGAGCTCCTCGGCGCCGGCGCGATCCTGCTCGCGGCGGTCGGCTACGCCCTCGCGCCGATGCTGCTCAAGCTGCGGCTCGTCGACGTCGATCCGCGGGCGACGATGGCGGGGGCGCTCGCGATCGCCTCGCTCGCGCTGGCGCCGTTCGCGGCGCTCACGGCACCGGCCGCCGACTCGCTCACCGCGGACTCGGTGACGTCGCTCGTCGTGCTCGGCGTCTTCTGCACCGCGGCCGCCCTCGTCCTCTTCGGCGCGCTCGTCGCCGAGGTGGGGGCCGGCCGGGCGCTCGTGATCACCTACGTCGCGCCGGTCGTCGCCGTTGGGCTCGGCGTGGCGGTCCTCGGCGAGCGGCCTGGCGCGGGCGCGATCGCCGGACTCCTGCTGATCATCGCGGGCTCCTGGCTTTCGACCGACGGCCGGCTGCCGCCTGGGACCGCGGCGGTGGTGACGCGGTTTCGACGCGGACGCGGCCGCGCGGCAAGGGCGCCGGCGCGCCCGCTCGTCACCCGGCCCGCGCCAGCACCGCGCGCCGGTAGCGGTGCGCCGTGATCGTCGCGAACACGACCGCGATGCCGATCGACCACGCGAACGCGGCCCAGACGTCGTTTCCGGCCGGGCCCCCGACCCAAAGAGAGCGCAGCGCATCGACCACGGTCGAGAAGGGGTTGATGTCGGCGAACCACTGGATCGCCGCCGGCATCGTCTCCGGGGGCACGAAGGCCGAGGAGACGAACGTCAACGGGAAGATCGCGGTGAAGCCGAACGCGTTCGCCGACTCGGGCGATGACGAGACCAGCCCGACCCAAGCGAACACCCACGAGAAGGCGTAGCCGAAGCAGATCATCAACAGCACGCCGAGGAGGACCTCGCCGAGCGGCTCGGTGAAGCTGAAGCCGACGATCAGGCCGACGACGACCATCACCGCGAGCGAGATCATGTTCGTGAGGACGTCGGCGACGGTGCGTCCCGCGACCACCGCCCACTGCGTCATCGGCAGTGACCGGAACCGGTCGATGAGACCCCGGTTGAGGTCGTCGGTGAGGCTGAGCGCGGTGACGAAGCCGCCGAAGGCCATCGACTGCACGATGATCCCGGGGATCAGGAAGTCCGTGTAGTCGTCGTAGATCGGCGGCACCTGGATCGCGCCGCCGAACACGTAGACGAACAGGAGCACGAACATGATCGGCTGGATCGTGAACGCGGTCAGCAGGTCGGGCTGGCGGGGGATCCGCTTCAGATTTCGGACCGCGATCACCAGCGTGTCCGAGGCGGCGTAGCTGAGCGAGCTCATCGCGGGGCCTCCTCGAGCTCCTGCTGGGTCTCGGCCGCCGGCCGGTCGCCGTTCTCGTGCTCGGCGACGTGCCCGGTGAGGGTGATGAAGACGTCGTCCAGCGTCGGGCGGCGCAGGGCGAGGTCGTCGACGCCGACGCCCGCGTTGTCGAGGCGCCGGACGGCGTCCACGATGGCGCCCTCGCGGGCCCTGATCGGGACGCTGACGATGCTGTCGTCGGAGCCCGGCGGGCCGTCCGCGATCTCGGTGAGCGCCGCGATCGCGACATCGACCTGCGCGCTGTCGCAGAGCGTGAGCTCGAGCCGCTCGCCGCCCACCTGGTCCTTGAGCTCGTCCGAGGTGCCCTCGGCGATCAGGTTGCCGTGGTCGATGACGGCGATCCTGTCGGCGAGCCGGTCGGCCTCGTCCAGGTACTGGGTGGTGAGCAGGATCGTGTTGCCGCCCGCGACGTGCTCCTCGATCGTCTCCCAGAGACCGATCCGGCTGCGCGGGTCGAGCCCCGTCGTCGGCTCGTCGAGGAAGAGGACCGGTGGGCTCGCGACCAGCGCGGCGGCGAGGTCGAGCCGCCGCCTCATGCCACCGGAGTAGGTCCGCACCACGCGGCCCCCGGCGTCGGCGAGATCGAAGCGCTCGAGGAGCTCCGTCGCGCGCTGGCGCGAGCGCGCGCGGCCGAGGTGGTAGAGCCTGCCGACCATCTCGAGGTTCTCGAACCCGGTCAGGTTCTCGTCGACGGCCGCGTACTGGCCGGCGAGCCCGATCCGCGAACGCAGCTCGGCCGCGTCGTCGACGACGTCCAGCCCATCCACGCGAGCCGTCCCGCCGCTCGGGGGAAGGAGCGTCGCCAGGATCCGCACCGCGGTCGTCTTCCCGGCGCCGTTCGGCCCCAGGAGCCCGAGCACCGTTCCGCGCTGGACCCTCAGGTCGACGCCGCGGAGCGCCTCGACGTTCTTGTAGGACTTGCGCAGTCCCTCGGTCTCGATTGCCGGCGTGCCCTCCATCGAGCGCAACCTAGCGAGCGCGGGCGCCGTTGTGGGTGCGGCTATCCCCACGATTTGGCCGCATCCGCCGCAGATTTCCCTGCAAAGCTCGCGTCCCGCCGTAACATCTTCTGGGTGGAATCGATCAACTACCACCTCGAGCTGACGCCAGCTCAGCTCAAGATCACGCACACGGCGCTGCGTAGCTTGCTTTCCGACTTCGGGCACGACGAGGGCGAGATCCACGCGATCATCCACGAGGTGCTGTCGAAGCTCCCGGACGATCACGCGATTCGCGCGATTCAGCTCGACACCGAGGTCGAGCCGAAGAGCCCCCTGCCGCCGGACCCGAGCCCGGGCGCCGCCGCCTGAGAACCGCGCAGCGCTGAGCCTCTCAGTCGAGATCGGGCTGCTGCTCGCGCTGGCGACGGCGTGCGCGTCGGTGCTCGGCTTCCTCTACAAGCACCGCGGCGCCGTCGCCTCGCCGCCGGTCGAGATGCGGCGGCCGGTCCGCACCTCGCTCGCCCTGTTCCGCGCTCCGGCGTACACGCTCGGGATCGTGATCGCCGTCGGCGGCTGGGGGCTTCACGTCGCCGCGCTCTCGCTGGCGCCGATCTCGCTCGTGCAGTCGGTGATCGCCGGTGGCCTCGTCCTGCTCACCGTCACCGCCGATCGGCTCTTCGCCCACGAGGTGACCCGGCGCGAATGGATCGGGGTCGCGCTCGCGGCGCTCGGGCTCGCCTTCCTCGCCGCGACGCTCGAAGGCGCGGGCGACGAGGCGCACTCCGACTACACCGAGGCGCGACTCGTCACCTATGAGCTCATCGTCGCGACGGCGGCGGTGGCCGTCGCCGCCGCCGCCAGCAGGGGCGCGCGCGAGGGCGTGATGCTCGGCGCCTCGGCGGGGCTCTTCTGGGCGGTCTCCGATACGGCGATCAAGGCGCTGAGCTCAGAGCTCGGCGATGCGACCCGGGCGGCGATCCTGTTCAGCCCGCTGGCCGCGGTGATCGCGCTCGCCTCGGCCATCGGCCTCGTCGTCTCCGCGCGCAGCCTCCAGATCGGCAAGGCCGTGCCGGTGATCGCGACCACGAGCGTCGCCGCCAACGCGCTCACGATCGCGGCCGGCCCGCTCGTCTTCGCCGAGCCGTTTCCCGACGAGCCCGTCGCCGCCGCGGTCCGTGTCGCCGCGTTCGCGCTCGTGATCGCCGCCGCGGCCCTGACCCCCGCCCCGGTCGCCGCCGCCCACCTCGAGGAGGCCTAAGCGCCCCGAGCGTGCCGGTGAAGTGGCAATTAGGAGCTAGCCCTCAGGCGTCCTCGAGCGTGATGTCCTGACTCCAGAAGAAGACGCTGACCTCGTCTCCCATCCCGCAGATGATGCCGACGGCACGTGCGGGGCCGGGCTTGAACCTGCTCGCGTAGCCGGGATCGATATCGATCTTCCAGTCCTGTTCCGGCTTCCTGAACTTATCCGGCGAGGTCGCCATGCCGGCGACCTTGTTTCGCCTCTGAGAGATCGAGACGGAGACGAGCGACTCCGTCTCGCCCCCCTCCCAATTGAGCGACCCGCGGGCGCGGACTGATCCATCAACGATCTTGAGCGGTGACTCGAAGTTGGAGCGCAAACTTTGACCTCCTGAGTGGCTGGGCGTGCGCGCCGATCGTATTGCCTGAGCCAGCCGCTCAGTACCCGAGCAGGAATTCCAAGCGACGGCCCCGCCGAGGCGGACTGCTAATCCCGGCCGCGGTTCTCCGGAAACGCGGCCACGAATCAGGAGTCTCGCAAACGGGTCCGGCTGCCCGAGACGGGAGCCGCCCTGCCAGCCGGTCTACCCGCTGCCGCCGAAGCGAAGCATCCGCACGTCCGCATCCGTCTCGCGGGACGCGAGCACCACGATCGCCACGCTAGCCGGGCGAGTCATCGCGGGGTGTCTGCGCCGCGCCGCGAACGACCGGCGAGCCTTCGACCAGCATGCCGGTGATCTCGAAGATGCGCGCGACCTCGCCCCTCAACTTATCGACGGACAGCTCACCGCCCTCCGCGCGCATGTCCCGGGCCGTATGCAGCACGAGTCGCAGCCCGCCCGCGTCGATGAACTCACACTGGGTGAAGTCGAGACAGATCTGCGCGTCCGGCTCCGTGCCGCGTCGAGTCTCTCCTCGAAACGCTCCGCGTTGCTCAAATCGATCTCCCGGTCGGCGAAGATCACGAGCTCCGGGCCTCTTTTTTGAGCCGCCAAGCTCACGAGTCCCCACTCCTTTGGTCTGACGTGTCGTGCCTAGCGCGCTGCCACCGCACCCGTCGCACTTGATGAAGCGAGGCTTCAGCCTCGGTCGAGACCAGAGAACCCGTGTACCGATTGTACGCCGAGATATTGGCTGTGCAGACCATGTCCCCGAAGACGGCTAGATCCTGGCGTCCGTAGAGCCGGGCGCGAGGTCGTCGATCAGTCCCGTGGGTGCGGCGGCGCGCATACGGGTACGCTCAGCGCGTGGCCGAAGCCGTGACCAACATCGTGCTCACCGCAGGCAAACGGATTGAGTCGGCGGAACCCGCTGACGCGATCATGTCGCAACTCAGCGGTGCCTCCAGGGGGGACGTTTCGTTCATCCACGTCTCCGATACGCGGGGGCGGAAGCACTGGGTCAACGTCCACGAGATCGTCCAGATCCACGAGGAGCAGGAGCCGGCGGCGTCCGAGGACCCTGAGGCGTCCGCCTAACTGTTTCGCCGTCTTTCGTTCAAGCATTCGGTTTCCTTGCGAGGAGCCACCCGACGGACGTCGTACACGTTGAGGAGCGCTCGTTCAACGAGACCCCAGCAAGCACTTCAGCTCGCGGGCTGCTTTCGCCCGTAGTCGGAACCCTGGAGGGCCTGTAGACGGTGCGGTTATCGGCTTCCCGGGCAGTGGAGCGCCTGCGAAGGGCTCCCTAGCCCCGTCCGTTACTGATGCGTAGCTCCCCGTGGCCCTGCTTACGGATGAGCCGGCGGGCGAAGCTGATCGCATCCGACTTGGTGGGCGCGTTGACGCTGGCGCGCCGGCTTCCTTGCTTCACGACGTTCCACCCGCCCTCGTTCTGGTTGGGCCGGACGTAGACGTCGGGACCACTGCCGGTCGGCATCGCATTCCTCCTGGACTTCTAGGTTGTGCTCAGGCCGGGGCGCGAACGATCGGCGAGCCTTCAACCAGCATGCCCGTGAGCTCGAAGAGCCGGCCGACCTCGCCTTTCAAGTTAGTTACCGAGAGCTCAGCGCCTTCCTCGCGCACGGCGCGTGCCGTGTGGAGCACGAGTCCCAGCCCAGCCGAGTCGATGAACTCACAGCGCGTGAAGTCGAGACGTATCCGATGCGCGCCGTTCCGTGCCATTGTGAGCTTCGTTCTAAGCGCCTCCGCGTTGCTGTGGTCGATCTCGCCTTCAACGACGATGACGACCTCCGGTCCTCGTTTACGAGCCGACAGGGTCACGACGGGGTTCCACTCCTTCTGACAAGGATGTCCCGCTCAAGCGCACCCCCACGCGCCAGTCGCAGCCGATGAAGCGAGGCTCCGGCCTGAGTGGAGACCGGAGAACCCGTGCCGAGGGTGTACCCGCTGAAGCGGCGGCTAGACGAGCGGTGAAACGCCCGGGCTCCCGGGACCGACGTCGACCTCGACAGTGCTCGGCCTCCAAGTAGTACTCGCGCCTACGGTCGCTTTGCAGGTAGGGCATCTCGGATCAGGCTGCGCTGGTGGTGGAGCGGGGCGCAAGGCGCGCTGCGCCCGACGGAATGTCGATCACGGTAGGCATGGCCGGTGGGTGGCGGCCGGCGCCCGGCGCGTTACGCCAATCGCCGATCCCGATCGGATGGCAAGAAGGAGAGCAACTGTTAGCCGATCCGAGGGTTAGAGGCGAGGCAGGGGACGACCGCGCGCTCCGCGGTCGGTGCGGGCGTCACGATAGAAGGACAGGGCGCCGGCTATGGTGAACAAGACCGTCGCGAAGAAGGACACGCTGGGCGCGAGACGCGCGTTCGGCTGCCTATTGCTGGTTGTGTGTGCCCTCGCGTCGACCACGACGACCGCGCACGGCCTTCCGCGATCGTTCTATGGGGTGATCCCGCAAGGCCCGCTGTCAGCGAGCGATTACCAGAAGATGCGCAAAGCGCGTGTGGGCACCGTGAGAGTGCTCGTCGGCTGGGATCAGAGCGATCC
>DATHAL010000073.1:0-3175 GCA_035296705.1 Solirubrobacterales bacterium
GACCACCGGCATCTTCACCGAGACCGCCGGCGGCGTGACCACGGCGACGCTCGCCAAGCTCGCCGAGGCGGGGCGGGAGGTCTGCAAGCCGCAGCGCCCGGACACGATCGCCAAGAGCCTCGCGATCGGCGATCCCGCCGACGGGCCGTACGCGATCGATCTCGCCCGTGGGACCGGGGGCTCGATCGAGTCCGTCACCGACGAGGAGATCCGTGCTGGGATCCGCCTGCTGGCCGAGACGACGGGGATCTTCACCGAGACCGCCGGCGGCGTGACCACGGCCGTACTCGCGAAGCTCGCCGAGGCGGGGGCGATCGGTGGCGAGGAGCGCGTCGTGGTCGTGATCACCGGCGAGGGCCTCAAGACTCTCGACGCGGTGCGCGAGCGCCACCGGATGATCGAGATCGACCCGACCCCGAGCTCATTCGAGACGGAGACGGAAGCGGGCGTCGCGGCGACCGCGTAAATTTCCGCGCCATGGCGGTCACGGTCAAGATCCCCGCGCAGCTTCGAGCGGCGGCCGGGGGAGAGGAGGAGCTCAAGGTCGACGGCAGCACCGTCGGCGAGGTGCTCGACGCCGTGTTCGCCGCCCACTCGGACCTGCGGGAGCGGATCACGGAGGACGGGACCCTGCGGCGATTCGTAAACGTCTACGTGTCGGGGGAGGACATCCGCTTTCAGGAGGGGCTCGACACCGAGCTCTCCGACGGCGATGAGGTCACGATCCTGCCCGCCGTCGCTGGTGGCTAGGCGCTCCGCTAGCCCCGAGGCAGCCGACGTCCCCGTCGCGATCCTGTGCGGCGGCCGCGGCACCCGGCTTCAGGAGCACACGCACTCGATCCCGAAGGCGCTGGTCGAGATCGGCGGCAAGCCGATCCTCTGGCACGTGATCCGGATCTACTCGGCGCAGGGGCACACGCGCTTTTACCTGCTCACCGGCTATCTCGGCGACCAGGTCGAGGCGTTCGTGCGCGCCGAGCGCTGGCCGGAGCCGATCGAGATCGACTGCATCGACACGGGGCTCGACACGAACACGGGTGGGCGGGTCGCCCGCGCCGCCGACCACCTCGCGGCCGGCCGGTTCTGCCTCACCTATGCGGACGGCGTCGCCGACATCGACTTGGCCGCCCAGGCCAAGCAGCACGCCGCGGCAGGCGCCGACGCCACGATGACGGTGGTGCGCCCGTACAGCCAATGGGGGATCGCGCTGATCGACGGGGAGGAGCGGATCACGGGCTTTCGGGAAAAGCCGCGGCTCGACTACTGGATCAACGGCGGCTTCTTCCTATGTGAGCCGGCGTTCCTCGACGTCATCGACGACGAGTGCGTGCTCGAGCGCGAGCCGCTCGAGCGCCTCGCCGACGCGCAGCGGCTGGGCGCGTACCGCCACGACGGGTTCTGGGATTGCATGGACACCTACAAGGACGCGGTCACGCTCAACGATCTCTGGGCCACCGGACAGGCGCCGTGGCGAATCTGGGACCGCGAGGCGGTGGCGACGCCGTGAGGCGAAGCGCGACAGCGCGAAGCCGAGCCCGGTCGCCGGTGAGGCCGCGGCCGTGAGCGCCTGCCTCGTCACCGGCGCCCGCGGCTTCGTCGGCGGCTGGCTCGCGAAGGCGCTTCTGGAGCGCGGAGACACCGTTGTCTCCTTCGACCGGCGGCGGCTGAACGAGCGACCTTCCGCGGTCGGGATGCTCGGGGTCGAGGACGACCTCATCCAGGTGCAGGGCGACCTCACCGACGCCGAGGCCGTGGCCCGTGTGCTGCGTGCACACGGCATCGACACCGTCTTTCACCTCGCGGCGGAGACGATCGTCTCGACCGTCAAGGAGTCCCCGGTGCGGGGGTTCGATTCGAACGTGCGCGGCACGTGGACCGTGCTTCAGGCCGCGCTCGAGCAACGCGTCGGGCGGGTCGTCGTCGCCTCGTCCGACAAGGCCTACGGCGCGAACGAGAAGCTGCCCTACCGCGAGCACTATCCGCTCCAGCCGACCGCGCCCTATGAGGCCTCCAAGGCGGCGGCGGACCTGATCGCACGCACCTATTGGCATTCCTACGGCCTGCCGATTGCGGTGACTAGGTTCGCCAACATCTACGGCGGCGGTGACCTCAACTTCTCGCGCCTGATCCCGGAAGCGGTGAGCGCCGCGATCCAGGGACGCCCGCCCGTCCTACGGTCCGACGGCTCGCCGGAGCGCGACTTCCTCTACGTCGAGGACGCGGCTTCCGCCTACCTGGCGATCGCCGACAACCTCGAGCGCGACGAGGTGCGCGGCGAGGCCTTCAACGCCGGCGGCGGGAGGCCGTATCCGGTGCGCGAAGTGGTCGAGACGATCGCGAGGCTAGCGGACACTGGGGTCGAGCCCGACATTCGCGGGACCGGCAACCCCGACGGCGAGATCGACCGCCAGTACGTCGATCCGACGAAGCTCAGCGAGGTCGTCGGGTGGCGCCCCGCCGTCGGCCTCGAGGACGGCCTGCGGCGGACGATCGAGTGGTACCGCGCGCACCCCGAGTCACTGGCACCCGCCGAGTCGGCCGTCGCCGGCGCCTGAACGACAGCCTGCACTGGGCATAAGCCGTGTAGCCGCGGCAGGAGCGCCGCCCGGCACCCCGTAACCCGAGGAAGGGGCCATGTCGAGCAAGGAGGCGTTCGTGGGAACAAGGATGCGGGCCGCGGCCGTCGCGGCGCTGGGGATGCTCGGGGTTGCGTGGGCCGCGCCCGGTTCCGCGAGCGCGGAGCTGGCGCACGTGGTCCAGCCGGGCGAGTCGCTGTGGTCGATCTCGGCGGCGAACAACCTGACCACGAGGACGGTGGCGGTGTACAACGGGATCCCGGAGGACGCCATGCTGATCGCCGGCCAGACGATCAACGTGCCGACGGTGGGCGAGGGCGCCGCGGCACTCGCGAGCGCCGCGGCGACCCCCACGCCTACGTCGAGCTCGATCGCTCCCGCGACGACGGCCTACGGGCTCGCGACCATCTCGACGCCGACCGGAAACTTCCAGCTCGATCCCGCCGCGGCGACCGCCTTCGACTCGATGCGACAGGCGGCCGTCGCCCAGTACGGACTCGACGTCTACCCCGCCGCCGGGCCACTCTCCGCGTACCGCACCTACGACCAGCAGGCGTACCTCTACAACCTCTTCCTCGACGGGCACGGCTCGCCCGCCA
>DATHAL010000074.1:0-29151 GCA_035296705.1 Solirubrobacterales bacterium
CCGTCCTTGACGATCCAGGTGCCGTCGTCGACGATCTGCAGGCTGGCGTTGAGGATCACCCCGTCGAGGTGCAGCCTGGAGACGTTCTGGCCGCCGGGATAGGCGAGGTGGTTGTCGCCGAGCGCGAAGTGCACGGTCCCGACGCGGCCCTTCTCCGACGGCGTGCCGAACGGCGCCACTTCCGAGACGCCGAACGCGAATTCGCCGGCCACGTCGGCGTTCTCGACGCCTTCGATCACGTCGCGCAGCCGGGCGGCTTCGTCGCCGCCCTCGATCGCGGCCGCCCGGCCGTTCTCCATCCTCCAGGTGATCGGCTCGGTCACTTGGCCAGGGAGGCCGATCCCAAGCATGACGCCGTCGACCACGATCGTGCCCTCGGTGCGGTCCTCGACCGCCGCGAAGGCGACCTCGGCCCAGAGCGGCAGCGGCCCCATCATCTGGCCCCGCTGCTTGATCGACGTCACCTCGAGCGCCGGACGGCCCTCGATCGACACCCTGACATCCGTGCCCGCGGGGGACGTGACGTGGCACTCGGTCTTGCCCTCGAGTGCCGCCATCGCGTCCTTGGCGCGCTGGATCGCGGCGTGGATCTTCTCCACGGTCAATCCCCATTCGCCCATGCCCGGCTCGACCGAGCAGATCTTGGCGTTGGCGGCGCAGGACTCCTTGACGGCCGGAACGTGGGCGAAACGGTTTGCCCACTCGAGGTTGGCGACGATGATGATCTCGTCGGAGTTGACCATCGCCTGGTGCAGGTTGCGTGGCGGCTCCATCGGAAAGTGCGTGTCGGCGCGCCCGCGCTTGACCTGCGCCTCGTTGTCCATGATCACCGGCCAGGCGCCGCGGTCGACCGCGACGCCGGCGAGCGCGTCCGCCTCGGCGCGGTGTTCGTTGTCACAGATGATCGTCACGACGTCGTTTTCCTCGACGGACATGCAGACGTCGACGACCAGCTCTGCGTCCTTGCGGACCTCCTCGGGGGTGGGCATCTAGATCACCTCGCGATCTCGCGTTGGAATGCGGGCAGGACCTCGTTCGCGAATCGCTCGACCTGCTTGAACTGGTCGAGGTCGCCGAACCGGCAGATGAAGTGGTTGACGCCGCGGGCGGCGAACTCCCGCAGCCATTCGACGATCTGCTCGGGGGTGCCGACCGGGCCCCAGTTGGAGAGGTCCATCGCCTGCGAGAGCTCCGGGTAGTACTTCGAGATGTAGCTGTCGAACGCCGCCTTCGCCTCGGACTCGGAATCCGCGATGTTCATCGTCACCTGATAGGCCACCGTGTAGTCGGCGAAGTCGCGGCCGAGCTCGCCCGCGGCCTGCTCGAGGTAACCGATCTGCTCGGTGAGCTCCTCGGGGTGCTCGGCGCGACAGCAGGTCATCCAACCGTCGCCGTAGCGGATGATCCGCTCGCAGGCGCGCTTCATGATCCGCACCATGCGGTCGTCGGAGGAGTCGTCGACCAATCGCGGGTTGGAGACCACCCAGATCGGCGGCGGCTCCTGGAGCGGGCCGAGAGGCGCCATTTCCGTACCGGAATGAAACGCGACGTCGTCGTAGTCGAAGTAGTCGCCGTGGAAGGTGACCTTGCCCTGCGTCCACAGCGTGCGGACCACCTCGAGGACCTCCTCGAGCACGTAGCCGCGCTTCTTGAACGGCAGCCCGAGGGCCTCGAACTCGCGCTGCACGCCCTTCTCGGGATTGCCCATGCACGGGCCGAGGATCGTCCGGCCGCCCGAGATCACGTCGAGCGTGGCCCACTCGAGCGCCAGGTACAGCGGGTTGCGGGTGGAGGCCACCAGGCAGGCGGTCCCGAGCTTGGCGCGCTCGGTTCGCTGCGAGATCGCGGAGAGCAGCGAGATCGGCTCGTAGCGGGGCTTGGAAAATAGGCTGTCGCCGACCCAAACCGACGCGAAGCCGAGCCGCTCGACCTCGGCGGACAGATCGAGCAGATCCGGGAGCGTGTAGTCGGGCGCGATCAGCGGCTCGCGGTTGTTGAGATTGACTCCGAACTGGACTTCCTTCGTGGTGTCGTCCGTGGCGGTCAGGGTCGTCTCCCTTCGGTGGTGGTCAGCGGGGCGGTCACGGCCTGCTCGCCGGTCTCCTCCTCGACGCGCTGCGGGACCTCGATGTGGTCGGCGAGCAGGTGCGCCGCTCGCTCGGCGTCGCCGGCTTCGACGGCCTCGAGGATCGCCGAGTGCTCGGAGATCGACCTGTCGAGGCTGCCGCGCAGAACGAGCGACCGGGCGAGGTAGCGGCCCGTCTGGTCGAGCAGCAGCCCGTACATCTCGTCCAGCTTGCCGTTGCCCGAGGCCGTGACGAGCAGCCGGTGAAACGCGGCGTTCGCGTCGAAGAACTCCTTCACCTCGTCGCGGCGCGCGTGCTCGACCATCCGGTCGTGCAGCTCGCGCAGGCGAGCGAGGTCCGACTGCTCGAGCCGTGGCACCGCGAGCCGGATGGCGAGCGTCTCGAGCGCCTCGCGAACCTGGTAGGCGTCGATGAACTCGTCGCGCGTCAGCTCGGTGATGATCGCGCCGCGGCGCGGGGTGATCGTCACCAGGCCCTCGCTTGCGAGTCGCCCGAGCGCCTCGCGAATTGGGCCGCGGCTGACCCCGAGCGAGCGGGCGAGCGAGGTCTCGCTGAGCACGGTGCCGGGCGCCAGTTCGCCGGAGAGGATCTCCTCGCGCAGCCGGTCGCGGACCTGCTCCCACAGCGTCCGATTGTCGAGCCGGCGGTTGCCGCCTCCATCCGCCGCGCCGTCGAGCGGCTCGTCGCCGCGTCGCTCGCCGCTCTCTGTGCGTGCCGGAATGTCGTTCATCAAGACCCTGGGAGCCGGGCACCGCTGACTGACGTCCGAGAACTGTCGGTTGTCAACAGTCGGCAATTAGACTATCATCGGCCTCGGTGATCGGCAAGGCGGTTGCTCCCGCATGGCTCCACGCCCAGTGGCCACGGCGCTGGGCCCCTCCCTCCCCGGCACCGGGCGCAGCCGCGCGGCCCGATCGCCGCGCGGGCGGAAGACGCATCGGGGCGCCGTGATCGTCGATCCCCACATGCACGTGGGCGAGTTCCCGCTCTTCGACGTCGCCCTCGACGAGCCGGGCCTGATCGAGCTGTTCGCCGAGTGGGAGTACGACGCCGGGATCGTCTTTCATCCTGACAACGAGCTCACTCGCGGAATCGTCGAGCGGGTGCCCAACGCCTGGGCACTGTTCTGGGCCAACCCGCGCGAGCCCGACTGCGCCGAGCGCGCCGCCGAGCTGCTGGATCACCCGAAGTTCCTCGGCGTGAAGCTTCATCCGCTGCTCGACGGCTATCACCCGAACGATCCGAGCGTTCACCCGGTCGTCGAGCGGCTAATCGAGCGTGCCATGCCTGTGCTCGTGCACTGCGGGCACCCGATCTTCACCCTGCCGTGGAGTATCGAGGAGCTGGCGGTCCAGTTCCCCGAGCTGCGACTGGTGCTCGGCCACATGGGCCACGGCAACATCGTTTACATCAATGGAGCGATCGACGTCGCCGAGCGCAACCCCAACGTCTATCTCGAGACGTCAGGGATGCCGATGCACTCGAAGATCCGCACCGCGTTCGAGCGGGTCGGGTCCGACCGGGTGATGTACGGCTCGGACGCGCCATTTCATGATCCGGGCGTAGAGCTTCGCAAGGTCGAAGCGAGCGGCCTCGACGAGGAAGCGCGCCGCCGGGTCCTGGGTTTGAACGCACGTAGGTTGTTCTTCGGCAGCGATGATGCGTCGGTGACGGCGCCGAACGGAAGTGGCTCGGATGGCTGAGCCCCACGTCGCATCGCAACGGCCCAGCGGCCGGCGCCGAGGCCGTCAATACGCATCAACAGAGGAGAGGGTCATGGCACAGCACACAACCACCGAGCGCGAACGCGGCGGCCGTGGAGGGAGGGGACTGAGGCTGAGCGCCGCGGTTGCCAGCCTCCTACTCGCCGCGGCGATCGTCGCCGGATGCGGCAGTGACGACAGCTCGGACGACACGGGCGAGTCGTCCGGCGAGGCGTCGATCTCGAGCTTCGCGATCGTCACGCCGGAGAAGGGCAACGACTACGGCTGGAACCAGCAGGGCGTCGAGGGAGCCGAGAAGACCGCCGATCAGCTCGGCATTGACGTCGAGGTAGCCGACAACTCCGGTTACGAGGACATCTCGCCGATCCTGCGCGAGCTGTCGACCAGCGGCAACGAGTTCATCATCGCCCAGGCATCCGGGTACAACACCACCGCCCCGGACGTCGCCGGGCAGACGGGTGTGCCCGAGCTGGTCTGGGACAACCCGGAGGCCAACCAACCCGAAGTCTCGGCCGACTCCGAGACCGCGAGCCAGGAGGGCGCCTACCTGGCGGGAATCCTCGCCGCGAAGACGACGAAGTCCGGCAAGCTCGGAATCGTCATCTCGGCGGACGACACGAACTGGAACAAGATGTCCGGCGGGTTCATCGCCGGCGCGCGCTCCGTCGATCCGAGCGTGGAGATCGAGCTCGCCCAGATCGGACAGGCCGGGTACGCCGACACGGCGGGCGGTAAGCGCGTCACCGAGGCGGTGATCGCCGACGGCGCCGACATCGTCTTCGGGATGGGCGACGGCTCGTCGTTCGGCATGCTCCAGGCCGTCGAGAACGCCGATGACGTCAAGTTCATCGACGTAATCGGCGACAAGACGTCGATCGACGACCAGGGCGTCCTGCTCTCGTCGGTGTTGTGGAGCTTCGACGGGCTCTACACCGACGCGATCGAGGACATCGGCAACGGCACGTTCGGCGAGCAGGGGTATGAGCTCGACCTCGAAAACGGCGGCATCTCGCTGCTTCAGACGGACCTGATCGACGATCAGACCTGGAGCGAGATCGAGGACGCCAAGCAGAAGATCATCGACGGCGACATCAAGGTCCCGCTGACCGAGGAGAAGTCCCAGGTTGACGCCCTGATCAACAAGGGCTAGTCGAAGACAACAAGCAGCGTCGCGGCCGGGGCCTCACACGGGGCCCCGGCCGCCGGCCAGCGACGGCAGGTGCAGATGGGTTCACACGAGACGAGGGCTCCGGGCCAGGGCGCGGTGGGCGAGCGGGCGCTCGGCGGGCTCACCGAACGCGCCTTGGCCTCGGTTGCCGCCCATCGCGCCGAGATCGAAGCGACGGTCGAGTTCGTTCACGCCCACCCGGAGCTCGCCCACGAGGAGGTCGCGTGCGCTCGCTTCCTCGCCGACCAGCTCGAGGAAGCGGGCTATGAAGTGGAGCGCGGGATCGCTGGGTGCGCGACCGCGTTTCGCGCCCGCCTGGAGGGCCGCGCGGCCGGGCGCGAGGTCGGCATCGTCGACCTCTACGACGCGGTCCCCGCCGTGCGCCCCGACGGCATGGTGGCGCCCGTGCACTCGTGCGGTCACGGCCCGATCGCGGGCGGTGTCGCGGGCGCGGCGCTCGCGTTGGCGGACGTGCGCGGCGAGCTGGCGGGCGCCGTCGAGGTCATCGGCTGTCCGGCGGATGAGCTGCACGCCCCGGGAACACGCGACCGCGGTGGGGGCAAGGCGCTGACCGCTGCCGCGGGGGTCTGGGATCACCTCGACGTCGCGCTCTATGCCCACCCCGAATTCAACGACACGGTCAGCCTTCGTTCGCGCCGCATGCGCCGGCTGGTCGCGACGGTCTCTGGGGCGCGGACCGTGGACGAGACAATCGAGGCGCCCCGCGCGGCAGCGGCCCGCGCCCTGGAGGCGGCTGCCGGGCCGCGCTCTGACGCGCTCATGCTCGAGAGCCTGGAACTGGATGGCGACGTGGAGGAGGGATCGGGAATGGCTACGCGCATCACCTGGTTTCTGACCGCCGACTCTGACGGCGCGCTCGACGGGCTCGAGGCCGACCTGCGATCGCGCCTGCCCGACGCAACCTGGGTGACCGCCCGGACGGTGCCGGGGATCGTCCCGGACGAGGACGTGCGGGGCGCCGTCGCAAGGGCCTTTGAGCGGGCCGGGCGTGGGTTTTTGGCCGAGCCGCCGCCCCTGCCCTTCGCCACGGACTTCGGTGAGATCTCGCGCCGCGTCCCGTCGGCGCTGATCGGGATCGGCAATCCGGCCGGCTGGGCGTTTCACACCGACGAGGGCGCACGCCAGTTCGCGTCGGCCGCTGGCGCCGAGGCGGCGATGACTACCGCGTCGGTGCTTGCGTTGACCGTGCTCGAGTTCCTGGGAGGGGCGTGACCGCCGCCGCCTCGCCCCAGAAAGCGCCGTTGCTCGAGCTGCGCGGGATCACCAAGGCGTTTCCGGGCGTGCTCGCGAACGACCGGATCGACCTCGACCTGCTCGCTGGCGAGGTCCACGCGCTGCTCGGCGAGAACGGTGCCGGCAAGTCGACCCTGATCAGCATCCTCTCCGGGATGTATCGCCCCGACGCTGGGACGATCCGGTTCGAGGGCCGCGACGTGGTGATCGACTCGCCGCGCGCCGCGATCGAACTCGGCATCGGAACCGTGTATCAGCACCTGACGCTGGTCCCGACCCTGAGCGTGCTCGAGAACCTGATGCTCGGCTCGCAGAGCGGGACAGGACGGCTGGACCTGGCCGGCGCCCGGGAGCGATTCGCCGACCTGGCGCGCCTGCTCGGCGTCGATTTCAAGCCCGGCACCCGCGCCGGCGCCCTGGCGCTCGGCCAGCAGCAGCAGGTGGAGATCATGAAGGCGCTGTGGCGCCAGGGCTCGCGGGTCCTGATCCTCGACGAACCGACCTCGATGCTCACGCCGCAGGGCTATGAGGAACTGCGCCGTGAGCTTGAGCACCTCACCGCCGAGGGCCTGGCCGTCGTCCTGATCACCCACAAGCTGCACGAGGCGATCGAGCTCGGCGATCGGGTCAGCGTCCTGCGCGCCGGGCGGAAGGTCGGCTCGCTGGCGCCGGCGGACCTGCGCGGCCGCTCGGAGTCCGAGCTCTCAGCGCGAATCGTCGAGATGATGTTCGGCGAGCAGGCGTCCGAGCTCGCCGACGCGGTCGAGGTAGAGGCGGCACCGGCAGCCCGTGAGCAGCCGCGGCGGCGAGAGCTCGGCCCGGTCGCCCTCGCGGTGAGGGGCCTGGGGCTCGACGCCGACGACGAGGCGGTCGCGCTCGCCGATGTTGGTATCGAGGTTCGCGCCGGCGAGATCGTCGGGATCGCCGGGGTCGACGGCAACGGCCAGCGCGAGGTCGCCGAGCTGATCGCCGGCCAACGCCGCCCCCGCGCCGGCGAGATCCGCCTCTTCGATGAGGACGTGACGCGCATCGGCGTGCGAGAGCGCGAGCGTCGTGGCCTGCGCTACGTCACCGATGACCGGCTCGAGGAGGGCACGGTGGGCGATCTCGACGTGGCGATGAACGCGGTCCTAAAGCGGATCGGGCGGGCCCCGTTCTGGCGCGGGGGGGCCGAGCGCCGCGCGGAGATCGACCGCTTCGCCGAGGATCTGGTCGCGCGCTTCGACGTGCGCACGCCGAGCGTCCGCACCCGGGTGGCAACCCTGTCCGGCGGCAACGTCCAGAAGCTGCTGCTTGCCCGCGAGTTCGCCGGCAAGCCGCGCGTCGTGGTCTTCAACAAGCCCACCCACGGGCTCGACGTGCGCACGGCGCAATTCGTCCGTCACCAGATCCGCGAGGCCGCCGAGGGCGGGCTCGCCGCGCTGGTGATCTCGACGGAGGTCGAGGAGCTGGTGGACCTATGCGACAGGATCGTTGTCATGTCGCGCGGGCGCGTCACCGGCGAGGTCGAGAGCTCGGCAGGGGCCGAGGAGCGCATCGGGGCGCTGATGGTGGCCCGCGCGGAGAGCGGCGCATGAGAGCGCGGACGATGCGGCTCGGCGAGGCGACGCTGATCGCGGTCGTGCCGATCGTCCTCGCCTTGGTCGTGATGGGCGTCCTGCTCGCCGTGCTGGGGCGCGATCCGTTCACGTTCTACGCCGATATGTTCCAGCGCGGCCTGTTCGAGTGGGAGGGCTTTCAGGAGAGCATCATCCGCAGCGCCCCCCTGCTGCTGATCGCCGCGGGCCTGATCGTTGCCTTTCGCGCCAGCCTGTGGAATCTCGGGGGCGACGGCCAGTTCCTGCTCGGCGCCGCGCTCACGGCCGGCTTTGCGCCGTCCCTGCTCGACTCGCTCGGTGTCTGGCCGATGTTGGTGATCACGATGGCGATCGCGATCGCGATCGGCGGCGCCTGGACGCTGATCCCGGCGATCCTGCGCGGCCGCTACGGAGTGAACGAGATCATCACCACGCTGATGATGTCGTTCATCGGCATCGGGGTCGCCAACGTCCTCGTCAAGGGCCCGTTCCGCACCGACATCGGCGGCGTCGCCCGTACCGACCTGGTCCCCTTCGACGAGCGCCTGCCCCTGCTCTTCGGCACCCGCATCCACCTCGGATTCGTGATCGGTGTCGCCGCGATCCTCGCAGTCCATCTGCTCATGACCCGGACCTCGCTCGGCCTGCGCCTGCGGGTTCTCGGAGCCAGTCCCCGGGCGGCTCTGCACGCTGGGCTCAGCCCGGTGCGGCTGACGGTGATCGCCTTTGCGCTCAGCGGCGCCCTGATCGGGCTCTCGGGCTCGATCGAGATCCTCGGGGTCCAGGGCTCGTTTCGCGCCGACTTCAACCCGGCCTATGGCCTGTTGGTGATCCCGCTCGTCTTCCTCGCGCGGCTGAACGCGATCGGCTCGTTGGTGCTGGTGATCGTCTTCTCGGTGATCCAGATCGGCGGCGAGTCGGCGGCCCGCCAGGCCGAAATCACCAGCGACGTGCTGCTGGTGCTGGTCGGGTTGATGCTGCTGTTCATGGCGGTGATCGAGTACGTGCGCGTACGCCGGGGGATCGGCACCGCCTACGTGCCGCCCGAGGTGGCCGACCGGGTGCGTCCGCCGGGCGGCCAAGGCGGCGACGGTGGTGCAAGCGGCGTGCCGGCCGGCGAGCCGAGGCCTGCGGTCGGCGCCGGGGAGGTGGGGTCGGGGTGAGCGATCTGCTTAGCCAGGATTTCCTCACCGCGCTGATCACAGGCGGCCTGGTGGCGGCGGTGCCGCTGCTGTTCGCCAGCCTCGGCGAGCTCGTCTCCGAGCAGGCCGGGGTCCTGAACGTCGGCCTCGAGGGCTACATGCTGTTCGGCGCCTTCCTCGCATTCGTCGTCGCCTACAACACCGGCTCGGAGTGGCTTGGCATGCTCGCCGGGATCGTGGCCGGGGCGGCGGGGGCGCTGATCATGGCGGTGCTCTGCGTGCGCATGAACCTCGACCAGATCGTGATCGGGATCGCGATCATCCTGCTCGCCGAGGGGTCCACGAGCCTCATCCACGACGCGGCGTACGCGGAGTCGCGGCCGAGCCTCGGCTCGCCGTCCGAGCTCGCGATCCCGGGCCTGAAGGAGATCCCGATCCTGGGCGACAGCCTGTTCAGCCAGCACGCGATCGTGTACATCGGCTTCGCGCTCGCCTTCGTCGTGGGCTGGGTGATGAAGCGAACCTCGGCCGGGCTCAGCGTCAGGGCGGCCGGCGAGCGGCCCGAGGCGCTCGACGCCGCCGGCGTCAGCGTGACCGCCACGCGCACGTGGGCAACGTTGTTTGCCGGCGGCATGGCGGGCCTCGGCGGCGCCTATCTGACGATCGTCGGCGCGGGCAGCTTCACCCCGTTCATCACCCAGGGCTCGGGCTTCATCGCGATCGTGATCGCCATGCTCTCGCGCGGCAGGGCACCGTGGACGATCCTCGGCGGAGTGCTTTTCGGCCTCTCGCTGTCGATCGCCACCGCCCTGCAGCTGATTGGCGTGAACATCCAGACGGACTACGTGCAAATGCTGCCGTTCGTCGTTGTGATCGTCGTCCTGGTTTTGTTCGCGCGCCGCTCGTACCTGCCTTCGGCCCTGGCCTTGCCTTACGTGCGTGGGCAGAAGTGAGGGCGATCCGATGAGGATCGAGAACGACTTCGAGGTCCCCGCCTCGCCCGCCGACACCTACGGGCTGCTCGTCGACCTCGAGCGTGTCGGCCCCTGCATCCCCGGAGGGGAGGTCGGCCCACCCGCTGACGACGGGTCGCACGCAGCCACGATCGCGATCAAGCTCGGGCCGATGCGGATGAACTACCAGGGCAAGGTCCGGATCGACGAGCGCGACGACGAGCGACGCCGAGCGATCCTCGTCGCCGACGTACGCGAGCAGCGTGGGCAGGGCACGGCGAAGGCGAAGATGACGATGGCCGTCGAAGTCGCCGACGGCGGCGCCTCTCGCGTCGAGACCGTGACCGATGTGAAGCTGACCGGGCGCGCGGCCCAGATGGGACGGGGCGTGGTCGACGACGTCGCGGCGCGACTCGTCGAGGAGATGGCGCAGTGCATAGCGGCGCGCCTCGGGCCGGCCGAGGCCGGCGGCGGCTCGGCCCCAGCGCCGGCGGGGAACGGACCCGTCTCGCGCCCGGCGGTGGCCCGTCCGGATGCCGCGAAGCCGATCGGCGGGCTGCGGCTGATGGCGCGCGTGCTGTGGGAACGACTCAAGCGAGCATTTCGACGCGAAGGTGGTGAGACCTCATGAACGAACCCGACTTCACGCTGAGCGCCGGGCCGACGATGTCGTCGGTCCGCGTCCAGCAGGCCCAGGGGCAGCCGATGATCTTCGACTACGACCCGGTCTTCCTGGAGCGCTTCCGCGAGACCGAGCGGCTGGTTGGCAAGCTGTTTCGCACCGATAAGGACGTGATCCTCATGCAGGGGGAGGCCGTCCTCGGAATCGAGGCCGCGGCGCGCGGCGTGGTCAGCCCTGGGATGAAGTGCCTCAACCTGGTCTCCGGCGTCTACGCGAAGTGGTTCGGCGACTGGCTGCGCTCCTACGGCGCCGAGGTGGTCGAGCTCGAGGTCGCCTACGACGAGGCGCTCGACCCGGCGCAGGTGCGCGAGGAGCTCCACCGCCACGGCGATTTCGAGCTCGTCGCGCTGGTGCACTCCGAGACCCCATCCGGGATCGAGAATCCGCTCGCGGCGATCGGGCCGCTCGCCAAGGAGGCGGGCGCGCTGGTCTTCGCCGACGTCGTCTCGGCGGTCGGCGGCACCGAGGTCGCGACGGACGACTGGGGCGTCGATATCTGCGTCGGCGGCCCGCAGAAGTGCCTCGCCGGGCCACCCGGAATGTCCCTGTGCGTCGTCGGCGAGGGGGCGTGGGCGGCGATCGAGCGCAATCCGAATGCGCCGAGGGGCTCGTTCCTCTCGTTGCTGGACTGGCGCGACACGTGGATCGCCGGCGGCCGGGTGAAGTACCCCTACACGCCGTCGGTATCAGATGTAAACGGCGTCCACGCCGCGGTCAGCGAGTGCCTCGACGAGGGCCTCGACGCGGTGATCGCTCGTCACGCCGCCGCCGCGCGTGCCTGCCGCGAGGGAGCCAAGGCGATGGGGCTCGAGCTCTGGCCCAGGAGTGAGGACTACGCGGCACATTGCGTCACCGCGATCCGCTGCCCCGAGGGCGTCCAGGTGAAGGAGGCCCTCGCCCACATTCGCGAGCGCTACGGCGTGATGCTCTCCGGCGGTTATGGGGAGCTGACCGAGAAGCTGTTCCGGCTTGGCCATATGGGCCCAGGGTCACGATCGCTTTATCCGCACGTCGCGGTCTCGGCGCTCGGCCGCGGGCTGGCCGACCTCGGTATCGATGTCGATCTCGCGGCCGGCGCCGAGGAGACGCTGCGGGTGCTGTCGGAGCGTGCGGAGGCAGTGCCTGCGTGACGTCCCTGCCGCCGTTCGAGCGCCACCGCCCGGCTACGGTCGAGCAGGCGACCGAGCTGTTCGACGAGTACGGCGATGACGCGGTCGCCTACGTCGGCGGCACCGAGCTCTTCCTACTGTTCAAGTTCGGCTTCGCCGAGTACCCCCATGTGATCGACCTGAAGGCGATCGACGAGCTGCGCGGGATCGAGCGCTCGGACGGGGAGCTGCGGATCGGCGCCGCGGAGACGCACCGGGCGATCGAGCGGCACCCGATCGTGCGCGGCGAGTGGCCGGCGCTGGCGGCGATGGAGCGCGGGGTCGGCAACCTGCGAGTACGGACGATGGGCTCGATCGGTGGAAACCTCTGCTTCGCCGATCCTCACTCCGACCCGGCGACCTTTCTCCTGGCGATGGAGGGGGAGCTCGAGGCGCGCCGCGGCGGAGGTCCTGCCCGTCGAATCCGACTTGCCGACTTCGTTCAGGGTCCATTCGAGAACGCCCTCGCACACGGGGAGTTGTTGACCGCGGTCCTGGTGCCTGCGCTCGCGCCGGGAGCGGTCGTGGTGCATCGGAAGTTCGTACTCCACGAACGGCCGGCGATCACGGTCGCCTGCCATCTGCGAATTGATGGCGAGCGATTGGCGGACGTGCGCCTCGCGGTCGGGTCGGCGGGCGTCCGCGCCGCGAGGGCCACGGAGGCCGAGGCCCTGCTCGCGGAGGCGCCGATCGCCGCCCTCGAGCGGGCGCTCGAGCCGGCGGGTGACGTCGCCGCCGAAGCCGGCGATCCGGTCGAGGACGCGAACGGGTCGGTCGACTACAAGCGCAACCTCGTCGCGGTGCTCAGCCGACGTGCCTTGAGGGCTGCGGTCACCGAGGCGCGCTCAGCGGACGATGTCCCCGCGCCCGGCGAGTCCTAGGCGCTGAGGCCATCCAGCGATCGCGGACCGGCTGGGCGCCGCGACGGCTCAGCGGTCGAGCAGGCGCAGCAGCAGACCGCGCAACTGCTCGCGCTCGGCGGCCGACAGCGGAGCCATGAGGACGCCCTCGGCGGCTCGCAGTCGATCCCCGGCCTCGGCCAGGATCTGGCGCCCGCGCTCGCTGAGCTCGATCGCGTACGCGCGTCGATCGGCGGGGTTGCGCTGGCGCTTGGTCAGCCCGCGGCGCTCGAGGTCGTCCATCAGCTCGACCATCGTCGTTCGGTCGCAGACCAGGCGCCGGCCCAGCGCCTGCTGGGAAATCGGTCCCTCGCCGTTGAGGATGGCGAGGGCCGCGAACTGCCTGATCGCGAGGTCGAACGGTTTCAGGACCTCGTCGGCGTAGTCCCGGACCAGGAAGTGGGCCCGCGCCAGGACGTGTCCGACCCGCCCAGTGAGTGCGGGGGAGACGCGTGCGAAGTCGGGCAGCGGCGGCAGCGGGGTCGTGGTGGCGTTCATCTGCGACGGCGATTTTATATGATCGTCAGTCAAGCGGATGATCGCTCTTCCTGACGAACCGCGAGGAGGACCCGGCGATGGAGCGTAAGTGGTGGACGCTGGCAATGGTCTGCGTGGCGACGTTCATGTTGCTGCTCGACATCACCGTCGTCAACGTCGCCTTGCCCGACATCCAGCGCGAGCTCGACGCCAGCCTCTCGAGTCTGCAGTGGGTGGTCGACTCCTACGCGCTCACGCTGGCGACCTTCCTGCTGATCGCCGGCTCGCTCGGCGACCGGCTGGGCCGGCGGCGCGTGTTCTCCGTCGGCTTCGCGCTGTTCACCTTCGCGTCCTTTTTGTGCGGAATCTCGGGGGATGCGACACTGCTCAACCTGGCCCGGGGCTTGCAGGGAATCGGCGGCGGCGCGATGTTCGCCACCGCGCTGGCGCTGATCGCCCAGGAGTTCGAGGGCAAGGAACGGGCGACCGCGATCGGCGCCTGGGGGGCGACGGTCGGCGGCGCGGTCGCGATCGGCCCGCTGATCGGCGGCCTGCTCACCGATGGCTTCGGCTGGGAGTGGATCTTCTTCGTCAACGTCCCGATCGGGATCACGGCCGTCCTGCTCACCGAGCGCAAGCTCGTCAACATCGCTGCGACGGACCCGCAGCCGCTCGACTGGTCGGGCCTGTTTCTGGTCTCGAGCGGCCTCTTTCTGCTCATCTTCGGGCTCATTCGCGGCAACCCGGAAGGGTGGGGGAGCACCCTGATCGTCGCCTCGCTGGCCGCCGCGGTCGTCCTGCTCACAATCTTCCTCGTGGTCGAGTCGCGACGCGCCAACGCGATGCTCGACGTCCGCCTGTTCAAGAACCACTCGTTCACGGGCGTCTCGATCGCGGCCTGGGCGCTCTCGGCGGGGATGTTCTCGATGTTCCTCTACATCACGCTCTACATCCAGAGCGTGCTCGGGTTCTCGCCCCTGGAGGCTGGTGTCCGCTTCCTACCGATCACGCTGCTGTCGTTCTTCGTCGCCCCCGCGGCGGCCAAGGTCTCGGATCGCATCGGCACCCGGTTCTTGCTCGGCGTTGGGCTTGCCTTCGTCGGCGCCGGGCTGCTGGCAATGCGTGGGCTGAGCGTCGACTCCGAGTGGACGGCGCTGCTGCTCGGCTTCATGGTCGCCGGGATCGGGATCGGGATCACGAATCCTGGGATCGCATCGACGGCGATCGGCGTCGTGGCGCCCGCCAGGGCTGGGGTGGCATCGGGGATCAACAGCACCTTCCGGCAGATCGGGATCGCGACCGGGGTTGCCGGCCTCGGCGCGGTGTTTCAGTCGCAGATCAGCTCACACCTCTCCACGCTGCTGCCGAACGCTCCCTCGGGGCTCGACGAGCTGATCGCGGCGGGCGGCAGCCGGGCGGCGGTCGCGGCGGCGCCGCCACAGCTGCAAGGGCAGGTGGGCGACGCGGCAAGCGCCGCGTTCATTGCCGCGCTCAACGACATCCTGCTGATCGGCGCAATCGTCGTCTTCGTCGGCGCCGTACTCTCGTTCGCGCTGGTGCGAAAGCGCGACTTCGTCACCGCTGAGGCGGGTCACTCCGCCCCAGAGGAGCCGAGGCGCGAGCCGGTTCGCGCATAGTCGCCGAATCCGTCGGCGCCCGTCGCTACAACGGGGGCGTGCTGCTCGAGCTGCGGATCGAGAACCTGCTCCTGATCGAGCGTGCCGAGCTGCGGCTCGGCCCCGGTCTCAACGCGATCACGGGCGAAACTGGGGCCGGCAAGACGGTGCTCGCCCACTCGCTCGACCTCCTGATGGGCGGCCGCGCTCGCCCGCAGATCGTCCGGCCCGGCGCCGAGGAGGCGTGGGTCGAGGGCGTCTTCGAGCTTCCGGAAGGCTTCCTCCGCGAGCCGGAGCTGGCCGAGCTCGCCGAGCGCCTGCCCGAGGGGGCCGAGGAGGTCGTTCTCGGGCGCCGCATCGGCGCGTCGGGTCGCACGAGCGCTTTCGTCGGCGGGCGTGCGGCGTCGGCGGCGGACCTGCGGACCCTCGGCTCGCGGCTCCTCTCCTTCTACGGGCAGCACGAGCATCGCCGCCTCACGCTCGCCTCGGCGCAGCTCGAGATCCTCGACGGGTTCCCCGGCGCCGAGCACGTCGAGCTCCTGGAGCGCTACCGGGCCGCGCATGCAAGCGCCGTCCGCCTCCGGCGGGAGCTCGTGGAGCTGCGTGAGCGCGAGGGGTCGCGCGAGCGCGACCTCGACCTGATGCGCTTCGAGCTCGCGGAGATCGAGGCAGCCGCGCCCGATCCGGCAGAGGAGTCCGAGCTCTCCGCCGACCGCGAGCGCCTTCGCCACGCCGAGGGGCTTCGGGTGGCCGCCGCGGGGGCGGTCGCCGCGCTCAACGGAGCCGGCGATGACGCGGGCGGCGCGCGGGCGGCCCTTGCCGGCGCCGACTCGGGCCTCAGCGCCGTCGAGGGCGTCGATGCTGAGCTCGATCCGCTGGTCGAGCGGCTGCGGGCTGCCGTCGTGGAGCTCGAGGACCTCGCGTCCGACCTGCGTGGCTACCTCGACGGGATCGAGGCCGATCCGGAACGCCTCGAGGCGGTCGAGGAGCGACTCGAGACGCTCGACCGGCTGAGGCGAAAGCACGGCGGCACGGTCGAGGCGGTGCTCGCGCACGGCGAGCGGTGCCGCGCCGAGATCGAGCGGCTCGAGAACGCGGCGGAGCTCGCCGGCGAGCTCGAGTCGCGGATCGAGCTCGCCGAGGCCGAGCGCGCCAAGCTCGCGGCGGGGGTCTCCGAGGGCAGGCGCCGGACGGCGGAGGCGCTCGGCGAGCGAGTCGCGCGTGAGCTCTCCGCGCTCGCGATGGACGACGCCCGGCTCGAGGTCGTGTTCGAGCCGCACCCGGACGGCTACGGGCGGAACGGGGCCGAGAGCGTCGAGATGATGATCGCCACCAACCCTGGCATGCCGACGACACCGCTCAAGGACGCCGCGTCCGGAGGCGAGCTCTCACGGATCATGCTCGCGCTGAGCGGGCTGGCGAGCGGCGGAGCCGGGCGAGCGCTCGTCTTCGACGAGGTCGACGCCGGCGTCGGAGGGAACACGGCGCGGGCGGTGGGCGAGCGGCTGCGCCGGCTCGGTGCGGAGGGCCAGGTGATCTGCATCACGCATCTGCCGCAGGTGGCCTCGATGGCGACCACGCACTTCCGGATCGAGAAGTCGGCCGGCCCCGATGGCGCCCGCGCGACGGTCGAGCGGGTCGATGGCGAGGAGCTCCTGGCCGAGATCGTGCGCATGCTCGGCGCCGAGCGCGGCGACACCGCCGCCAGCCGCCACGCGAAGGAGCTTCTGAAAGCCGCATAATCGGGCAATGGCCCTGCGTAGCCGGGCGCGCGCATTGCTGCGCGGTCCAGAGATCCAGCTGCGGCCCGAGGAGGCGTCGCCGATCACCGGGCGGGCGCGGCTGGGGCGCAGGACCAAGGATCTCGTCAAGCGCCTGCGCGCCGGCGAGATCGCGATCATCGACCACGCCGACCTCGACCGGATCGCGGCCGAGGACCTGGTCTCCTGCGAGGTCGCGGCGGTCGTGAACGTCGCGCGCTCTTCGACCGGCCGCTATCCGAATCCCGGGCCGCTGGTCCTCGCCCGGGCGGGCGTGCCGCTCGTCGACGTCCCGTCCGCGCCGCTCTTCGAGGAGCTGACGGACGGCGAGAAGGTCTCGGTGGACGGTCCGGAGGTGCGGCGCAACGGCCAGGTGCTGGCGGCCGGGACGCGGATCGACCTTCCGACCGCCACCGAGCAGATCGAGTACCAGCGCCGGCGGATCAACGAGGCGCTCGCTGCGTTCGCGGAGAACACGATCGAGCACGTGCGCGACGAGGGCGCGCTGCTGGTGGGAAAGATCGAGCTCCCGGCCGTGCGCACTCACTTCCGCGGCCGTCACGCGCTGATCGTCGTTCGCGGGACCACCTACCGGCGCGACCTGCGCACCCTGCGCGCGTACATCGAGGACATGAAGCCGGTCCTCGTGGGCGTCGACGGGGGCGCGGACGCGATCCGCGAGGAGGGCTTCGAGCCGGACATCGTGGTCGGGGACATGGACTCCGCCACTGACGAGGCGCTGACCTGCGGCGCCGAGCTGGTCGTACACGCCTATCCCGACGGGCGCGCACCGGGGCGCGAGCGGCTCGCGCGGCTCGGGCTCGAGCCCAAGGTGGTGCCGGCGGTGGGCACGAGCCAGGACGTCGCGATGCTGCTCGCGCACGAGAATGGCGCCGAGCTCATCGTCTCGGTCGGCGCCCATTTCAACCTCACGGAGTTCCTCGACAAGAACCGCGCGGGGATGTCGTCGACGTTCCTGACGCGGCTGCGGATCGGCGAGACGCTGATCGACGCCAAGGGCGTCAGCCGCCTCTACAACCCGGGCGTTCGCGGCTGGCAGATGTGGGCGTTCTTCGGCGTCGCGCTCGCCCTGCTCGTGATCATCGTGCTCAGCTCGCCCGCGCTCGCCGAGTTCTTCGACCTGCTGTGGCTGAAGATCAAGGTGGCGCTCGACCTGTGAGGCGGAGTCCGACAGGACGAAGCCGAGCCGCGCCGCTGTTGAGGCGCCTACTGTGATCTTCGGGCGCTAGATGGGCTACTCGGCGCGCTACCACGCCGCGTCACTCGCGGCGGTCTTCGTCGCTCTGGCGGTCGGGATCCTGATCGGGGTCGGCTTCGGGTCCGACGTCCTGACGGGGACGGCCGAGAGCCTCGAGCGAAGCCTCCGCGAGGACCTCGACAGCGCCCGCGACCAGGTCGACGATCTGCAGGCGCAGCTCCAGGAGGAGGCCGAGTTCGGGCGCCTCGCGTACCCGGCACTGGTCGACGGGCGCCTGCGCGGCAAGGAGATCGCCGTGGTCGCGCTCGGCGACATCGCCGACGACCTGGCGGGTGACATCCGCGCGGCGGTCCAGACCGCGGGCGGAACGCTCCAGGAGGTGGCGGTGGTGCGCGAGCCGCCGGACTTCGACGCGGTCGCCGACGTCTCGGCCGGGCGCCCGCAGCTCAGCCGCGGCGAGCAGTTTGACCGCTCGATCCGCAGCGCCGGGACGCTGCTCGTCCACGGCGGCCGGCGCTTCGCCGACCTCCGCTCGGTCTTCTTCAGGCGCTACAGCGGCGAGCCGGGCGACGTCGATGCCGTGGTCATCGTTCGCTCTCGGCCCGACGACCTTCCCGCGCGGCAGTCCGAGGAGACCGATCGGCTCGAGGACGGGCTCGTCGAGGCGCTCGTCGACCAGCGGATCCCGGTGGTGGGCACCGAGCGTGCCGACGCCCCGGAGAGCTCGATCGGGTTCTTCGACGGGAGCGTTGCCGCGAGCGTCGACGACGCGAACGAGCTCCCGGGCAAGGTCTCGCTGGTCTACACGCTCGACTGCGCCGAGGGCGACTACGGCGTGAAGGACACCGCCGACGCGCTTCTGCCCGACCTGCTCGCGCCGCGCGGTCTCGCCTGCGGCGCCGGTGGGCGCCAGTAGGCGCGGCCGATGCTCTCGGGCCTCGTCCTCTCGGCGCTCCTCGCCGCGTTCCTGCTCGGGCCGTGGCTGGCCGACATGGCGCGCAGCGGCCTCGCGCGGGAGAACTACCGGGGCGCGACGATCGCGTTTCCGGCCGGCGCCGCGCTCGTCGCCTGCTCGCTTCTCGCGCTCGCGCCGCTGGCGCTGCTCGACGATCGCGCCGACCTCGACCTGCTCGAGCCGGCCCTGCGGCAGTGGATGGTCTACATCCTCGGCGTCGCCCTGCTCGGCGTGCTCGACGACGCGCTCGGGCGGGGGTTCGCCGCCGATACGCACCGCGGCTGGCGCGGCCACGCCCGCGCAGCGCTCGCCGGCGGCTTTTCGACCGGAGCGATCAAGGCCGTCGGCGCCCTAGCGCTCGCGGCGTACGCGGTCTCGGGGCGCGGGCGCGTGGGGCTCGACTACCTCGGCGACCTGCTGCTCCTGCTGCTCACGACCAACCTCTTCAACCTGCTCGACCTGCGTCCGGGCCGTGTGGAGAAGGTCTTCGCGACGCTTTTGGCCGGCCTCTGCATCGGCGCCTGGACGGTCGGGCCGGTTGAGCTCCTCGGGATCTTCATCGGTCCCGTCCTGATCGGCGCCGCGTTCACCCTGCGCGAGCGCGCGATGCTCGGCGACACCGGCTCCAACCTCGTCGGCGCACTTGCCGGGATCGCGCTGCTGACGACGCTCGACGACACGGGCCGCTGGATCGCGCTGGCGATCGTCGCGGCGCTCACGGTCTACGGGGAGTTCCGCTCGATCTCGAGGACGATCGAAGGCTTTCCGCCACTGCGCTGGCTAGACTCGCTCGGCAGAGTGAGCAGAGGCGGTTACGAGCGATGAAGCCGGGCGAGACGCGCTTCATCTTCGTCACCGGTGGCGTCGTCTCCTCGCTCGGCAAGGGGATCGCGGCGGCCTCGATCGGCCGTCTGCTGGTGAGCCGCGGGTTCCGCGTCCAGCTCCAGAAGTTCGATCCCTACATCAACGTCGACCCGGGGACGATGAGCCCCTTCCAGCACGGCGAGGTGTTCGTGACCGAAGACGGCGCCGAGACGGACCTCGACCTCGGCCACTACGAGCGCTTCACGGACGAGAACACGTCGCGCGCCTCGAACGTCACCGCGGGCGCCGTCTACAACTCGGTGATCCGTCGTGAGCGCCGTGGCGACTACCTCGGCGCCACCGTGCAGGTGATCCCGCACATCACCGACGAGATCAAACAGCGGATCCTGATCGTCGCGGAGTCCCAGGCGGTCGACTTCGTGATCACGGAGATCGGCGGAACCGTCGGCGACATCGAGTCCCTGCCGTTCCTGGAGGCGATCCGCCAGCTCTACTCCGAGCTCGGGTCGAAGCGCTGCATGTTCCTTCACCTGACGCTCGTTCCCTACATCAGCCACGCCGGCGAGATGAAGACGAAGCCGACCCAGCACTCCGTCAACGAGCTGCGCCGGATCGGCATCCAGCCGCACGCGCTGGTCTGCCGCTCCGAGAAGGGGCTCGACCGCGAGCTCCGCAAGAAGATCGCCCTGTTCGGCTCGATCCCCGAGGACGCGGTGCTCTCGGCGCGCGACGTGGACAACATCTACAAGGTGCCGCTCGTGATGCGGGCGGAGGGCGCCGACGACCTCGTCCTCGACCACTTCGCGGTCGAGGCGCCGCCGCCCGAGCTCCGCGAGTGGGAGGAGCTCGTGCGCCGCGCCGACGCCTGCGAAGGCACCACGCGGATCGCGCTCGTCGGCAAGTACGTGCAGCTCGCGGACGCCTACAAATCCGTGATCGAGGCGCTCACCCACGGCGGCTACCACCAGGGCACCAACGTCGAGGTCGAGCTGGTCGACTCCGAGGACTTCGACGCGGAGGAGATCGCCGGCTGGGCGGACGGGATCCTGATTCCCGGCGGGTTCGGCGAGCGCGGGATCGAGGGCAAGATCGAGGCGGCGCGCGTCGCTCGCGAACAGGGCATCCCGTATCTCGGCATCTGCCTTGGGATGCAGCTCGCGGTCGCCGAGTTCGCGCGCCACGTCGCCGGCATGGACGGTGCCAACTCGACCGAGTTCGACCCGGAGACGCCCTATCCGGTCGTCGACCTGCTGCCCGAGCAAAAGGAGGTCTCCGACATGGGCGGCACGATGCGGCTCGGTGCCGACCCGGTGAAGCTCCACGAGGGCACGAGGGCGCGCGAGATCTTCGGCGAGGCCGTCATCTACAAGCGCCACCGTCACCGCTATGAGGTCAACAACCAGCTTCGCCGCCGACTGGAGGACGAGGGGCTCGTCTGCGGCGGCGCCTCGCCGGACGAGCGGCTGGTCGAGATCATCGAGCTCGCCGACCACCCGTTCTTCGTCGCCTCGCAGTTCCACCCCGAGTTCAACTCGCGCCCGACGCGGCCCGAGCCGCTGTTCAGGGAGTTCGCTGCGGCGGCGGCCCGGCACGCTGCAGACCGCGCTCCCGAGGAGGCGCCGGCGACGACGGCGGCTGAGGACGTCGCTGTCGAGGACGCCGCGCTGCGGCGACCGGCCTAGCCGCGCGGCTGGCGCGGCGCCTTGCCCGGCGCTGCGAGAGGCGTTAGGTCGGCGTTGCCAGCTAGTCGAAGAGGAGGCCCACCATGGCGGAAACCTGGTCGCTCGAGGGCGCTTGGTTCAAGAACTGCAATTGCGATCCCGGGTGCCCGTGTGACTTCAATCAGGCTCCGACGCACGGCCAGTGCGAGGGCATCATCGCCATGCGGATCGACCGCGGCCACTACGGCGACGTTTCGCTGGACGGGCTCGCGTTCGTCGGCGCCGCTTACTGGCCGGGGCGAATCGACGAGGGCGACGGGCACATCATCCCGATCGTCGACGAGTCGGCCGACGGACGCCAGCGCGAGGCGCTCCTCACAATCGTGAGCGGCCAAGCTGGCGGAACCCTGTTCGAGATCTTCGCCGCGGTCTGCCCGCACGTCCGCGAGCCCGTCTTCGCGCCGATTGACTTCGAGTTCGACATGGAGAGCCGCAGCGGACGCCTCAAGGCCGGCGACCTGGTCGAGACCACGACCGAGACCCTACGCGGGATCGACCCGCCCGATCCCTACCAGATCGTGGTTCGGATCCCCAATGGCTTCGAGTACACCGGGGAGAACCGCGACGCGGAGACCGCGGTCGCGAGGACGCTCAAGGTCTCAGGTGGCGATGTGCTCGATTACGAGCACACGGACGGCCACAGCTCGATGGCGTTCGTGAAGCACGAGGGGGAGGTCCCCGCCGCGGCCTAGCGGTTGCCGGACATCTCATCGTTCATCGAGCCGCCCTGCGCGCCGCCGGCGGCGGGCAGCTGCTCCATGGATCCGCCGTCCATTGCTCCGCCGCTGTCCATCGAGCCGTCGTCCATGCCCATCGCGTCCATGGCCTGCGCCGCCTCCGGCGAGTCGGGAAGCACCAGCCCCGGCACGTCCTCGGGAACGAAGGCGACCGCGAGGCCGAGGGCCAGGAGGATTATCGCGATGCTCTTGTTGGCAAGCTCCCGTGCCGGCAGGAGCTTCTCGGCGGCGATCAGCGCCGCGATGAAGGCCATCCAGCCGATGCTCATCACGCCGAGCGCGAACAGCGCCGCCATCAGCGCCCAGCAGCAACCGACGCACCAGGCGCCATGCTCGACGCCCATTCGCAAAGCGCCAATGCGGCCGTCGCGCCAGCTCTCGAGCAGGAACATGAGCGGGCTCCGGCAGCGGGTGAGGCACCTGTCCTTGAGCGGCGTCAGCTGGTAGAACGCAGCGCCGACGATGACCGCCCCGGCCAGGTACGGGCCGCCGCGATCCCAGGAGAGCCATTCGATGTCGAATGAGCGGCCGAAGTCGGCGATGGCATAGCCGAGCAGGCCGACCGCGCCCCAGACGAGCACGTAGCCGACGATGAAGATCGGGGTAGCGCCCATCGGCACCGCGGTGCCCCGCGAGCGCCTCGTCGTCTGGACGCGCGCGTACATGAGCACCATCGGCCAGATCGAGGGGAACATCATCGCGGCCATCATCACGACCCAGGTCGTGACGAAGAACCCGAGCTCGCCAGGGTCGGTGTTCGGACCGGCGTCCATACCGCCCATGCGCTCGTCGGTCAGCAGCCACGCCGCCGCCGCGAGCGCGAACAGCGCCCCGATCAGCCCGAACCGGATCAGGTCCGGAAGCGGCCGAGGGCGTCTGAGGACTGCCTGCTCCACGTGCTCCACCCGGCCGACGACGGTATCCGTCGGCCCGGGGATGGTCAAGGGGGCTACCCGAACCGCGCTCGGCCGCCGGCGCGCGGGCGCTTGGCCCGGCGCCGGCGGCGAGCGTCTGGCTCAGCGCTTGCTCTTCAGCGTGACCTTGAACGTGCCGTTGGCGCCGTTCGAGGTGTTGGTGACCTTGGCCTTCGCCTTGAGCTTGCCCTTGGAGGCGAGCGCCTTGGGGCACCGAGTAGGCGCCCCTGCCGAACCGCTTGGCCTTGGCCGAGTGCACGGCGCGACCGCTCGGGAGCCTGCCGAGGAGGCTGATCTTGCCCACGCGATCCGCACGACCGGATGCTCGTCAACCGACTTGGCCGAGATGCCGAGCTGAGGTAGGGTCGCGGGGTGGATCTCGCCGAGTACCGCAGCGCCTCCCTGGACACCTGGAACCGGTTCGCCGCGAACTGGGACGAGGAGCGGAGCTTCCTCTGGGGAGCGACACGCGGCGTCAGCGAGCGGATGGTCGCGGGGCTCGACCCGAGCCCGGGTGACACGGTGCTCGAGCTGGCGGCCGGCACGGGGGAGACGGGGTTCCTCGTCGCTGAGCGCCTCGGCGACGATGGCCGGGTGATATCGACCGACTTCGCGCCGTCGATGGTCGACGCGGCCCGACGCCGCGCCGAGGAGCTCGGCCTCGATCGGTTCGAGTTCCGGGTCCTCGACGCGGAGAACATGGACCTCGACGACGACTCCGTCGACGGCGTCGTGTGCCGGTTCGGCTACATGCTGATGGCGGATCCCGCGGCCGCGCTCGTGGAGACGCGGCGCGTCCTGCGCGACGGCGGCCGGCTCGCATTCGCGGTCTGGGCGAGCCCGCTGCAGAACGCATGGGCCGCGATCCCGGGGATGACGATGGTCGAGCTCGGCTACCTTCCGCCACCGGAGCCCGACGGGCCGGGCATCTTCGGCCTCGCCGACCCGGACCGGATCCGCCAGCTGGTGACGGGCGCGGGATTCGGCGATCCGACCATCTCCCAGGTCTCCGTCGAGTGGAGCTATGACACGCCCGAGGATCACTGGGAGAAGACGCTCAAGCTCGCGGCGCCGATCGCCGAGGCGTACGGCGCCATCGACCCGGATGAGCGGGAGCGGGTCAAGCAGACCGTCGCGGAGCGGGTCCGCGGCGCGATCGCCGGCGACGGCCTCGGCGGCCTCGTTCACGTCGTCGTCGCCTCCTAGCCGCGCACGCAAACGCTCGCATAGCCTTCCGCGCGAGATGAGCCGGGAGCGCCTCCTCGACCGCTTCGTGCGCCTGTGCGAGATCCGCAGCCCCACCGGATCCGAGCGGCGGGTCGCCGATGCCGTGCTCGAGGAGCTGCGAGCCCTTGGCGTCGACGTCGTCGAGGACGACGCCGCGGCCGCGGCCAGGGCCGGAGCGGGCAACCTGATCGCCCGGATTCCGGGCACCAGCGAGTCGTGGGTGATGCTGAGCGCGCACCTCGACACCGTGCCCGAGCCGGGACCGATCGAGGTGGAGCTCGTCGACGGCGTCTTTCGCAGTCGCGGCGAGACGATCCTCGGGGCGGACGACAAGGCGGGGGTCGCGGTGCTGATCGAGCTCGCCGCGCGCGCGACGCAGTCGGCGCCTCGCACCGGCCTCGAGCTGGTGTTCACCGTCGCCGAGGAGGACGGGCTGCGCGGCGCGAAGGAGCTCGACCTCGGGTCGCTGCGCTCGCCGTTCGGCTACGCGCTCGACCATGCGAGCCCGATCGGGGAGGTGATCGTCGCGGCACCGACCTACCAGCGTCTCGTCGGCCACTTCGAGGGCCAGGAGGCGCACGCCGGGATTCGCCCTGAGGACGGCCACTCGGCGATCGCGGCTGGGGCTGACGCCATCACCGCGATGAGGCTCGGGCGACTCGACGAGCAGACAACCGCGAACGTGGGCGTGATCGAGGGCGGCTCCGCGTCGAACGTCGTCGCCGGCCACTGCCGGCTCGAGGGGGAGGCGCGGGCGCTCGAGGACGCCAAGGTCGCCGAGGCGATGAGCGCGATGGTGGACGCGTGCACGTGGGCGGCGACCGAGCACGGCTGCGACGTCGACGTCGAGGTCACGGAGGTGTTCCGCGGCTACCGCCAGCCCTCCTCCGCGGACGCGGTCCGGCTGGCGCGCCTGGCCTTCGAGCGCTGCGGGATCGAGCCGCGCGAGGTTGCGACCGGCGGCGGCAGCGACGCCAACGCCCTCGTCGCGCGCGGCTTCGAGTGTGTCCTGCTCGCCAACGGAACGGAGGCGAACCACACGCCCGCGGAGACGGTCGCCGCGCGCAGGCTGGTGGAGATGCTCGAGGTCTGCGAGGCGATCGCCGAGCTGGCCGCGGACGGCGCGCGCGAGTGAGCGGACGTTGCTGAAGCTGAGGCGGGGCTATGTCGTCGAGACCGACCCGCTCACGGTCGAGGTCGGCGGTGAGCGCCGCGCGGCCTGGGCCGACGTCCAGATGGTCGGCGAAATCGAGCTCGGCGACGAGGTGGTCGTCAACACGCAGGGCCGCGATCTCGGCCTCGGCTCGGGCGGATTCGACCTCGTCCACGTGAACCTCACGCGTGGCCTTCGCGGCAGCGGCGAGGAGGGCGTCCACGTGATGAAGCTCAACTACACATCGCTCCAGCACCCGATCGAGCCGGTCGAGATCGAGCACGGCGATCCGGCGCTCGGGCCGAAGCCGCCGACCGCCGTGATCTCGCTGCACGGGCATCTGGCGCCGCTGGCGTGGGCGGCCGCGCAGGCGCGGCCGGGCCTTCGGCTCGGCTTCGTCCAGGGGGCCGGTGCAGCGCTGCCGGGCTCGCTCTCGCGCGACGTGGTCGACCTGCGCAGCCGCGGGCTGCTCTGCGGACACGTCACGGCGGGCGCGAGCTACGGCGGCGAGCACGAGGCGATCAGCCTCGTCGGGGGCCTCGACGCGGCCGCCCGGCGACTGGGCTGGGATGCGATCGTGGCCGGGCCCGGCCCGGGCGTCCTCGGCTCCGCCACCCGCCTCGGCCACGGCGGCGTGGCGGCGCTCGACGCCGCACACGCCGCGCTCGCCCTCGGCCTGCCGACGCTGCTCTGCCCACGGATGTCGAGCTCGGACGCGCGCCCCCGGCACCGCGGCCTGAGCCACCACACCGCCTCGGTGCTCGAGCTCCTGCTGGCGCCCGTGCGCGTGCCGGTGCCCGAGGCCGAGCTCGAGGGCTGGCCGCTTCTCTCGGAGGAAGCGCCGGAGGGCGGCTCGGCCCAGGCCGCCCTCGACGAGCTGATCGCGATCTGCACCGGCCGCCACGATCTCGCCGTCGAGCCGGACATCGACCTGGACGGCTACACGGCATCGGGGCTGCCGGACCGCACCATGGGCAGGTCGATCGACGACGACCCTCTGTTCTTCGCGGCGCCGCTCGCCGCCGGTACCGCGCTGGCGGCCGCGGCGAGCGGGTAGGGGTCGCGGATGGAGCGGATCGGGTCGAAGACGGTGTACGAGGGGCCGATCGCGTCGGTCCGGATTGACGAGTTCCGCCACGCCGACGGCAGTACGGCCGAGCGCCAGGTCGTCGCGCATCCGGGTGCGGTCGCGATCGTGGCCTACGACTCCGACGCGATCTGGCTGGTGCGCCAGCCCCGCGAGGCGGTGGGGGAGGAGGCGCTGCTCGAGGTGCCCGCGGGCAAGCTGGACGTCGAGGGTGAGTCGCCACTCGAGTGCGCGAAGCGTGAGCTGGTCGAGGAGATCGGCCGCTCGGCCAGCGAATGGGAGGAGGTGAAGCGCTTCTACACCTCGCCCGGGTTCGCCGAGGAGGAGGTCACGATCTTCTTCGCGACCGGGCTCGAGGACGTGGCCGATCACGAGCCGGACCCCTCGGAGCGGATCGAGATCGTGCGATGGCCGCTCGCAGATCTCGACGCCGCGATCTCCGAGTGCGCCGATTCGAAGTCGCTGATCGGGATGCTCCTGCTCGCACAGCGCCTGGCCCGGTAGCGCCGTTGCACCGGCAGGGGCGCGCCGGGTCCGCAAGAACCTGGGCGCATGGCGATCGCCGTCCCCAAGCCCGAGGAGCGCGCGGGCGACGCGCGGTTCGAGGCGCTTGTCCTCGACTTCCTCGCCTACCTGGAGTTCGAGCGCGGGCTCGCGCGCAACACGCTCGACGCCTATCGCACCGACCTGCTCCAGTTCGGAACCTTCCTCGGGACGCGCGGACGGGAAGCGACCGCGGCGGAGCGCGCCGAGATCGCGGACTTCCTCGCCGACCTCGCCACGGGCACGCCGCCGGACGCAGAGGGCGAGGGCGGCCGTGCCCCCTGCTCGCCGGCGACGATCAGCCGCAAGACCGCATGCGTTCGGTCCTTCTACCGCCATTTGCGCCGTGAGGGCCTGATCGACGACGACCCGACCGCGACCCTCAGCCCCCCGAGCAAGAGCCGCAAGCTGCCGCACGTCCTCAGCCACGGCGAGGTTACGAAGCTCCTCGAGAGCGCCTCGGGCGCCGACCCCATCGCTCTGCGCGACCGGGCGCTGCTCGAGGTGATGTACGGGTGCGGCCTGCGTGCCTCGGAGGCGATCGGCCTCGAGACGAGCGACGTCGACATCCGACGCGGGTTCGTCCGCCCGCACGGGAAGGGCTCGAAGGAACGGGTCGTGCCGCTCGGCCGCGAGGCGAGTCTGGCGCTCGAGCGCTACCTGCGCTCAGGACGACCGGAGCTGGTCGCCGCGGGCGTCGAGCGAAAGCTCTTCGTCAACTTCCGCGGGGGTCCATTGACCCGCCAGGGCCTCTACAAGATCATCCAGCGCCACGCCAAGGGGGTGGGGCTCGACAGGAAGATGAGCCCCCACACCCTCAGGCACACGTTCGCGACGCACCTGCTCTCCGGCGGCTGCGACCTGCGCTCCGTCCAGGAGATGCTCGGCCACGCGGACGTCGCCACCACGCAGCTCTACACGCACCTCTCGCGCGAGCGGATCAAGGAGGTCTACTTCAAGGCCCACCCGCGGGCGCAGATGCCGCATAAACAAGCGGTTTCCGACGACTGCGCCTAGCCCTGCCTCAGTTGTCGTCGGATCTGCGAACGATTGCGGGCGAGGGCCCGCGCGATCTCGGACTTATGGATGCGCTCCAGGTATCCGACCAGCCAGTCGAGCTGATCCAGCGCCTCCTCGGCCGCAGCCCGATAGCGCTCCGCCTCCCGTCGCTTTTCGTCAGCTGGACTCATCTCGATCAGTGTAGGAGGGGTTCACGTGGCACCGACACCGCGACGGTTGATCGAGTTTGCCACCGACGGTCAGTCACGCTCTGAGGAGACTCAGACACCGCTACTCCGACAGCCCGGCGGCTTCGAGGGCTTGAGAACGATCCGAGAAGTCCTCTTGCCGCTGAACAAATCCTCGTCGTAGCGTGAACAGCTGGAATACCGGTTCGCTTACGGCGACGCCGCTGCCAGACCCGCGTCCCGTCTGGACGGCGGTAACGAGGAGCTTGTCTCCGCAGTCGAGGATCTCCTCAGGCTCCCAGTGGATGTCCTCGAAAGCGTCGCGCCAATACCGCCACAGCTGGCGCATCCCCTCATGGCCGTGGAAGGTCGCATCCAAGTCGGGCGGCATCAGGTCGCGGCTGGGGCGATATTCGCTGGCGCGATCCCAGCCCGCGAGGACAGCTTCGTAGTCCCGACGTCTGTGCGCGGCGTAGGCCTGCTGTATGCGGCGGATCAGGATCAGCCGCCGAAGCCGCGATTGCGGCGAGAGCCGCATGAAGGTGCCTGCGAGCAAGCGGGCCAACGCCGGGAATCGGATCGCGAGGCGTTCGTCGAGCGCCCGGCGTCGCCCTCCCCTGTAGGGAGGAACAACGATTCGGGCCCCTCGCACGACCTCGACGTTCTCCTGCGACATGCCTACTCCGACAGCCCGGCGGCCTTGAGCCCCTCGCTCCAATCGCCGTAGCTATCCACTCGGACGAGCTGCGAGTTCTTCACCAAGAAGACCGTTGCAATCGGGGCATCCAGCTCGACGCCGCTCGACCTGCCCGTGCCGCATAGGCGGCCCAAGGCCACGACGTGATCAGCATGGACGCGGTAGTCCTCGATCTCAGCCCGAACATCCAGCCACGTCTCGTCGAGCTGCTCGAAGTAGGCGCGTATCTGATCGGGTGTCCATCGTTTCGAGGGCAGTCCGCCTCTCTGGCTAATCGTGGTCATGGTGGCGTCGGGATCGAGCAGGCCAATCAACCCCTCTACGTCTCCCGCGTTGTAAGCGGTCATGAAGGCCCGAGCGATCTCGACTTTCTCCTCCGACATCGCCCACGCAGTATCC
>DATHAL010000075.1:0-21765 GCA_035296705.1 Solirubrobacterales bacterium
GACGGGCATCCGCGCCTTCGAGCACGAGACGGAGGCGGAGCGAAAACGCGAGGCGCACCGCCGGCAGGCCAAGCGCGAGCGCCAGCAGACCGCGCACCGCGCGAAGCGAAAGCGCCAGGAGGCCGCGCAGCGGGGGGCGGCGCGACAGGACGAAAAGGGCAATCAGGGCGGCGGGCGCAAGCGCAAGTAGCGCCGCTAGGCGCGGACCGGGATCCCCGCCTCCGTCATTGCCCGTTTCGCCTCCGCGACGGTGTAGCGCCCGTAGTGGAAGATCGAGGCGCATAGAACCGCGTCCGCATGGCCATGGGCGATCCCGTCGACGAGGTGCGAGAGCTCGCCGGCTCCGCCCGAGGCGATCACCGGGATCGGGACCGCGCCGGCGACCGCGGCCGTGAGCTCGAGGTCGTAGCCGTCGGAGGTCCCGTCGCGGTCCATGCTCGTGAGCAGGATCTCTCCCGCCCCCCGCTCCGCGACCTCCCGCGCCCACGCCACCGCTTGGCGGCCGTCGACCGCCGTTCGACCGCCGTTCGCGTAGACGTCCCACGCGCGGCCGCGCCGCTTCGCGTCGATCGCGACCACCACGCACTGCGAGCCGAAGACCGTCGCGAGCTCGGAGACGAGCTCCGGGCGCGCGAGCGCCGAGGAGTTCACCGCGATCTTGTCCGCCCCGGCGTCGAGGACGGACTGCGCGTCCTCGACCGACCGGATCCCGCCCCCGATCGCGAACGGGATGAAGACGTTGTCGGCGGTTCGCCGCGCGAGCTCGACGATGGTGTTGCGCTTTTCGTGCGACGCGGTGATGTCGAGGAAGACGAGCTCGTCGGCGCCCTCGGCGTCGTATCGCTCCGCCAGCTCGACGGGATCGCCGGCATCGCGCAACCCGACGAAGTTCGTCCCCTTGACCACGCGCCCACGATCGACGTCGAGGCACGGGATGACGCGTTTGAGCGCCACCTCGCTACTTCCTCCGCAGGCGGCGGCGAGCCGCGCCCCAGGCGCCATGCGCGAACGTCCCGGGCTCGAGCTTCTGCGCGAGGCGCAGCAGCTCCTGACGCTCGTTTGCGGTGAGGTTCCTGTGCGGCCTGCCCCTGGACTGGGCGACGAGCGTCGCGAGCCGCGTCCGCTCGTCGGGCTCGAGCAGGGAGAGATGGCGACGGACTAAAAGCGCCACCTGAGCGATCGCGAGGACCCGCAACCAGAACATCAGTTCGAGCTTAGCCTCGCTCGAGCGCCGCCTGGCCCTCGCCGACCGTGAACGCTCCCTCGTATAGGGCCCTCCCCACGATCACCCCTGCCAGCGCCGCGAGGTCGAGCTCGGCGAGTGCGCGAAGGTGCTCGAGGGCGCCGACGCCACCCGAATAGATGAGCTCCGATTCCGAGCGGGCGGCGGCCTCGGCGACGTCCCGGAGCCCGTCGAGCGCCGGTCCCTCGAGCGTCCCATCGACCTCGACCGGGGTGTAGACGAAGCGCTTCACGCCGCGGCCCGCGAGGTCGGCGACGAGCTGCGCGGAGCCGATCGCGCTCTCGCGTGCCCAGCCCTCGACCGCGACCCTGCCCGAGCGCGCGTCGGCCGATGCGGCGATGCGGTCCCCGTGCTCGGCAGCGAGCGCCTCGATCAGGGCCGGGTCCGCGAGCGCGGCCGTCCCGAGGATCGCGCGCCGGGCGCCGGCCGCGAGGACCGATTCGACATCCCCGGCCTGGCGCAGACCGCCCCCGGCCTGGACAGGCGCCTCGACCGCACCGCAGATCCGCGCGACGTGCTCGATGTTGACCGGGGCGCCGGATCGGGCGCCGTCGAGGTCGACGACGTGAAGCGCGCGGGCACCCTGGTCGACCCAGCGACGCGCCGCGTCGAGCGGGTCGGCGTCGTAGACGGTCTCACGCTCGTAATCCCCTTGGAGCAACCGCACCGCGCGTCCGTCGCGGATGTCGATCGCTGGATAGAGGATCACTTGTGAGGCGGAGTCCGAGGGACGGAGCCGAGCCCCGCCGCTGTCGAGGCGGCTTGTTCCAGGACCGGCGCGCAGACGCGGGCGAAGTTGCCGAGCACCCTGAGCCCCGCATCGCTCGACTTCTCGGGGTGAAATTGCACCCCGTAAAGCGGCGGGCGTGCGATCGCGCAGACGAACCGCTCGCCGTGCGCGGCGGTCGCGAGGATGTCGTCCGGACGCTTCGGCCGCGGCGCGAAGCTGTGGACAAAATAAAACGGCGTGCCGTCCTCGATCCCGTGCATGAGCTCCGACTCCGCCTCGCGGCGAACCGGCTCCCAGCCGATGTGCGGCACCTTGAGCCCCGGCGCGTCCAGCCCGGTCACCTCGCCCTCGACGAGCGCGAGGCCCGCGGCGCCGCCAAACTCGACCGAGCGCCCGAAGAGCAGCTGAAAGCCCAGGCAGATCCCGAGGACCGGCGTCCGCTCCGCGAGCCGCGTCGCGATCAGCCGGTCGAGGCCGAGCTCGGTGACGCGTTCCATCGCGCGCGGGAACGCGCCGACGCCGGGCAGCACGAGACCGTCCGCCTCGGCGGCGCGGTCCGGGTCGGAGGTGATCAGCGCCGGCGCGCCGACGTGCTCGAGCGCCTTCTCGACCGAGCGCAGGTTTCCCATCCAATAGTCGAGGATTGCGATCATGCGAGGCGTAGCCGAGCCGCGGCGCCGTTGAGCCGCCTCATGTCAGGGTCCCCTTGGTCGATGGCACGCCGGGCTCGTCCGGGTCGATCGCGACCGCCTCACGAAGCGCACGGGCGAACGCCTTGAAGCAGGACTCGATCATGTGGTGAGCGTTCGAGCCGTACCGCGTGCCGAGGTGAAGGGTGATCTTCGCGTTCGAAGCGACGGCCCGGAAGAACTCCTCCACGAGCTCGGTGTGGAAGCCGGCAATCGAGGTGGGCGGCAGGTCGGCGCCGAACACACAGAGCGGCCGGCCCGAGATGTCGATCGCGCATATCCCGAGCGCCTCGTCCATCGGCACCGCGCTGTCGCCATAGCGGCGGATGCCGGCGCGGTCGGCGAGCGCCCGGTCGAGCGCCTGCCCGAGGGCGATTCCGACGTCCTCGACCGTGTGGTGGGCGCCGGTCTCCAGGTCGCCGCTCGCCTCGATCACGAGCCCGAGGCGGCCGTGGCGCCCGAGGAGCTCGAGCATGTGGTCGAAGAAGCCGACGCCGGTCGCGATCCGGATCTCGCCCCCGTCGAGCGCGACCGCGACCGAGACGCGGGTCTCCCCCGTCTCGCGCTCGATCCGCGCCTCTCTGGTGGTCTCGGTCATCGCCTGATCCTGGCCTCGGCGGATTCGCCGTGCACCGGAAGCCCCTCGGCGTCCGCGAGCGCCGCGACGTGTGGTGCGAGCGCGCTCGCGGCCGCGTTCGGGATGGAGACTACGGACGTCCTTCGCATGAAGGCCCCGGGGCCGAGCGGCCCCGCAAAGCGCGCTGCGCCGCCGGTCGGCAGCACATGGTTCGAGCCGGCCGCGTAGTCGCCGAACGCGGTCGCGCCGCCCGAGCCGACGAATACGCAACCGGCCGTCCGCGCCCGGGCCGCGAGCTCGTCGGCCGATGCGAAGCTCAGCTCGAGGTGCTCGGGCGCGACGGCGTCGGCGAGGTCGAGCGCCAGCTCCAGCCCCGGCGTCGTCACGAGCGCCAGCGGCGCGCCGGCGACGCTCGGGCGGTGCGAGGCGATCCCCTCGACGCGCTCGGCAACGGCGTCGAGGAGGGCTGCGTCCGGAGCGGCGGCGACGAGCAGCGTTTCCGGCCCGTGTTCGGCCTGCGCGCAGAGGTCGAGCGCCACCTGCTCGGGATTGGTCGTCCCGTCTCCCACCACCATGAGCTCGCTTGGCCCTGCGATGACGCCGTCGACGCCGACGTGGCCGTACACGAGGCGCTTCGCCTCGGTGACGTAGCGGTTCCCGGGGCCGGAGACGACGTCGACCGCGCGTACCGACTCGGTGCCATAGGCGAGAGCGGCGATCGCCTGGGCGCCGCCGATCGCGTAGACCTCCTCGATCCCGAGCAGCGCGCAGGCCGTGAGCACCGCCGGCGCCGGGCGTCCCTCCGGTCCTGGCGGGGTGGCGACGGCAATCCTGCCGACGCCGGCGATCCGCGCCGGGACAGCGCACATGAGTACCGAGGACGCCAGGGGCGCGCTGCCGCCGGGCACGTAGATCCCGGCCGAGCCGACCGGGTCCGCCCGGACCTCGATCCCCTGCCCCTGCGCCCCCGTGGCGCTCGCCGGTCGGGTCAGCGACTCGAGCTCCGCCCTCGCCACGATCGCGATGTTGCGCCCGGCGACGCGCAGCGCCTCGTGGACGGCGGGATCGATGCTGGCGGATGCGGCCGTGATCGTCCCGGGATCGACGCGCAGGCTCTCCGGGGCGAGCTCGCCGTAGCGGGTCGTGTACTCGCGGATTGCCGCGTCGCCCTCGCCGCGGACCCGCGCGAGGATTTCCGCGACGTCGGCTGTGACATCGTCCGCCGCCGGGATGAGCCTCCGCAGCCGCCGCGCGAGCTCCTCGCGACCCGACCCGTTCCAATCGATCCGCTCGACCCTCATCGAGTCGACCTTCGGATCCGCTCCACGAGCTCGTCGAGCTCGGGCGCGCGCAGCTTGTGCGAGACCCGGTTCGCGATCAGCCGGGCGCTGTACGTGGCGATCTCCTCACGCACCTCGAGCTGATTCTCGGCGAGCGTGCGGCCGGTGTCGACGAGGTCGATGATCCCGTCGGCGAGACCGACCAGCGGCGCCAGCTCCACCGACCCCTTGACATCGATCACCTCCGCCTGGCGCCCGGTGCGCTCGAAGTAGCGCTCTGCCGTGCGCGGGTACTTCGTCGCGATCCGCATCATCCCGAGCCGCCGCTCGGACTCGCCGAGGCTCTCGTCTCCGGCGCGACCCGCGAGCACCATGCGGCAGCCCCCGTAGCGGAGGTCAAGGAGCTCGTAGACGGCGCGGTCCCGCTGCTCGACCAGCACGTCCTTGCCGGTGATCCCTAGGTCCGCCGCCCCGGCCTCGACATACGTCGGGACGTCGGAGGGCCGCATCGTGATCAGCTGCAGGCCGCGGACGTCGAACACGAGCGCGCGCGAGTCGCCGCGCAGCTCCCTCGTCTCGACGCCGACCCGGTCGAGCAGCTCGAGCGTGCCGGCGAACAACGTCCCGCGCGGGAGCGCCAGCTTGAGCGGCCCGTCCCCGGACTCTCGCCGCGTCGCCGCAGCGACGCCACCGACGCCCCTCACGCCACGCCCTCCTTCGCCTGGGCGACGTGCAGCCGCTCGAGGTAGAGGGCGAAACCGACCGCGGGCAGCGGCCGCCCGAAGCGCCCCATCAGCTCGTCGTAGCGCCCGCCGCCGCCGAGTACGTGGCCCAGCGCCGGGTCGTACACCTCGAGGATCGCGCCGGTGTAATAGCCGAGGTCGCGCAGCAACCCCAGGTCGAGGCGCACGCGGTCGGCGATCCCCTTCTCGCGAAGGCCGTCGAACGTCGCGGCGAGGCGGCGGGTGGCGCGCTCGGTCGCCTCGCCGCCGAGTTCGCGGGCCTCGTCGAGGACCTCGGGGCCGCCGCGGAGCATCGGGAGCCGGACCAGGACCTCGCGCTCGGCCGCGGAGAGCTCGGCCCGCTCGAGCTCGGCCTCGAGGCCGACGTGATCGTGAGTCGCGAGCTCGTCGAGCACCCGTGCGCGGGCGCCGGGCTCCACCCCGACCTCGTCGAGGAGCTGCTTGTAGAGCTCCGAGTCGCCGAGGCCGATCACGGCGCGCCCGAGACCCGCCGCGTCGAGCGCGGCCGCGAGCACGTCGATCACCTCGACGGTGCCGGCGGGCGCCGGGGCGCCGACGAGCTCGACGCCCGCGTGCGTGAACTCACGCATCTGGCCGCGCTGCGGCCGGACGGCGCGGTAGGCACGGGCCAGGTAGCAGAGGCGGAAGGGCGGCTCTTCGGCGGCGAAGCGGTTGGCCACGAGCCGCGCGATCGGGATCGTCATGTCGGAGCGCATCGCGAGCAGCTCGCCGGACTCGTCGAAGAACCGGTAGGCGACCGGCGCCCCACGCTCGTCGCCGCGAGCGAGCACCGCCTCGTACTCGATCGTCGGCGTCGCGACCTCGCCGTAACCGAAGCGCTCGAATGCGTCGATCAGCGCCAGCGAGAGCCGGCGCAGCTCGCGCATCTCGTCGGGCAGGATGTCGCGCGTCCCGGGGGGGATGGGATGGGTCATGTCTTCTCCCCTCGCGGGGCTCGGCGCGGGCGTCTAGACCGGCACCGGCTCAACCGCCACCCGCTCGATGTGGGCGCCGAGGCCGCGCAGCCGGTCGTCGATCTTTTCGTAGCCGCGGTCGATCTGCACCACGTTGCCGATCTCGGACGTGCCCTCGGCGCACAGCGCCGCGATGAGCATGGCCATCCCGGCGCGGATGTCGGGGCTCTCGACGCGCTCTCCGTGAAGACGGCTCGGACCGCTGACGATCGCCCTATGGGGATCGCAAAGCGTGATCCGAGCGCCCATGGCCACGAGCTTGTCGACGAAGAAAAGCCGGTTCTCGAACATCTTCTCGAAGATCAGGATCGTACCCCGGGCCTGTGTGGCGAGCGCGAGGGCGATCGAGGTGAGATCGGCCGGGAACGCCGGCCACGGGCCGTCGTCGATCTTCGGGATCGCGTCGCCGAGATCGTCGCGGACCTCGAGCGCCTGGTCGGGCGGGACGAGCACGTCGTTGCCCTCGATCATCGACTGGAGGCCGAGACGGCGGAAGTGGCGGCGAATCGTGATCAGGTCGTCCGGCTCGGCATCGCGAATGCGCAGCTCGCCGCGCGTCGCGGCGGCAAGCGCCATGAAGCTCGCGACCTCGATGTGATCCGCTGAGATCCGATGCTCGGCGCCGCCGAGCCTGTCGCGGCCGTGGACGGTCATCACGTTCGATCCGATGCCGTCGATCTGCGCGCCCATCTTGGCGAGTAGCCGGGCGAGATCCTGGACATGCGGCTCGCACGCGGCATTCGAGATCGTCGTCGGCCCGGGCGTGAGCGCCGCGGCCATGAGCGCGTTCTCGGTCGCCATCACCGACGGCTCGTCCATGAAGATCCCGCACGGCTTGAGCCCCTCCGCTGGGCGCGAGATCAGGATCTCGCGGCGCCCCTCGATGCGGGCGCCCATGTCCTTCAAGGCGTCGAGGTGCGGATCGAGCCGCCGGCGCCCGATGAAGTCGCCGCCGGGCGGCGGCATTCGCGCCTCGCCGAAGCGCGCCAGGAGCGGCCCGGCGAGCAGGAACGAGGCCCGGATCCGGGCCGCGAGCTCCTCGTCAGGGGCGGTGTCGACGACCGCGTCGGCGCGCAGGCGCAGCTCGTCCTCCGACCAGCTCGCCTTCACGCCCAGCCGCTCGAGCACCGCCACCTGCGTCTCCGTGTCGCGGATCCGCGGGAGGTTCGTCAGCACGACCTCCTCATCCGTGAGCAGGCAGGCGGCGAGGATCGGCAGGGCGGCGTTCTTGTTGCCCGCGGCGATGATCTCGCCGGAGAGCGGCTGTCCGCCCCTGATCACGAACTTCTCCATCGGCGCGGAGGGTAACTGCTCGCGGCGGTGGCCAACGCCGCGTTTGGCGGGCGAGAATACGCCGCCGGGAGCAGTTAAATGGGGTCGTGCCGCAACCGACGCGTCAAGAGGCCTGGGACCTCGTCTGCGAGTGGGTCGAATCCGACTCGCTGCGCAAGCACCTACTCGGTGTCGAGGCCGCGATGGTGGCCTACGCGGGCAAGCTCGGCGGCGACGAGGAGCTCTGGGCTGTCACCGGGCTCGTCCACGACCTCGACTACGAGCGCTTTCCGGATCTTGACGACACCGAGAACGGACACCCGCGGACCGCGCTTCGCCTGTTCGAGGACCTCGATTGGCCGCCGGAGCTGATCGAGGCGGTCGCCGGCCACGCGACGTTCCTCGGCGTACCCCGGGAGACCGACATGGCGAAGGCGCTGTTCGCGGTCGACGAGCTCTCCGGATTCATCGCCGCCTGCGCTCTCGTCCGCCCCACCGGCATCGAGGGGATGAAGCCGAAGTCGGTGAAGAAGAAGCTCAAGCAACCCTCGTTCGCGGCCGGCGTCAACCGCGAGGAGGTGCAGCAGGGCGCCGAGGAGCTGGGCGTCGACTTCGATGAGCACGTGAGCTTCGTGATCGGGGCGATGACGGCACGCGCGGACGAGCTCGGGCTCGGTCCGCGGGATCCCCGAGGGTGAGCCGGGGGCTCAAGATCCTGATAGTCGCCGTGGTGGCGCTCGCGGCGTTCCTGGCGATCAACACGCTCGTCGTCGACGGACAGACCAAGGACGCGGAGGTGACTGCCGACGGCGGCCGGATCCTCAGCCTCCCCGGCGGCGACATCCAGGTGACCGATTCCGGGCCGCCGCAATCCGCGCGGGCCGGGGCCCCGATCGTCCTCCTTCACTGCTTCGGGTGCTCGCTTCATTGGTGGGATCGGATGCTGCCTCTGCTCGAGCGCGAGCACAGGGTCATCCGAGTCGACCTGCTCGGCCACGGCGGCTCGGCGAAGCCCAAGGCGGGATACGAGATCCCACACCAGGCGGACCTCGTCGCCGCCGCGCTCGACAGGCTCGGCGTCCAGGGCGCCGTCGTTGTCGGGCACTCGCTCGGTGGCACTGTCGCCGTCGGCGTTGCCGAGAGCGCCAGCGAGCTGGTCGACCGCGTCGTGATCATCGACCAGGCGCCGGACTCGGGTTACGGTGACCTCAACCTGCTCGACCGGCTCGCCATGACGCCTGTGATCGGCGAGGCGCTGTGGCGCGTCAAGGTCGATGCGCTGATCGAGAAGGGGTACGAGCCGGCGTTCGCCCCGGGCTTCGACATCTCGAGCGGCTTCCCCGACCCCGACCAGGTCGCCAATGACAACGAGGCGATGACTTACACGTCGTTCGACACCATGCCCGGGCTCGAGGACGACTTCGCCGAGGAGATGCCGCTCGACGAGCGGATGCGCGCCGCGGCCGTGCCGCTGATGGTGATCTTCGGTGCGGAGGACCAGATCTACGATGCGGAGGAGACGCTGGCCGCGTACGCGGATGTTCCCGGAGCGCGCACCGAGACGATCGACGGCGCGGGCCACTCCCCGAACGTCGAGAAGCCGCGCGAGACGGCGGCTCTGGTCGAGGACTTCGCGGCCGGCGCGGCGGCGGCGCTGGCGCCGACGCCGCGCGCGAGGCGCGGGCGCCGCTGAGCTACCGCCATCGGCCGCCGGCCTTCGCCCAGTCGGACAGGTGCTCCACCGAGCAGAAGTCGTCGGGGATCCGGTGCTCGCCGCGGTGGCGGACGAGGAGCAGGCGGACGTCGCCGAGCTCCGCCTCGCATTGCGAGCAGCGACGCGGGCCGGCGTCGATCTCGGGGGGCTCGGTCATCTCTCCCGCCTCCCAGTGCGCGCCCTGGATCGCCCAGGGGATTGCGTGCTCCAGCCGGCAGAAGGTCGCGCGCCGCTCGCCGACCGCCTCATAGAGCCTGAAGCCGTCGTCGACGTGCACCCCGGCGCCGCACCAGCTGCAGCGTTCGGCCATCAGCCGATCGGGTAGCGTCGCGATCGCATGGGCGGCCTGAGGATAGTCGCGCTGGAGGGCGATCAGACTGGCCAGGAGCTGCTCGAGCAGGCGCTTCGGGTGCTCGACCCGGAGCTCCTGCAGATCCAGCTCGAGATCGTCCGCCACGACCTCTCGCTCTCGAACCGTCGCGCGACCGGAAACGAGGTGTGCGCGGACGCGGCGGCGGCAATGCTCGAGACGGGCCTCGGGCTGAAGGCCGCGACGATCACGCCCGAGGGTGCCGACGACGTCGGCAGCCCGAACCGCATCCTGCGCGAGGCGATCGACGGCAAGGTGATCCTGCGCACCGGCAGGAGGATCCCGGGGATCACGCCGGTGGCGGGTGTCCACGACCCGATCGCGGTCTGCCGGATGGCGGTGGGCGACGCATATGGCGCCGAGCAGTGGCGCTCCGACGCGGACGGCGACGAGTTCGCCCACCGCACCGAGACGATCCGGCGCTCGGACTGCCGCGCGGTCGCCGAGTACGCGTTCCGCGAGGCGGGGCGGATCGGCGGCCGCGTGTACGGCGGGCCGAAGTGGACGGTGAGCCCCGTGTACGAGGGGATGCTGAAGGAGGAGATGGACGCCGCCGCGGAGCGCCACTCCGAAGTGCCCTACGAGCCGGTACTGATCGACGCCACGCTGGCGGGCCTCGTCGGCGGCGCCGCCGACGGCGCCATGGTGATCCCCTGCCTCAACCGCGACGGGGACCTGCTCTCGGATCTCGTGCTGCCGCTCTTCGGATCGATCGCAGGGGCCGAGTCGGCGCTGCTGGCGCTCGACGAGCAGCTCGCGCCGCGGGTCGCGATGACGGAGGCCCCGCACGGGACGGCGCCGGCGCTCGAGGGCAAGGACGTCGCCAATCCGATGGCGATGATCCTCGCCGCCGGCGCGCTCCTGCACTACGCCGGCGCGGAGCGGCCATCGCGCGCGATCCACGAATCGGTGCTGGAGACGGTCGCGGCGGGCACGCGGACGCCGGACCTGGGCGGCCACGCCGGGACCACCGAGTTCACGGACGCGGTGATCGAGCGCGTGCGCCAAGACCTCAAGGCCTGAAACGTTTGTATAGCCGCCGTTTCAGGCCCGCTCTGCGCGGATAGGATGCCGGAGGGTATGGAGGCAGGAGCTCTTGCCGCAGGAGAAAGCGCCTCTGGCATCGAGCGGCTGAAGACGCTCGCGGGCAGGCGCCCCGCCGTCACCGCGCTGCTCATCCTCGCCGCGGTCGTGCTCGTCCTGATCATCGCCAAGGGCCTGCACGACGTCGCGCAGCTGGGCTTGAACGGGCTCTCCTCCGGGTCGATATACGCGCTCGGCGCCGTCGGCTTGACCCTCGTCTACGGGATCCTCAAGCTGGTCAACTTCGCCCACGGCGACTTCCTCACGTTCGGCGCGTACATGGCGTACCTCGTCAATGTCACCTGGGATCTGCCGATCGTCGTCGCCGTCTTCTGGGCGATCCTGATGACGGCGGTCCTCGGGATCGTGCTCGAGAAGGTCATGTGGGGACCGATGCGGGCGCGCGGGGCGGGGATGTTGCAGCTGTTGCTGATGGCGATCGGCCTCGCCCTCGTGATCCGGTATTCGATCCAGTTCATCTGGAGCACCGAGCTGAGGCAGCTCGACGTCAATCGGACCGCGACCGTCGACTTCCTCGGGCTCACCATCGGACGCACCAACCTGATCGTGATCATCACGGGCTTCCTCGTTCTGCTCGGCACCGGTGTGATGCTTCGCTACACCCTCCTCGGCAAGCGGATGCGAGCACTCTCGGACGATCTCGACCTTGCCGAGACGTCGGGCATCGACACCTCCCGCGTGATCCTCTGGACCTGGATCTTCGCGGCTGGATTCGCCGGTCTGGCCGGCGTGCTGGCGGGCGCGATCACGCAGGTCCAGCCGGAGCTTGGATTCGAGCTGCTGCTGCCGATCTTCGCCGCCGTCGTCATGGGCGGCATCGGCAACGCTTACGGGGCGCTCGCCGGCGGGCTCGTCCTGGGTCTCGTGGTCGAGTGGTCCACGCTGTTCATCGATGCGCGCTGGAAGACCGCGATCGGCTTCGTCGTCCTGATCCTGGTCCTGATCATCCGGCCGCAGGGAATCTTCGGCCGCGCGAAGACGGTGTAGATGCTCGAGCTGCTGCCACACCTTCCGCTTGGCGTCACCCTCGAGTCGTTCACGGACATCGATTTCTGGACCGGCGTCGGCATCATCGCCGGCATCTACACGATCCTTGCGCTCGGCCTGCAGCTGAACGTCGGCTTCACCGGAATCCAGAACTTCGGCCAGGCGGCGTTCATGGCGCTCGGCGCCTACTCGATGGCCATCCTCGTCAACGACGCGGGGATGTCGTTCTGGCTCTCGCTCCCGGTCTCGATCCTGATCACGATCGCGTTCGGCCTCGTCGTGGGCCTTCCGTCGCTGCGATTGCGCGCCGACTACTTCGCGATCGCGACGATCGCCGCGGCGGAGGCGATCAGGCTGTTCGCCTTGAACGCGCGCGATCTCACCGGCGGCGCGCAGGGCCTGTTCGGCTTCGGCGACGACTGGGATTCGGTCGCGGAGACGATCGAGGGCTGGCTCTCGGACCTCGGCTGGACGGATGTCCCGACCCTGTTTCCGCTCTTCATCGTCGTCTGGGTCGTGGCGATGGCGCTCACCTTCGCGCTGAACCGCGTCCAGCACACGCCCTGGGGCCGCGTCCTGCGGGCGGTGCGCGAGGACGAGGATGCCGCTCGGGCTCTCGGGAAGAACGCGTTCTCCTACAAGCTCCAGTCGCTCGCCATCGCGGCCACGCTGGGGGCGATCGCGGGATTCTTCCTCGCCCTCAACCTGCGATTCGTCGTTCCCGACGAGTTCCTTCCGATCGTCACCTTCAGCGGCTACGCCGTGCTGATCCTCGGCGGCCTCGCGAACTATTGGGGTGTGGCGCTCGGCGCCGTGATCCTCTGGTTCGTGCTCGAGGGACTGCGCTTCGTCGAGTTGCCGCTCTCGGAGACGCGAATCGCTTCGCTGCGCTTCATCATCGTCGGCCTCATCCTCATCGGGTTGATGGCCTTCCGCCCGCAGGGGCTCTTCGGCAGGCGCGAGGAGATGGTGCTCGGTGAATGAACCGCGGGGCGCGCCCGCAGACGGCCGGATCTTCGAGGCCGAGGGCGTGATCAAGCGCTTCGGCGGGATCCGCGCGGTGAACCGGGCCAGCCTTTCGATCCGGGAGGGATCGATCACGGCGCTGATCGGCCCGAACGGCGCGGGCAAGACGACCTTCTTCAACGTCATCACGGGCTTTTACAAAGCGGACGGAGGGTCGGCGACGTTCGCAGGACGTCAGGTGCTCGGCAAACCGTCCTACGCCATCGCGCGCCACGGGATGGTGCGGACGTTCCAGATCACCAAGGCGCTCGCCCGGATGCCCGTGATCGACAACATGATGCTCGGAGCGACCGACCAACCGGGCGAGCGGCTCGTGAACGTCCTGTTCAGGCCCGGCCCCTGGCGGCGCCGCGAGCAGGAGGTTCGCGCGCAGGCGATGGAGCTGCTCGAGGTCTTCAATCTCGCCCGGCTCGCCGACCACTACGCGGGCACGCTCTCCGGCGGCCAGCGCAAGCTGCTTGAGCTTGCGAGGGCACTGATGGCGAGACCGCGTTTCCTGCTCCTCGACGAACCGATGGCGGGCATCAACCCGACGCTCGGGCGGCGCCTGCTCGACCACATGCAGCGGCTGCGGGCCGAGGAGGGCGTGACCTTCCTGTTCATCGAGCACGACATGGAGGTGGTCATGAACCACTCCGATCGCGTCATCGTGATGGCGGAGGGCCACGTGATCGCCGACGGCGAGCCCCACGAGGTGCGCCGCGACCAGGCGGTCATCGACGCGTACCTCGGAGGATCCGCCGAACCGGACAGCAGCGACTCGGCTGAGGAACCGCGATGACCGCAAACGGCTCTGCGAACGGGGAACTGCTCGCCACCAACGACCTCGTTGCGGGCTACGTGCCCGAGGTGGACATCCTGAACGGTGTCTCGATCCGCGTCCGCAAGGGCGAGGTCGTCACCGTGATCGGTCCGAACGGGGCGGGCAAGTCCACGCTGATCAAGACGATCTTCGGCCTGCTTCATCCACGGAGCGGCACGATCGCCTTCGAAGGCGAGGAGATCAGCCACCTCAAGCCCCACGAGTGCACCCACCGCGGGCTCAGCTACGTCCCCCAGCTCGACAATGTCTTCCCGACGTTGACCGTCGAGGAGAACCTGGAGATGGGCTCGCTCGACAGATCCAGGACGAAGAGCCAGATCGAGCGCATGTACGAGCTCTTCCCCCGCCTCGGCGAGCGGCGCACGCAGGCGGCCGGGACGATGAGCGGCGGCGAGCGCCAGATGGTGGCGATGGCGCGCGCGCTGATGCCCGATCCGCGCGTCCTGCTGCTCGACGAGCCCAGCGCCGGGCTCGCCCCGGCCTTCGTCGATGCCATCTTCGAGAAGGTCCGGGAAGTGAACGGGGCCGGGGTGACGATCGTGATGGTCGAGCAGAACGCGCGCCGGGCACTCGCGATGTCGGATCGCGGATACGTCCTCGACCTCGGCCAGGACCGCTTCGAGGGACCCGGCCGCGAGCTGCTCGACGACCCCAAGGTCGCCGAGCTCTACCTCGGCGGAACGGCTCGCCTCGACGAGCCGAGGACCGCTCAGTAAGCGAAGCGGCCGGAGACTAGGTCCCCGGCCGCTCGCAGTCCATTCCGGCGTTCGGGCGCCGGCAGCTGGTGACTACTCCTTCGGCGGAGTCACCTCGACCTCGTCGATCGTCTCCGGCACGCCGTTCTTGAACTCGTAGACGTCATAGACACCAGAGGTGGCGTCACCGTTCTCGTCCATGTCGATCGGACCGGAAGCGCCCTGGTAGTCGATGTCATCCCCGTTCTGCAGCGCCTCGATCGCAGCCGGGAGGTCCTCCCAGGTGAACGTGTCACCCGGAGGTGCGCTGATGCTCTGAACCTGCTCGGCCATGTCGGCACCCTCGGTCGACCCCGCGGCCACAGCCGCGAGATAGCAGAGGACGACGGCGTCGAAGTTCTGGGCATCGAACGTCTGCCGATCGACGTTCGGCTCGATGCTCGACTTGTTCCAGAGGTCGTCGAACGCCTTGGCGGACTCTTCATCGTCGGGCACGCCCGGGGCGGTCCCCCGGAGCCCGTTCACGGCATCCTCGCCCGCGCTCTCAGCGAGATCGCTCGAGATCAGGCCATCCGTGACGAACCCAATCGTGGGATCGAACCCCGCGCGCACGAGCGCCGGACCGACCTTGTTGAAGGTCTCCGGGAAGTCGACGATCACGATTCCATCGGGATTGCCAGAGACGATCTTCTCGGCCTCGGTGTCGTAGTTCGGCAGCTTGATGTCGTAGACGACCTCCTCGCCGACCTGGCCACCGGCGGCCTCCCAGGCTTCGCTGAACGTGTCAGCCAAGCCGGTGCCATAGGCGTCGTTGCGGGCGCCGATGTTCACCGTCGCGTTCTGCGCGCCTCCGAGCGCCTTCTCGACCAGGTACTTCGACAGCGTCGGGCCCTGGAACGAGTCCGGCGGAGATGTCCTGTTGACGAGTCCGTCGTCGTCCAGGCCGGTGATCTCGTCGCTCGTCGAGGCGGGTGAGATCAGCAGCACCTGCTCGGGGATCGCGACGGATTCCGCGGTCGGGAGCGTGTCGGCCGAGGCCCAGGCGCCCGCGATGCAGCTGGCGCCATCCGACTCGACCATCTTCCGCGCCGCCTGCACGGCGCACTGCTGGTCGGCGCCGCCGCAGTTGTCCTCGGTTACGAGGTTGACGGTGTGATCGACGCCTGCCTCGCCGATCGCCTTGTTGATCTCATCCACGGCGATCTGCGCCGCCTTGTCCCCGGGAGGGCCGAAGTCTGCGAGGTCGCCGCTGAGCGGCACCGAATCACCAACCGTCAGCTCGAGCGAGGTCTCTCCACCTCCGCCATCGCTGTCGTCGTCATCGCCGCAAGCGGCGATTCCCAATGACAAGCCGGTCACCGCAAGGGTGAGTAAAACCAGCTTGATCCTCGTCATGGACCCTCCTCTCTCGGAAACACGTCGGGCCTTGCAAAGCCCGATGCGCATTCCTATCAGGATTGGGACGTTTAGGGAAGTCGCGCTGGACCTCCTGCACCGCGCGAATTCGCCTTGACATCCTACGAGAGCTATACGAACATGCGTTCGATCGATGATCGCCTGCGCCCTCATCCCCCGGCTGTCGCTGACGAGCGCCCTCGGCGACCGCCGCGAGATGCTACGCGCGCCGGTGGCGGTTGCTCCGGAGCCCGGCGGGCCGCAGGTGATCGGCGAGGCCTCGGGTCCGGCGGAGGCGTTCGGGGTTCGCGCGGGAATGCGGCTCGCCGAGGCGCTCGCGCGCTGCCCGGCGCTCGTGCTGGTTGCCGCCGACCCGGTGCGGGCGGAGGCGATTTGGGAGGGGTCGCTCGCGCGGCTGGAGCGGCTCGGCGCCGCGGTCGAGCCGACGCGCCCCGGCGAGGCCTTCTTCGCCACGGAGCCGCTGCGCGGCCTCTACGGCGGCACCGAGGCGGTGCTTGCCCAGGCGCGTCGGGCGCTCGGCGCGTGGGTCAGGCTGGGCGCCGGACCGAACAGGATCTGCGCCCATGCCGCGGCCGCTCGCATGCGCGCCCGCAGGGGCCCGACCGTGATCGCCGAGCAGGCTGCCAAGCGGGTCCTCGCCGGTCTGTCGGTGAGCGTCCTGCGCGACCGGCTCGAGGGCGAGTGGGACGGACGCTCCACCAACCACGCCGCCCCCAGACGCGAAGCGGAGGAGGCGGCGTGCGTGGATTCGCTCGAACGGCTGGGGGTCCGAACGCTGGGCGAGCTCGCGACGCTGCCGGCCGACGCGGTCGCGGATCGCTTTGGGAGGGCCGGTCTGCGGGCGCTGCGACTCGCGCGCGGCGGCGAGGAGCCGCTTCGCCCCCGTGCTCCGCGCGAGCAGCTCGCCTGCGAGCTGGGGCTGCCGGAGGCCGCCTCGGGCCAGCAGCTCGAGCACGCGCTCGGCCTGCTGGTGGACCGGCTGCTCGCCCATCCGGCGCGGCGCGCCCGGATGCTCCGGCGGCTGCGGATCGAAGCGCGGCTCGCGGGCGGCGGCGGTTGGCGGACCGAGACGACACTGCGAAGCGCGAGCGCCAACCCCGAGCGGCTGCGGCTCGCGCTGGCGCCGCGCCTCGCCGAGCTGCCCGGGCCCGCGACGACGCTTCGTCTGCGGGCGCTCGAGCTCGGCCCGGAGGCCGGCGAGCAGGGGGCGCTCTCGCGCTCCCCCGAGGACGAGCGGCGAAACCGCGTCGCCGAGGCGGTGCGCCAGGCCCGTGCCGCGGGCGGGCGCGATGCGGTCATGCGCGTGGTCGAGGTCGCCCCGGGCTCGCGGGTGCCGGAGCGCCGCGCGATCCTCGCGCCGTTCACCGAGGAGCGCGATGGCTGAGAGTCCCAGCGGATCGAGGCCGGAGGTCTACTGGCCGAAGCCGGTCGCCGTCTCCGCGGACGCCGCCGGCGCGCCGGTCGCGGTGGGCGACGTCGCGGTCGAGGCGGTGCGCGAGGAATGGCTCGTCGAGGACCGGTGGTGGACACCGAAACCCCTGCAAAGGCGGTATTTCGAGATCGTCCTCGCCGACGGTCGCGACATCGTGGTCTTCCGCGAGCCCGCCGAGCCTCCCGAGGCCGGCCGCTGGTTCGAGCAGAGGGCATAGATGATCTGTGATGTACGTCGAGCTCCACGTCCACTCCTCCTACTCCTTCGGAGACGGCGCCTCGCTGCCGGAGGAGCTCGCGATCCGCGCCGCCGAGTACGGCTATCCGGCCTTCGCGCTCACCGACCACGACAACGTCTGCGGGGCGATGGAGTTCGCGCAGGCCTGCGCGCCGCTCGGCATCCGTCCGATCGTCGGCGCCGAGCTCACGCTCGTCGACCCCGAGGCGAGGCCGGAGCGCTTCCACCTGACGCTGCTGGTCGAGAACGCGGACGGCTGGGCGAACCTCTGCCGGCTTCTCACCGAGGCGCATGCCGACACGCGCCCGCACCCCGAGCGCGACCCCCTCCCCCCCGTGCTCGCGCTCGCCTCGCTCCTCGAGCGAAACGAGGGGCTGGTCTGCCTCTCCGGGTGCGCGCGCCATGGCGCCCTGGCCGGCGCCTGGGAGCGTGGCGAGCCCCGGCGCGCCGAGCTGGTTGCGCGGCGCCTGGTCGCCGCCTTCGGGCCCGAACGACTCCGGATCGAGCTCCAGCGCCCCTACTGGCGCCGCGACCGGGCGCGCAACCGGTGGCTCGCCGCGCTCGCCGAGCGATTCGGCGTCACCTGCGTGGCGACGGGGAACGTCCACGCCCACGACCCAAGCCGGGCGCCGCTCGCCGACGCGCTCGTCGCGGTCCGCAACGGCACCACGCTCGAGGAGTCGGAGGCTCTTCGCCGCGGCAACGCGAGCTGCGTGCTGGCGCCGCCGGCCGAGATGGCGGCCCGCTTCGCCGAGTGCCCGGAGGCGGTGGCGGAGAGCGCGCGGCTCGCCGAGCGGCTCCAGTTCGATCTCACGAGCGAGCTCGGCTATCGCTACCCCGGCTCCGAGGACCCGGACGCCGACGCGACCCTGGCGGAGATCTGCCGCGGACGGCTCGAGCTGCGCTACGCCGGAATGCCGGAGCGCCCCGAGGCCGAGCGGCGACTCGAGGAGGAGCTGCGCGTGATCCGCGGGCTCGGGCTCTCCGGGTTCTTCCTGCTCCACTTCGACCTGCTCGAGCTGGCGCGCGACGTGGCGGCCGAGGTCCGCGGACCGGACTCGGCCCGCGCGCTCCTGCCGCCGGGGCGCGGAAGGGGCTCGAGCGTCAGCTCGGTGGTCTGCTACCTGACCGGGCTTTCGCACGTCGATCCAGTGCGGGCGGGGCTCTTCCTCGGTCGGTTCCTCAACGACGAGATCACCGAGATGCCCGACATCGACCTCGACTTCCCGCGCGACATCCGCGAGAGGCTGATCCCCCGCGTACACGAGCGCTACGGCCGCGATCGAGCCGCGCTCGTCTCGGCGTTCGCCTGCTACCGCTCCCGCGGAGCCGTCCGCGACCTCGGCAAGGCGCTGGGGCTGCCGCCGGCGGAGATCGAGCGGGTCGCGGGCATCGCCGACGTCTACGCGCGCGGCGATGAGCTCGAGCGCGACATCGCCGAGGCGATCGGCCCGGGACGGGCGCAAAGCCCGCGCTGGCGCTGGCTCGCGCGGCTCGCGCGCGAGGCATGGGGCCTGCCGCGCCACGTCTCCCAGCACCCGGGCGGGATGGTGCTCTCGACCCGCCCGCTCGTCGACATCTGCCCGGTGCAGCCCGCCGCGATGGAGGGCAGGCAGATCGTGCAGTGGGACAAGGACTCCTGCGCCGACGCCGGCTTCCTCAAGATCGACCTGCTCGGGCTCGGGATGCTCTCGGCGGTCGAGCGCTGCGTCGAGTCGATCGCGAAGGCGCGCGACGAGCGCATCGACCTCTCGCGGATCCCACTCGACGACACCGAGACGTTCGAGGCAATCCGCGCCGCGGAAACCACCGGCGTCTTTCAGATCGAGAGCCGCGCGCAGATGCAGATGCTCCCCCGCAGCCTCCCGGAGACGCTCGACGACGTCGTCGTGCAGGTGGCGCTGGTGCGGCCGGGACCGATCCAGGGCGGCGCCGTGCACCCGTACCTGGCGCGGCGAAAGCAGCTCCGGGAGGACCCGGAGTTCGAGATCCCCTACGAGCACCCGAGCCTCGAGCCGATCCTCTCGGACACGCTCGGGGCGATCGTCTTCCAAGACCAGGTGATCCAGGTGGCGATGGCGCTCGCGGGCTTTACGGCCGGGGAGGCCGAGGGGCTCAGGCGCGCGATGAGCCGCAAGCGCTCGGAGGCGGCGCTCGACGCCTACGGCAAGCGCTTCGTCGCCGGCGCAGTCGAGCGCGGGGTCGAGCGCGAGCTCGCCGAGCACGTGTTCGAGCAGGTGCGCGGCTTCTCCGGCTTCGGCTTCCCGAAGTCCCACGCCGCCGCCTTCGGGCTGCTCGCCTACCAATCGACCTGGCTTCGCGTCCACTACGGGCCGGAGCTCCTCTGCGCGCTCTTCAACGAGCAGCCGATGGGCTTCTACCCACCGGACTCGCTCGCCCACGAGGCGCAGCGGCGGGGGATCGACGTGTGCCCCGCGGACGTCAACCGAAGCGGGGTCGAGTGCACGGTCGAGCTCCGGCCGGGCGCCGAGCCCGCGGTCCGGCTCGGCATCGGCTACGTGAAGGGGATCGCCGCGGAGGAGGCGAGGGCGCTGGTCGAAGAGCGCCAGAGCGGCGGGCGCTATCGAGACCTCGCCGACCTCGCCTCACGCTCGGGCGTCGGCCGCGACGGGCTCGAGCGGCTCGCCTGGGCGGGCGCCTGCGAGCCGCTCGGGATCGAGCACGGCCGGGCGCCGCGGCGCGAGGAGCTCTGGCGGCTTGGGATCGCCCGCGGGAGCGATCGGCGGGGGACCGTCGTCCGGGGGGAGGGCGGCCGGCGCCGGCGCGGCCCCGAGCACGTGCAGCTCGCCCTGCCGCTCCCCCTCCCGGCCCTCCCGGACCTGCGCCCGCTCGACCCCTGGGAGCGGATCGTCGCCGACTACGCCTCGACCGGGGTGACGCTGTCCGAGCACCCGATGGAGCTGGTCCGGCCACGGATCGACCGCGAGCTCGTGCTTACCCGCGAGCTCCCGATGACGCGCGATGGCAGCCGGGTCGCGGTGGCCGGCCTCGTCGTCGCGCGCCAGCGGCCGGCGACGGCGAACGGCGTCGTCTTCATGCTGCTCGAGGACGAGGGCGGAGTCGTCAACGTGATCGTCCCGCCGTCGGTCTACGAGCGCTGCCGGCTCGCAGTGCGCACGGCGCCGTTCGCGCTCGTCGAGGGGACGCTCGAGCGGCGCGAGGGGGTGACCAACCTGCTGGCGAGCGCCGTCGAGCGGCTGGAGACACCGAGCGCCACCGAGGCCGAGGTCCGTCACATCGAGCCGCCCACGAACCGCGAGCTCGGCCGCGACACCGGCGACGCCTACGCCGCCGAGCGCGCCGGCCGTGTGCCCGAAGGTGAGCTCGCCGCGGTCGCCCCGCGCGCCCACAGCTTCGGCAGAAGGGGCTGATTTGCAGGTGTTTGCAAAACCATGCAAGAAGCCTTGCAGAACATACGTTCTGTCCGAGGGCGAACCTAGTCTGCCGCAGGTGAAGACGATCGAGACGAACAGCAGCCTTGCCCAGCGGATGCTCGGCGCCGTCGACCTCGCCGTCGACTTCGCCACGTTGGGCGAATGGGGGCTCGAGTCGGTGCCCGCGGATGAGCCCTGTCGTGAGCGGCCCGGTCACGTGACCGGATGGGAGGCGCTCACGACGGCTCGCCGCGGGCGATGCGACCGGCGCGAGGCTCGGACAATGACCCGGTCCCGGCAGCGCGACCCGCGCTAGCCGGCCCCGACCGCGCCCCAGAACGACGAAGAGCCGCCCGAAGGCGGCTCTTCGCTCAGATCAAACGGCGGCGACCTACTCTCCCAGGGACGTGAGTCCCAAGTACCATCGGCGCTGAGGGGCTTAACTGCTCTGTTCGGAATGGGAAGAGGTGTTTCCCCCTCGCTATGGCCACCGAAATCGTGCGAGACCGCGCGGTCCCCGAAGGGACCGCCCGCTCCCGGCGGACTTGAAAACTGCACCTTGGCCAAGAAGGGCCGGGTAAAAGATCAACGTCAAGACCTCGACCCATTAGTACCGGTCTGCTGAGCGTGTCACCACGTTTGCACAGCCGGCCTATCAACCTGGTGGTCTACCAGGGGTCTTACTCCCTCAAGGGGATGGGAGAGCTCATCTCGAGGTCGGCTTCCCGCTTAGATGCTTTCAGCGGTTATCCGATCCGCACGTAGCTAGTCTGCACTGCCCTTGGCAGGACAACAGATACACCAGAGGTGCGTTCATCCCGGTCCTCTCGTACTAAGGATGACTCCTCTCAACTCTCCAACGCCCACAGCAGATAGGGACCGAACTGTCTCACGACGTTCTGAACCCAGCTCGCGTGCCGCTTTAATGGGCGAACAGCCCAACCCTTGGGACCTACTCCAGCCCCAGGATGCGACGAGCCGACATCGAGGTGCCAAACCGCTTCGTCGATATGGACTCTTGGAAGCGATAAGCCTGTTATCCCCGGAGTACCTTTTAT
>DATHAL010000076.1:0-24125 GCA_035296705.1 Solirubrobacterales bacterium
CGTCGTGGACCTGGTCGGCGATCGCGCCCGCGATCAGCGGACCGATCGTGATCGGCGGGACGAAGTGCCCGTCCATGACGTCGACGTGGATCACGCGCGCGCCGGCGTCCATCACCTCGGCGACCTGCGAGCCGAGGCGCGAGAAGTCCGCGGAGAGGATCGAGGGCGCGACGCGACGGCCGCGATACGCGTCACGCGCGCTCATACGGGCTTCAGCATCGATGTCCCGCAGTTCTGGCAGCGGAGGTCCTCGTCGGCCGACATGCGGACGATCGTCTGGTGCTCGCCGCACTCCGGGCACGCGGAGACGAGCTCATAGCGGCGCAGGCAGTAGACGCAGCGGTAACGGCCCGGGAGCTGGGTCGGGCGCAGCCAGGGCTCCCCGCAACCCGGGCAGGCGGGGCGGCGGATGGCCGGCTGCTCGCGCGAGGTCTCGGCCATCACGCCTCCGCGCGCCTGAAGCGCGCGGCGAAGAAGCCGGTGGTGCGATCGCGCTCGGGCAGGAGCTGCAGGAAGCGCGCGTCCGCTCGTGACGTGAGCCGCGGGTGCTCGGAGCCGAGGTGGTCGGCGGCGACCCCGGCCGCGTACTGCTCGACCGACGCGGCCACCGCCTCGTTCTCCGCGTGCGAGATCGTGCAGGTGGAGTAGACGAGCGTTCCGTCCGGGGCGAGCGCCCGCGCGGCGCGCACCAGCAACCGGCGCTGGAGCGCGGCGAGGCGCTCGACGAGCTCAGGCGACTTGCGCCAGCGCGCGTCCGGCCGCGAGGCGAGCGTTCCGAGGTCCGAGCACGGCGGGTCCAAGAGGATGCGATCGTAGCCCGAGCCGAGGTCGGCCTCGGCCGCATCCGCAATCTCGATCTGCGCGCAGGAGACGCCGGCGCGGCCGCAGAGCTCGCCGATCTCCGCCGCGCGGCGCGGATCGATCTCGACCGACACGATCGCACCCTCGTCGCCCATGCGCGCCGCGATCGCGGTCGTCTTGATCCCGGGGCCGGCGCACAGATCGAGGACGCGCTCGCCCGGGCGCGGGTCGAGAAGCGCGACGATCGCCTGCGACCCGCGCGACTGCGGGATCAGCTCGCCGGTCGCGACGCGGGTCGCAAGTCGCGCGTCCGCGGGGCGGACGACGAGCGCGTCCGGCGGGTCGAGGAGCCCCTCCCCCGCTCCAGCCGAGACCTCGAGCCCGGCGCCCGTGAGCTCCACCGCCATCGCGTCTGGCCGCGCCCGCAGTGCGTTGACGCGGAAGGCGGGTTCGGCGGCCTCGTTCATCGCCGCCATCGCGAGCCGCGCCTCGGCGGGCCCGAGCTCCTTCCACCACAGCCGGGCGAGCCACTCCGGATATGAATGTGCGACGGCGGCGCCCTCAGGGCTCGAGTCGTCGAGGGAGGCCAGGATGTCGGCGCGCTCGGCGGCGGCGCGGCGAAGCAGCGCGTTCACGAACCCGGAGGCGGCCCGCGCCCGGCCGGCAGGCGCGCCCGAGCGCCGCACGCCGGCCTTCGCCAGCTCGACCGCCTGATCGACCGCGGCGTGCTCCGGCGTCTCCAAGAAGAGGAGCTCGTAGAGGCCGAGGCGAAGCGCGGCGAGGGCCGCGTCGTCGATCTTGCCGCCGCGGCGCCCGGCGAGCAGCCCGACCACGTGATCGCTCGTCGCCCGCCGCTGGACCGCGCCGTAGGCGAGCCGCCGAGCCTGGGCGAGATCGCGACCGCCGAGCTCGGCCCGCGCGGCCGCGGCGGTGAAGGCGCGGTCGGTCCAGGCACCGTCCTCGAACGTCCGGCGGATCACCTCGTAGGCCACCCGCCTGGCGACGCCAACGTCGGTCACGCCGCGAGCCGCGGCACCCGGTGGCCGCGCAGATACGCGCCGGCATCCATCGCCCTACCCCCCGGCGGGCGCACCTCGACCAGCCGCAGGGATCCCTCGCCGCATCCGAGCAGCAGCCCGTCCGACGCCGCGAGCTCGCCCGGCGCCGAACCGCGGGGCTCGGCTCGTGCCCGCAGCACGCCGAGCCGCTCGCCGCCGACGAGCTCGAGGTGGGCGCCGATGTGCGGCGAGAGCGCGCGGACGACTCGCTCGAGCTCCGCCGCCGGGCGCGCCGGGTCGAGCCGGCGGTCGGACCGACCGATCTTCTCGGCGTACGTCGCGAGCGTCTCGTCCTGCTCGCTGAGCTCGAGCTCGCCGCGCTCGCGCAGATCGAGGGCCCGGACGAGGAGCTCGCCGCCGAGCTCGGCAAGCCGTGCGGCGAGTGTCCCGTACGTGTCGTCAGACGCGATCGGGAGCCTCTCGCGGAGCGCCACCGGGCCCTCGTCGAGGCCGGCGCTGACGCGGATGATCGTGACGCCTGTCTCCGTGTCGCCCGCGATGATCGCCCGCTCGATCGGCGCCGCGCCGCGCCACCGCGGGATCAGCGACGGATGCACGTTGAGCATGTCGAGCTCGGAGAGGAGCGGCTCGCGCAGGAGCTGGCCGAAGGCGCAGACCACGCCGATCTCCGGCTTCGCGGCGCGGATGCGGGCAAGCGCGTCGGTGCGTTCGCTGGCGTCGGCCCGCAGCACGTCAACGCCGAGCTCCTCGGCGACGAGCGCCGTCGGCGTCGGGCTCAGCCTTCTCCCGCGGCCCCGCGGGCGGTCCGGCGGCGTGACGACCAGGCGTGGAACGTGTCGCGACTCGGCGAGCCGCCGCAGGACGGAGGCGGCGAACTCCGAGGTGCCGAAGTAGACCGTCCTCACCCGTCGTCGGGCGAAGGTTCCGGCTCGCGCGAGGGGCTGTAGGAGGCGCCCTCCCGCAGGGCCCGCAGCGCTCCCTTGCGCTGCTCGCGATCGGCGCGGTCGAGGATGAGGACCCCGTCGAGATGGTCGATCTCGTGCTGGAGGACACGCGCCTCGAGCCCCGAGGCCTCCAGAAGGAGGGGCTCGCCCCGCACGTTCTGGCCGCGTACGCGCGCATGGAGCGAGCGCTCGACGTCGAGCCCGACGCCCGGCAGGCTGAGGCAGCCCTCCTCGGCGACCGCCATCTCATCCGAGAGCCACTCGACCTCCGGGTTCGCGACCGCGGTCGGCGTCGCGTCGGGGGCCGCCTGAAACACGAGCAGCCGGCGCAGGAGGCCGAGCTGGGTGGCGGCGAGCCCGACGCCCATCGCATCGCGCATGATGCTCACCATCCGATCCGCTTCACCGGCGAGTTCCTCGCCGAAGTCCGTGATCTCGGATGCGGTGGAGCGCAGCACGGGGTCGCCGAAGGTCCGCACCTCCGCCAGCGCCCTGCCGCGGCGCTCGCGCTCCTCGTCGCTGAGCGCGTGGTCGAGGGTCTCCTCGACCTCGGTCGTCCCCTCGAGCTGCTTCTCGGCCGTCTCGCTCATCGGTTCGAGTGTATTTCGATTCACTGGGCGTCCACGTCCACCGCGACCGCGATCCCGCGCAGCCGTCGCGCCCGCCCCTCGGCCTCGATCGCCTCGCGAACCGCGGCGACCGCGGGCGCGCGCTCGGGCGCCTTGACGAGGAGCTGGCGCCGCTCGCGCTCCCGGAGCCGGAAGCGCGGCGCCGGTCCGAGCACGCTGGCGCCTCGCGGAAGGCCGGCATCGAGCGCCGCGCGCAGCCGGCCGGCCAACGCCTGCACCCGCCGGCCATCGGGCGCGGCGAGCTCGATCCTGATCAGATGCGAGAACGGCGGGTAGGCGAGCTCGCGCCGCCGATCCAGCTCGGCCGCCAGGAATCCGGGCGCATCGTGGTCCGATGCGTGACGGATCGCGGCCGCGCCGGGCGCGCGGGTCTGGACAAGCACCCTGCCGCCGGCCGATCCGCGACCGCTGCGCCCGGCGAGCTGCGCAACGAGCGCGAAGGTCCGCTCCTCGGCCCTGAAGTCGGGGAAGCGGAGGGTCGCGTCGGCGTCGAGGACGACCCCGAGCACGACGTCCGGAAAGTCGTGGCCCTTGGCGACCATCTGCGTTCCGACCAGGACGCCGGCATCCGCCCGCTGGAACCGCTCGAGGATCTCGAGGTGCCCACCCGCTCCGGCGCTCGTATCGGCGTCGAGCCGGAGGACCGGCAGCGGCGCGGCCGCCTCCGCGATCACGGCCTCCACCCTCTCCGTGCCCGCGCCCGCGCGGGCCAGCGCCACCGAGCCGCACTCCGGGCACTGCTCGGGGAGCGGCTCGGCGTGACCGCAGTGGTGGCAGCGGAGCGACGAACCGGCGCGGTGCACGACGAGCGAGACGTCGCAGCGCGGGCAGCCGAAGGCCCGGCCGCAGGAGCGGCATTCCACGTACGGTGCCCAGCCGCGGCGGTTGATGAGCACGATCGCCTTGCCGCCATCCGCGGCGAGGTCGGCGAGCGCCCGCCGGGTGCGCTCGTGGAGCGGCCCTGCCCGGCCGTCGCCGCCGCGCATGTCGAGCACCTCGACTGGCGGCAGGGCGCGTCCGGACACGCGACTCGGGAGCTCGATCCGCTCGAGCTCGTGCCAGCTCTCCGGCCGCGGGGTGGCCGAGCCGAGGACGAGCGCCGCGCCGGCATCGCTCGCGCGCCGCCTCGCCACCTCGCGCGCGTCGTAGCGCGGATCGCCCTCCTGCTTGTAGGAGGAGTCGTGCTCCTCGTCGACGACGATCAGCCCGAGGCCGCGAATCGGCGCGAAGACGGCTGAGCGAGGACCGACGCAGATCCGCGCCTCGCCCTTGGCGAGCCGGTGCCACTCGTCGCGGCGCTCGCCGGCCGCGAGCCGCGAGTGGAGCACCGCGACGCGGTCGCCGAACCGCGCGGTGAAGCGCGCGAGGGCCTGCGGAGTCATCCCGATCTCCGGCACCAGGATGATCGCGCCGCGGCCCCGCGCCAGAGCCGCCTCGACGGCGGCGAGGTAGACCTCGGTCTTGCCCGAGCCGGTCACCCCCCAGAGCAGGAGCTCGCCACCGTGCCCGTCGAGCGCCGCCACGACCCGGTCGACGGCCGCGCGCTGCGCCGCGTCGAGCTCGACCGCGGCCGCGGGGGCTCCGATGTCGGCGCTCGGCGGCCTCCTGCGAACCTGGCGGTTCGAGGTGCGGACGAGGCCCCGCGCCTCGAGGCGCTTGAGGGCGTCGCGGCCGACCCCGGCCTCAGCGAGCTCCGCAGCCCCGAGCTCGCCCTCGGCGGCGGCCAGCAGCTCGAGCGCTCGCCGCTGGACTCGGCCGAGGCGCGCCTCGGCGAGCGCCTCGCGACCCGCAGGCGTGACGGTCGCGACGAGCTCGGTGCGAGCGGCGAGCTGCCCGCGCGCCGTCGCCGTCCCCGGCGGGAGCACGAGCTCGAGGCCACGCGCCGGGGTCGAGCAGTACTCGCGCGCCACCCACAGCCCGAGGCGGACGAGCTCCGGCGATGCGCCGGCGTCGAGCGCGGCGATCGGCTCCGCCAGGCGGTCCGGGGGAAGCGAGCTTCGCTCAGCGAGCTCGACGACCACGCCCAGAACGCGGCGGGGCCCGAACGGCACCTCGAGCACGGTGCCGACGCCAACGCCTGCGAGGCGCTCGGGCAGGCGGTAGTCGAACGGCCCCCGGAGGGCCCGTGCGGTCGTCAGCGGCTCCACCTTGGCGATCGGGCCGGGCATCGACCCTGAGGCTAGTCAGGCGCCCGGTCGCCGCCCGCAGCCAGGGATAGACTGCCCCCGTGGCGCCGAAGCTCCACCCGGGCGAGCGGACCCTCTACGAGGGACACCCTTCCTGGCGATCGATCCTCGACTTCTACATCAAGGGACTCCTGGTCACGGCGCTCATCTGCCTGATCGTCGCGCTCGCCACCGGGTTCATCGGCGACGAGACCGACACGAGTCTCGTCGTGGTGATCGCCCTCGTAGGGGCGGCCGTGACCATCCTCGCCGGCTTCATCAAGCGCGTCGCGACCAACTACACGATCACCAACCGGCGCCTGCACATCAAGCGCGGGATCGTTTCGCGGACGATCCAGGAGACGCGCCTCGAGCGAGTCCAGAACGTGAACTACAACCAGTCGATCGTCCAGCGCATGCTCCAGATCGGCGACGTCGACTTCGACACCGCTGCCGGCGACGACTACAACTTCGTCTTCACAGGGGTCGCCGACCCCGGCGATGTCGTCCACATGGTCGACGAGGCGACCGGCGTCGGTGCCCCCGTCGGCCTCGGCGACGAGCCCGCGACCGAGCAGCAGCCCCAGCGCTGATCCTTCAGGCCCGGGAGCCAGCGCGGGTCAGGAGACCGCGGGCTCGGCGTTGGCGACGCCGAGGCCGGCCGCATCGCGGAGCGCCGCCGCGCGGTCGGTGCGCTCCCAGGTGAAGTCGTGATCGTCGCGGCCGAAGTGGCCGTAGGCGGCGGTCTTCTGGTAGATCGGCCGGTGCAGCCGCAGCTCCCTGCGGAAGGCGCCGGGCCGCAGGTCGAACAGCTCGAAGATGAGCTCGATGATCTTCGAGCGCGAGACCTTCTCGGTTCCGAACGTCTCGATCATCACCGAGACCGGGTGGGCGACGCCGATCGCGTAGGCGACCTGTAGCTCGCAACGGTCGGCGAGCCCGGCGGCGACGAGGTTCTTGGCCACCCAGCGGGCGGCGTACGCGGCCGACCTGTCGACCTTCGACGGGTCCTTGCCCGAGAAGGCGCCGCCTCCGTGGCGCGCCATGCCGCCGTAGGTGTCGACGATGATCTTGCGCCCGGTGAGGCCGGCATCGCCGACGGGGCCTCCGATCACGAAGCGCCCGGTCGGGTTGACGAGGAGGTTGGTCTTCGTGTTCAGCTTGCGCTCGTCGTAGAGCTCCGCCGGGAGGATCGGGTGAAGGACGTGCTCCCAGAGGTCCGGGCGGATCAGCGTGTCGGGGTCGAGCCCGTCCTTGTGCTGGGTCGAGATCAGCACCTTTTCGATCTCGATCGGCCGCCCGTTCTCGTACCGAACGGTCACCTGCGTCTTGCCGTCCGGCCGCAGGTAGGGCATCACGTCGCCCTTGCGGACCTCCGCGAGGCGGTGGGCGAGCTTGTGCGCGAGGGAGATCGGCAGCGGCATCAGCTCCGGCGTCTCCCGCGTCGCGTAGCCGAACATCATCCCCTGATCGCCGGCACCGGCGGCGTCGAGCTCGTCGTCGTCCGCCGGGTCGGTGCGCGACTCGAGCGCCTGATCGACCCCCTGGGCGATGTCCGGGGACTGCTTGTCGATCGCGTTGATGACCGCGCACGAGTCCGCCGAGAACCCGAGATCGGCGTCGGTGTAGCCGATCCTGCGAATCGTCTCGCGGGCGATGTCCGGGATGTCGACGTAGGTCTCGGTCGAGATCTCGCCGGAGACGACGACGAGGCCGGTGTTGACGAGCGTCTCGCAGGCGACCCGCCCCTGTGGATCGGCGGCGAGCACCGCGTCGAGGACACCGTCGGAGATCTGGTCGGCGACCTTGTCCGGGTGCCCCTCCGTCACCGACTCGGAGGTGAACAGGTACTCGTTGTCCGCGAGGCTCTCGTCGTGCATCGCGGAGTAGGTTAGCCCGCGACCTGGAGGCGCACATCGGTCGACAGCTCGTCCTCCGAGCTCGTCACGGCGAGCCCAAGCGCCTCGAGGCTCCGGAAGTCGCCGGCGAAGGTCGCGTAGAGCGGGTCCTCGGCCAGCCCCATCCGCTCGCCGATCGCGACGAGGTCGTGGAGGTCGAGATACGCGAGCAGCGAGACGTCGTCCGGGAGCTCGTCGGTGGCGGCGTCGAAGCGATCCGCCTCGTCGAGGCCGCCGTTGTCGGAGGCGAGGTCGGCGATCCCCTGCGGATCGGTCGCGATCGCCGCGACGCCGTCGAAGACAGCGTAGGTGAGGTCGATCGTCGGCGAGAGCTGCAGGCTGTGGGCCTCCACCCCCTCGACGTCCTGCTGCTCGAAGACCGGCGCCTGCACGTCCCGGGACGCGGCCGCGGCCAGCGGCGCCTGCAGGGCCGCCAGCGCGCGCCGCGCCGCCTCGTCGTCGACATCGTCGGCGACGAGCTCGACGAACGGGAGCCCCAGCTGCTCCTGCTCCTGGGCGCGCGGCAGGATCGAGAGCGCCGCCTCGCCATCGAGCGCGTCGAGCAGGTCCCCTTCGACGTCGACGCCGCCCTCCTTGCGCAGCCGCCGCACCAGCGCCTCGAAGCCGCCCGCGATCCCGGGCGCCTGTGCGCTCGCCTGGGTCAGCAGGGCGCGGATCGTCCGCCCGGGGTCGTCGAAGCCCAGATAGCCGAGTGTGTCGGCGGGCAGGCGCTCGGCCAGCTGTGGCTCGAAGCTCGGGAAGGCCGCGAAGAACCCCGGTGTGGCACTCGCGCGCTCCGCGTTGAGCGTGCTGCGGATCGCAACCGCGTAACCGTCCTCGTCGAAACCGAGGGACGCCGCGACGCCTTCCGTCGCTCCCGGGCTGATGAGCGGGGTGAGCGTCGCGAGCTGCCCGCGGGAGGCGGCGACCAGCTGCTGAGCGCCTTCCGGGGAGATCCAAGCTTCGGCGAACCGTTCCGCCGGCAGCCGGTCGCGCGCCTCGGTGGCGGTTGCATCGGCCGAGAGCGGCTCGCCGCCGCCGTTCGCCGCGCCGGTCACCGCGCGTATGCCATCGCCGGAGCCGAGCACCAGGAAGCCTCCGACTTCTTCGCTCGCGACGCCACGGCCGACGCCGGCCGCAAACCGGCTCGCGCCCTCGGAGTCAGAGGCCTCGATCAGGACGACGCGCTCGGGTCCGCGGGGCCCGCCGAGGATCGCGACGGCGAGCTCGTCGCCGAACCACGGGCGGACCTCCGAGTCGAACTGCGCCGGGGTGTCGGCAAGGCCGGGCAGCAGCGCAAGCGCCCGCGAGACGAGCTGCTCGCTCAGCACTGGGGTCGCATCGGCGACGTCGCCCGCCAGCTCCATCTGGTCGGAGTCGGGATCGAGATCGACGTGGACGTAGGCGAGCGCGTCCGCGGGGACGAGCTCGGCGGCGTGGTCCTCGGGCGCGCACGCGTCGCCGCCGGGGAACTCGCACGGGAGCTGCGGGACTGCCAAGGCCAGGAAGAGCAGGATGACGACGGCCGCCCCGAGCGCGGCGAGCAGCCGGCGACGCTCGATGACCGTGAGCCGATTCCAGAAGTCGCCAAACCCGCGTCCGAGCGAACGCGGGATCCGGCCGAGCGCGCGCCCGATCACGTACGCGAGGTCGGCGAGCGCGTAGCGCGCACTCTTCAGGCGCTCTCTCACCGACGCGTTATATCGCGGCGCTTCGGGACGAGGTCGATGACGAGCGGCACCCCCTCGAGCTCGTACGCCTCGCGAAGGCGGTTCTCCAGGTGGTAGGCCCAGTCGCGGGTGATGAGGCGCCGGTCGTTCACCTGGATCGCGATCCGCGGCGGCCGCGTGCCCACCTGGGCCGCGTAGTAGAGGCGCAGTCGCTTGCCGCGCCGCTGCGGCGGCGGGCGCTTGGCGACCACGTCCGCGACCATGCGGTTGAGCTCCGGGGTCGGAATCCGCTCGGCGCGCTTGTCGGCGAGCTCGATCGCCGTGGCGAGCAGCTTCGGGACGGCGCGGCCGGTCTTCGCCGATGCCGCGATCACCGGCGGTCGCTGGCGGATCCTCTTCGCGAGCCGGGCCCTCGACGTGCGAAGGAGCTCTTCCGGCTCCTCCGCGAGGTCCCACTTGTTGAGCGCGGCGACCGTCGCGCAGCCGCTTCGCATCGCGAGCTCGGCGATCCGCAGGTCCTCCGACGTCACGCCCTCGCCCGCATCGCAGACGAGGATCGCCACGTCGGCGCGCTCTGCAGCGCGCTCTGACCGAAGCTGCGCGTAGTAGTCGATCGTGCCGGCGACCTTGGTTCGCCTGCGGATCCCGGCGGTGTCGATCAGGGTCACGCCGCGGCCGTCGAACTCGAGCGCCGTGTCGATCGAGTCCCTCGTCGTGCCCGGGATCTCCGAAACGATCACGCGCTCCGCGCCCAGGAGCGCGTTCACGAGCGTCGACTTGCCGACGTTCGGACGGCCGATCACGGCCACGGCGACCGGCTCGTCGCCCTCCTCCGGCAGCTCGACCGCAGCCCCGCGCGCGAGCTCCGCCAGCCGGTCGAGGAGGTCGCCGGTGCCCCGACCATGGGTCGCCGAGACCGGGAGCGGCTCACCGAGGCCGAGTGCGTAGAGCTCGGCGACCAGCGGCTCCTCGGCGTCGGAGTCGGCCTTGTTCGCGACCACGACCACCGGGCGCTCCGTGCGCCTCAGGATCTCCGCGACCTCCGCGTCGCCCTGCCGCAGCCCGGCCCGGGCGTCGAGGACGAGCGCCACCGCGTCGGCGTCGGTGATCGCCTCGCGGGCCTGGCGCTGAACGGCCCGCGAGAGGGAGTCCCCGGCCTCGAGATCGACGCCGCCGGTGTCGACGAGCTCGAAGCGGACGCCGTTCCACTCGCACTCGAGCATCTTGCGGTCCCTCGTCACGCCCGCCTCTCGGTGCACGACAGCCTCGCGCCCGCCGACCAGCCGGTTGATGAGCGTGGACTTGCCGACGTTGGGAAAGCCGACCACCGCCACTCGCGGCAGGCGCGTCATGCGATGCCGCGCTCCCTCGCGAGCCCGGCTATCTGGGCGACCACGTCGTCGACGCCGCGATCGGTCGTGTCGAGCTCGATCGCGTCCTCCGCCGCACGGAGCGCCCCATGCTCGCGCCCGCGGTCGCGAGCGTCGCGCTCTCGCTGCGCCGCAAGCACCGCGTCGAGCGGCTCCCCGGTCTCGGCCGCGCGCCGCCGCGCACGCTCCTGCGGGCTCGCACTGAGAAAGACCTTGAGCGGCGAGTCGGGGCTGACGACGGTGCCTATGTCGCGGCCCTCCGCGACGTACCCGCCGTCAGCGATCAGCTGGCGCTGGCGCTCGATCATCGCCGCGCGCACTGCCGGATGCACGGAGACGCGCGACGCCGCGGCCGAGACCTCCGGCGCGCGGATCGCCTCAGTCACGTCCTCGCCATCGAGCGTCACCCGCCCTCCGTCGAAGGCGATCTCGATCCTCCGCGCGACCGCGGCCACCGCCGCGGCGTCGTCCGGGTTGGCCCCCGCCCGCAGGGCCGCCAGCGCCACGCACCGGTACATCGCGCCCGAGTCGAGGTACGTGAACCCGAGCGCCGCCGCGACGCCGCGGGCGACGGTGGACTTTCCGGCACCGGCGGGGCCGTCGATCGCGATCACCATGGCGGCCGGAGGATAGAGTTGCCCCGATGCGCAGCTGGGACCTCTCGACGCTCGACGTGAAGCCGCACAGTCCGGAGGTGCTCGCCTCAGACGAGGAGGGGCGTGTGATCGCGATCCATCTGCCGGCCGGCGAGCGCCTCCAGGAGCATCAGGTGCACGAGCGTGCCTGGCTCGTGGTCGCCTCGGGCCGCGTGGAGATCGACGACTCCGGCGGCGAGACGGTCGCCGGCGGGCCAGGCCTGCTGGCCGCCTTCGATCCCAGAGAGCGCCGCGAGGTGCGCGCGACCGAGGACGCCCGCATCCTCCTCGTGCTCTCGCCGTGGCCGGGGGTCGGCCACCCGAGGTCGAGGCCCAGCCCCGCCGCCGGCTAGGCGGCAAGTGCGCGCAGGTCGCGCTCGAATCCCGGATAGCTCACGCCCGCGGCCTCGAAGCCGTCCACCTCGACCCCCTGCTTCGAAGCCAGGCCGGCGATCGCCCCCAGCATCGCGAGCCGGTGATCGCCACGCGAGGAGAGCGCGCCGCCACGCAAGCCGCCGGTTCCGATGACGGCGAAGCCGTCGTCCGTTGCCTCGATCTCCGCGCCGAGCCCCCGCAGACCCTCGACCACCGTCGCGATCCGGTCCGACTCCTTATGGCGAAGCTCCTCCGCGCCCGAGACGATCGTCCTCCCCTCGGCGAACGAGCCCGCGAGCGCGACGAGGGGGAGCTCGTCGATCGCCAGCGGCACCTCGCCGCCGCTCACGCGCGTCGCCCGAAGCGGCGCGGGGCGGGCGACGAGCGTCGCCACGGGCTCGCGGCCGGCGGCCGGCGTCTCGACGACCTCGGTCGCGGCGCCCATGCGGTTGAGGATCCCGAGCAGCCCGACCCGGCCGGGGTTGATTCCGACGCCCTCGAGCCGCACCTCGCTGCCGGCGACGATCGTCGCGGCGACGAGGAAGAAGGCGGCGGAGGAGAAATCACCGGGGACCGTGATCTGGGAAGGCTCGAGCCGCTCGGCCGGCCCCACCGTCACCCGCTTCGCCGGCAGCTCACCGTGGATCGTCACCGGCGTCCCCGCGTCCTCGACGCGGACGTCCGCGCCGGCGGCGCGCAACATCCGCTCGGTGTGGTCGCGCGTCGGGCGCGGCTCGATCACGCTGGTGGGACCGTCGGCGAGGAGCCCGGCGAGAAGCAGGCACGACTTCACCTGCGCGCTCGCCACCGGCATCCGATAGGAGATCCCGCGGAGCGCCGAGCCGTGGACGACAAGCGGCACGAGCCGCTCCTCGCGCGCCTCGACCACCGCCCCCATCCGTCGCAGGGGCTCGACGATCCGGTCTACGGGACGGCGACGGATCGAGTCGTCGCCGTCGAAGCGCCACTCGCCCCCGGGCTGGCCGGCGAGCCAACCGGGAAGGAGGCGCAGCAGCGTGCCGGCGTTGCCGACGTCGATCGGTGCCGGCACCGCCCTCCGCAGCCCCGCGCCGCGCACGCGAAGGTCCGGCGGCTGGCCGTCGACCGCGGCGCCCACCGCAGCGACCGCGGCCAGCGTCGAGCGAGCGTCGGCGGCGTCGAGGTAGCCGGAGATCTCCGTCTCTCCCTCGGCCATCGCCGCGACGATGGCGGCCCGGTGGGAGATCGACTTGTCCGGCGGTGGCGCAAACGTGCCGCGAAGCGCTCCCGCCGGGTCGAAGCGGGTCACGGGCCCTCGCCGCCGACGACCGACGCGACGTGGCCGAGCTCCCGCACCACCTCCGCCGCGCGCCCGGCCTCCTCGCCGCCGGCCACCCAGATCGAGATCGCGCCGGTGCGCATGTCGGGTGCCGGGTAGAGCGCCATGTCCTCGATGTTGACGTGGGCGCGGCCGAGCGCGAGCGCGATCTCCGCCACGGTGCCCGGCCGGTTTTCGACCCCGATCCGGATCTCGCGCAGGTCACCGCCCGCGAGATCGGCCTCGAGCAGCCGCCGCCGGTCCTCGCCCGCGGCGCGGTGCCAGTCCGCCACGCCGTCGGCGTCCCCGGCGCGGATCAGCGTCGCGGCCTCGGCGAGCCGCTCGATCACGGCGTCGATCTCGTCGGCGACGGCACCGCTGTTGGTGGCGAAGATGTCCCCCCAGATCGCCGGGTTGGCGCCCGCCACCCTGGTCGTGTCGCGAAAGCTCGTGCCGACCTCCGGGAGGCGCTCGGACTCCTCGGAGAGCGCCGCCGCCGCCTCGCGGACGAGCACGTTCGCCAGGACGTGCGGCAGGTGGCTCACCGTCGCCATCACCCTGTCGTGCGTCTCGGCGTCGATCGCCTGCGGGCGCGCGCCGAGCTCGGAGATGGCGCGCTGGAGCCGGTCGTAGGCGAGCCCGCTCGAATCGCTTATCGGCGTCAGGTACCAGCGCGCGCCCTCGAGCATCTCGGCGCGCGCGTTGGCGACCCCAGCCGTCTCGGCGCCCGCCAGCGGGTGGCCGCCGATGAAGCGCGGCCTGTCGGAGTGGTCGGCCAACGAGCCGATCAGCGCGCGCTTCGTCGAGCCGACGTCGGTGACCACGCAATCGGAGCCGCTCGCAGCGAGCGCCTCCGCGGCCAGCGCGGCGAGCGCGCGGACCGGCGCCGCGCAGAAGACGATCTCGGCCCCGTCCACGGCCTCGGCGATCGAGCCGGCCGGCCTGTCGACCGCCCCCAGCTCGACCGCTGCCGCGAGGTTGGTGGCGTCGGGGTCGAACCCGGCGACCTCCGCGTCCAGCCGCCGCCGCGCCGCGAGCCCGATCGAGCCCCCGATCAGGCCGACGCCGAGGACGGCGAGCCTCAAACCGCCGAGAATTCCTTGCCGGCCACCTCGGCGACCCGCCGCACCTGGTCGGCGTAGTCGGCGAAGCCGTCGGTCGGCAGCGCCTGCGGACCGTCGCAGATCGCGTGCTCGGGGTCGTTGTGCACCTCGACGATGATCCCGTCCGCTCCCGCCGCCGCCGCGGCGAGCGACATCGACGGCACCCAGTCGCGCCGGCCCGGGGCGTGGCTCGGGTCGATCACGATCGGCAGGTGCGTGAGCTCCCGCAGGGCCGGGACCGCGAGCAGATCGAGCGTGAACCGGTACGCCGTCTCGAAGGTCCGGATGCCGCGCTCGCAGAGGACGACGTCGGGGTTGCCCTCCTTGAGCACGTATTCGGCGGCCATCAGGAGGTCCTCGAGCGTCGATGAGAGCCCACGCTTGAGCAGCACCGGCTTGCCGGCCCGGCCGACCTCGGTAAGCAGCGTGTAGTTCTGCATGTTGCGAGCGCCGACCTGGACCATGTCCGCGACCTCGACCACGTCGGCGACGTCGCGGACGTCCATGAGCTCGGTGACGATCGGCAGCCCGGTCTCCTCCTTCGCCTCCTGGAGCAGGCGCAGGCCCTCTACTCCCAGCCCCTGGAAGCTGTACGGGGACGTGCGCGGCTTGTACGCCCCGCCGCGCAACATCGCGGCGCCGCCGTCGGCGACGACCCGCGCCGTCTCCAGGAGCTGCTCGCGGCTCTCGACGGTGCACGGCCCGGCGATCAGGGCGAAGTGCTCACCGCCGAGCCGGCGTCCGTCGACGTCGACGACGGTTCGCTCGCCCTTCTTGAACTGCGCCGAGGCGAGCTTGTACGGCTTCAGGATCGGCACCAGGTGGTCGACACCCGGCGCTCCCTCGAGCCCCAGCGCGGCGACCCTCTCGCGCTCGCCGATCGCGCCGATCACCGTGAGCAGCTCGCCCCTCGAGAGGTGCGCAGAGCAGCCCACCTCCTCGATCCGTTCGACGACGTGAGCGATCTGCTCCTCCGTCGCCCCCTCTTTCATCACGATCATCATCTGGTCAACTTCTCCGGTCTCGATACTGGCGTGCGTCGCTCGTGCTACGGCGTCCGGCGGTGCTGTTTGATGCGCGCGGGCCTCTCGGCCGGGCCGGACGCCTAGCTAAATCGCCAGTAATAGGAGAACCGCGCACGCGCGCGCCCGGAGCGGGCGCTGGAGGGGGCCGGATCGGTGGCGCGGTTCATCGGTCGGAGGTTTGTACCAAAGCCGCTGCACCGCCGCAACACGCGAACGCGCTCCCGCGCGGCGCGGCTGTGTCACCCTGGGCCGATGAGGAGCGCGGCGCTCGCCCTGATCGCGGCATCGATCGCGAGCGGCGGACAGCCCGCGTTCGAGGGCGGCTCGCAGCCGATCGCCGGTCACGTGCGAGAGCGCATCGTCGGCAGCTCCTGGCATCGCGGCTGCCCGGTGGGGCTCGAGAAGCTGCGCCTGCTCCGACTGACCTACTGGGGCTTCGACGACCGCGCGCACCGCGGGCGGCTGGTCGTAAACCGGCGCTTCGACGAGGAGATCGTGCGGGTCATGAAGCGTCTCTACCGGCTGCGCTACCCGATCAGGCGCATGCGGCTGATCGACCGCTACGACGCCGACGACCACCGCTCGATGAGCGCGGACAACACGTCGGCCTTCAACTGCCGCTTCGTCGCCGGCACCAACCGCTGGTCGATGCACGCCTACGGCCTCGCGATCGACCTGAACCCGGTCGAGAACCCGTACGTCTCGGGGTCACACGTGTCACCCCCCGCCGGACGACCGTACGCCGACCGCTCGCGGCACGCCCGCGGCATGGTCCATGCGGGCGATCCCGTCGTCAGGGCGTTCGCGAGGAGCGCCGGATGGGAATGGGGTGGATCGTGGGCCGGCGCTACCAGGGACTTTCAACACTTCTCGGCGAACGGCCGGTGAAGCGGCTCGAGCTCAAGGGCGGGGCCGAGCTTCGACCGCTGAGCGAGGCCGATAACTCCGAGCTCTCGGCGCTGATCGAGGCGAACCGCGAGCACCTGCGGCCGTGGATGCCGTGGGCCGCCGACCAGACGCCGGAGCGGACGCTCGCCTTCTTGCGCCAGGCGGTGCGACAAGAGCTCGCGAACGACGGCTTCCAGGCGGCGCTGCGGGTCGATGGCCGGATCGCCGGCGTCGCCGGCTACCACGGGATCGACCGCCAGAACGCCACGACGACGCTCGGCTACTGGCTTGCCGCTTCCTACGAGGGGCGCGGCCTGATGACCGCCGCCGTCGAACGGCTCGTCAGCTACGCCTTCGAGGAGTGGCGGCTTCACCGGGTCGAGCTCCGGGCGGCCCCGGCGAACGTCCGCAGTCGGGCGATCGCCGAGCGCCTAGGCTTTCGCGAGGAGGGGCGGCTGCGTGAGGCCGAGCGGTTCGGCGAGGAGTTCCGCGACCTGGTGCTCTACTCCGTCCTCGCGCAGGAGTGGCCCCAGGACTGAGCGGCGGGACGGCGCCAGTCAGAGCCCGGCTGCGAGGGCGTCGAGGAAGCGCCGGTTCTGCGGTGGATACCCGTAGCTCACCCTGATGTGGCCGGGCCCGCCGAGCGGCGTCCCCGGCCGGACGAGCACGCCCTCGCGCTCGAGCGCTGCGAGGATCGCCGCCTCGTCGCGGTCGCCGAGTGAGATCCACGAGAAGTTTGTGTGCGAGGCGGGCGTCTCCAGACCGAGCTCGCGGACGCCCTCCTCGACGGTCACCCGCTCGACCAGGTTGCGCTCGACCTGCCGGGTGACGTGGTCCTGGTGGAGGATGGCCTCGGCCGCGGCGGCCTGCGCGATCGCGTTCACCGAGAACGGCTGGCGGACCGCATCGACGGCGCTGCGGAAGCTCGGCGCACAGAGGGCGTAGCCAACGCGGAGTCCCGCAAGCCCGTAGGCCTTGCTGAACGTGCGCAGCAGGATGAGGTTCGGGAACTCGCGGCGCAGGTCGACCGTCGCGTCGGGATCATCGTGGAGCTGGAACTCGACGTAGGCCTCGTCGACGATCACCGCCGCGTGGTCGGGGACCTGGGCGAGGAACTCCGCGAGACGGGCCGCCGGGATATGCGTCGACGTCGGGTTGTTCGGGTTGCAGACCAGCACGAGCCGGGTCGCGACGGTGATCTCGGCGAGCATCGCGTCGAGGTCGTGAACGTCGCCCTCCGCCAGCGGCACACGCACCTCGCGCGCACCGGAGAGCGGCGCCAGGTACGGATAGATCGAGAACGCGGGCCAGGCGTAGACGATCTCCGCTCCCGGCTCGCAGAGCGCGAGCGCGGCGGCGAGCAGGATGTCGCAGGAGCCATTGGCAAGCGCGATCTGCGCCGGGTCGGTCTCATAGCGCTCGGCGATCCGTCGCCTGAGGAGTGCCGCGCTCGGGTCCGGATAGCGGTTGACCGCCGCAGCCGCGCGCCCGATCGCCTCGGCGACGGCGCTGTGCGGGCCCCACGGCGACTCGTTGGAGGCGAGCTGCGCGATGCCCTCGGCCGCGATCGACTCCGGCGCCTTCCCGGCGGGCGCTCCCGCCACGTACCCGGGGATCGAGGCGAGCTTCTTCGCGAATTCGACGCTCATCTACTGGGCACTATGAAGATCGGCGCGAAGCTTCTGGGTCTCGCCGAGGTAGACGTGTGTCGGTCTGTGGCCGTCGTTGGCGTAGTAGTGGGCGAGCACGCGGATCACCCGCTCCATCGCGCCGGGCACGTCCATCTCGCGGTTGCACAAAAGCGGCACGTGCGCGAAGCCCATCTCCCGCGCGGCGACCGCTGGGAACTCGGCGTCGAGATCGTCGGTGCAGGTGAAGATCACGCTCACGAAGCCCGCCGGCTCGAGTCCGTTGCGCTCGATCAGCGCACCCATCAGGTCCGTGGTCGCCGCGAGGATCGACTCGGCGTCGTTTCGCTCCGCCCGCACCGCACCGCGCACTGCCCAAAGCCGTTCAGCCATCCCGGGCGGCATCCTTCCAGAGCCGCCGCAGCTCGGACTTCCGCAGCCGTCGCGTGCCCCCCTCCGGAAGGTCGCCGAGCTCCAGCGGCCCGAACGAGACACGCACGAGGTCCACGACCTCGTTGCCGATCGCCTCGGCCATCCGGCGGATCTGGCGGTTGCGCCCCTCGCGGAGGGTGAGCTCGATCACCCGCGGCGACAGACGCCGCACGCGCGCCGGCCGCGTCCGCCCGTCCTCGAGCATCATGCCCTCGCGCAGCCGCCTCAGGTCCGGCTCGCTGGGCGGCCGCCGAAGGCGCGCGCGGTAGGTGCGCGGGACTCCGTAGCGGGGATGGGTGAGGCGGTTCGCGAGGCCGCCGTCGTTGGTGAGCAGGATGAGGCCGGTCGAGTCGGCGTCCAGGCGGCCCACCGGGTAGAGGCGCCGCGGCGAGTCGACCAGGTCGGTGACCGCGCGCCGGCGCCCGGGCTCCCGCGCGGTCGAGGTGACGCCGGCCGGCTTGTTGAGCATCCAGACCTCACGCGGCTCCGGGCTCACGGGCCGGCCGTCGACCTCCACGCCGCTTGCGTGGTCCACGTCGCGGGCGGGATCGCGCACGACCTCGCCACCGACGCGAACGCGGCCCCCGGCGATCATCTCCTCGGCGCGGCGCCGCGACGCGACCCCGGAGTGGGCGAGGTACTTGGCGAGCCGCATGCCTAGTGGCGATCTGGGGCCGTCATTTCCGGCGATACGTCGCGCGAGGCACCACTACTAGTCGGTGCGTTGCTCGCCCGCCGTGAGCAGGCGTTCGCGAAGTTCGGCCTCGTCCTCCGGGGTCGGATCGAAGCGCGCCGGGTCGGGGAGCGCATCGAGGCCGCTGAGCCCGAAGAGCCGCTCGAACAGCGGCGTCGTGCGGTGGATCACCGCCCCGAATCGCGACCTGCCCGCCTCCTCGATCAGCCCGCGCTCGGTCAGCGTCTGGATCGCGGACTCCGAGGAGACCCCGCGGATGCGTGCGATCTCCGGGCGCGAGACCGGCTGCAGGTACGCGACGATCGCGAGTGTCTCCGCCTGCGCCTGGGTGAGCGGCGGCGTCTTCGGCTTCGCGAGCAGCCGCCGCGCTTCCTCCTCGGCGTCGGGGTGCGAGGCCAGCGTCCAGCCGCCGGCGACCTCGCGAAGCACCACGCCGCGGTCGGCGAGCGCCGTGCCGAGGAGGTCGAGCGCCCTGTCGACCTCCGCCTCGGTCGCCTCGCAGGCCTCGGCGAGCTCCGCGGTGCCGACCGGCTCCGGCGAGAGGAACAGCAGCGATTCGACGACCTGCTCCAGCTTCACCGCCTCGTCACCTCGCCTCGATCGTTATCCGGCCGAACAGCGCGTCCTGCTCCCAGGTCGCCTCGCCGCGCTTGTGCATCTCGAGCAGCGCGAACAGGGTCACGGCCTGGGTCAGCTTGTCCTCGGACCCGAAGCTCTCGTCGAAGTCGAGCGGCCGACGCGAGCGCAGCAGCTCGCGCAGCACCCGCAGCCGCTTCTCCAGCGACACTGTCGGGCGGATGTGGCTCGTGTCGGGCTTCGGCGGCACCCGCAGGAGGTCGCCGATCGACGCGGCGAGCAGGTCCGGGTCGTACGCCGGGCGCGCCGCGTCGAGCGCCACCCGGCGCAGGACCGGGGGCAGCGGGGCGGAGCGGTAGTGGTAGCGGCGGCCGGCCGCGAAGAGCTCCGCGAGGTGCGCTGCGGCGTCGCGGTAGCGGCGGTACTCGAGCAGCCGCGCGAGCAGCTCCTCGGCCGCCTCCTCCGGCGCCATCTGGAGCTCCTCCTCCTCGGCCGCCGGTAAAAGCAGCCGCGACTTGAGCTCGAGCAGGGACGCGATCAGGACGAGGAACTCGGTCGCCGCCTCGAGGTCGAGCTCGCCCTGCTCCTCGACGTGCTCGAGGTAGGCGATCACGATCTCGCCCAGCTCGACCTCCGCCAGCGCCACTTCCTCGCGCAGCACGACCGTCATCAGGAGGTCGAACGGCCCGGCGAAGACGTCGAGATCGAGGTCGAGCTCTGCCGGCCGCATCCCGCGGAGCGTAGACCCTAGGCCGGTCCGAACCCCATCGCGTCGCGGACCTCGGCGACCACCGGCCGCGCGATCTCGCGAGCCTTCTCGGCCCCCGCCTCGAGGATGCGCTCGAGCTCGGCCTGGTCGGGACGCAGCTCGTTGTAGCGGTCGCGCACAGGGGCCAGCGTCTCGACCACCGCATCGGCCACGGCGCGCTTGAAGTCGCCGTAGCCTGAGCCGTCGAACTCTCGCTCGACCTCGGCTGGATCGATCCCGCGAACTACGGAGAGGATCTCGATCAGGTTCGAGACGCCGGGCTTGTCGGGCGCCCGCACGACCTCGGTGCCGGAGTCGGTGACGGCGCTCATCACCTTCTTTCGCATCACGTCCGGCTCGTCCAGGACGAGCAGCGTCCCCTGCTCGGTGCCCCCTGTGGTCGACATCTTCGACCCGGGCTCCTGAAGGTCCATGATCCGGCCACCGACCTCGGGGATCCGAACCTCGGGCACGACCAGGAGGTCGGCGAAGCGCTCGTTGAAGCGGCGGGCGATCTCGCGCAGCAACTCGACGTGCTGGCGCTGGTCGTCGCCGACCGGCACGGTGTCGGCCTTGTAGGCGAGCACGTCGGCGGCCATCAGCACCGGGTAGAAGAACAGCGCCGCCGAGACCAGCTCCCGCTGCTTGGCCGACTTCTCCTTGAACTGGTGCATGCGGTTGAGGTCGCCGTGCGAGGTCACCGCGGACAGCAGCCACGTGAGCTCGGTGTGCTCGCGCACGTCGGACTGGCGAAAGAGGATGCAGCGGTCGGGGTCGAGACCGGCCGCGATCAGGATCGCCGTGGTGTCGTAGAGGCGCTCGCGGAGGTCAGCCGGGTCGTACGGGACGGAGATCGCGTGCAGGTCGACGATGCAGTAGATCGCCTCCCCCTCGTCCTGGCCTTCGACGTACTGCCGGATCGCGCCGATGTAGTTGCCGAGGTGCTTGCGCCCGGTCGGCTGGATGCCGCTGAAGATGCGCGTTTTCACGAGGTGGGAATCTACGCAACGCCTGCCGGCTCACCGCGCTCGGCGCGCTCGCCACAGCGCCCGCACTCGCCTGCGGTCGCCGTGGCTCCCGGCCCTGGGCGCCGCTCGGGCTCCGCCTCGCCCGGCTCGCGCCGCGGGTTCCGCACGCCCACCAGCGAGATCAGACCGCCGATCGTCATCAGCCCGGCGCCGATCCCCATCCCGAGGTGGAAGGCCGAGGTCGAGGCGTCGCGGAGCTCCGCGGTCCCGCCCTGGAGCGGCTGGCCGTTACCGGTGTCCCCACCATCGCCGAGGGCGGAGGCGAACTGGGCCGAGATCACGGCCCCGAGCGCGGCGATCGCCAGGACGCCGGCGACCCGCGACACCGCGTTGTTCACGCCGGAGGCGATCCCGACGTGGCGCTCCTCCACGGCGTCGAGGACCGTGGTGGTGAGCGGCGCGACCGTCATCGAGAGCCCGAGGCCGAAGATGAGCACCGCGGGCAGGACGCCGGTCAGATACGGCGCGTCGGAGTCGATGCCGGCGAGCCAGGCGAGGCCGACCGCGGCGATCAGCGGCCCGACACCCATCGGCACGCGTGGGCCGATCCGCGACGCGAGGGCGCCGAAGCGCCCCGAGAGCACGAACATCAGGACCGTCACCGGGGTGGTCGCGGCGCCGGCCTCGAACGCGCTGTAGCCGGCGACCTGCTGCAAAAACAGCGTGATGAAGAAGAACCCACCGATCAACCCGGCGTAGACCGTGAGCGTCGCGAGGTTGACGACGGAGAAGTTGTGTGAGCGAAAGAGCTCGAGCGGCAGCATCGGCGCGCGGGACCTCGATTCCCACCAGACGAACGCGCCAAGCAGCAGGAAGCCGCCCACGAGCGGCCCCCAGACGAGCGGGTCATCGAAGCCGCGCGTCGGCTGCTCGGTGAGGGCGAAGACCGGGCCGGCGAGGCCGAGGGCCGAGAGCGCGATCCCGACACCGTCGATACCCCGCGCCGCCTCCGGGTCCGTGCTCTCCTCCACGGCCCGCAGCGTGAGCCAGATCGTCGCCGCGATCAGCGGCAGGTTGATCCAGAAGATCAGGCGCCAGTCGAGCTCGACCAAAAGCCCGCCCCCCGCCGGTCCGATCAGGGTCGAGATGCCGGCCCAGGCGGTCCAGAGCCCGACCGCGCGCCCGCGCGCCTCGCCCTCGAACGTGGCGGCGAGGATCGCGAGCGAGCCCGGCACGAGCAGCGCTCCGGCGATGCCCTGCAGCGCCCGAGCCACGACGAGCGCCTCGTCCGTGGGCGCGATCGCGCACAGGGTCGAGGTGACGCCGAATCCGACGAGACCGGCTACGAACATCCGCCGGCGCCCATAGAGGTCGCCGAGCGAGCCACCGACGAGAAGCAGCGAGACCAGGGTGAGCATGTACGCCTCGACCACCCACTGCTGCCCCGCGAGGCCGGTGTCGAGATCGTCCTCGATCGCGGGGAGCGCGACGTTGACGACGGTCGAGTCCAGGAAGACGATCGTCGAGCCGAGGATCGTGGCGATCAGCGTCAGCCGCTCCCTCCGCGTCATGCGACGAGTGTGGCAGCCGCTGCTCCGGGACCTCTGCGAGGGTGGCAACCGTAACGGTGATAGTGCGACTCGTCGTTGCGACCGTCTGCTCGTTCTTCACCCTCTGTGGCGTCGCCTTCGGCGCCGGCGGGCCCGTGATCCCCAGCGCGTCCTTCGGTGGCGCCGGGGTCACGGGGCCGCCCGCCACTCCCGCCTCGGAGTTCCGCTACGTCACCGGCCTCGGCGGCAGCCACGGCAGCGTGGTGGCGAAGGTGAACCGCGAGACGGGCAGCATCCCTCAGTTCGCCTTCCTCGACGACGACTGGACGCTTCCCGCGGTGACGATCTTCGGAGACGCGGGCGGCCTCTCAGCGGACGGTGAGGCTCTCGTCCTCGTCAGGCCCGTGTATCGCCCGCGCGTGGAGCGCACCGAGTTGCGGATCATGAGCACGCGGCGCCTGAGGACGATCGATCGGATCACGCTGCGCGGGACGTTCGGCTTCGACGCGATCTCCCCGGACGGCCGCCGGCTCTACCTGATCCAGTACCGCGACCCGCGCGACCCGCTCGACTACCGGGTCCGCGAGTACGACGTCGCCGCGGCTGAGCTGCGGGCCGGCGCGATCGTCGATCCCGACGAGCCGGACGAGAAGATGACCGGCCAGCCCGTCTCCCGGAAGGCCAGCAACGACGGGCGCTGGGTGTACACGCTCTACGCCGGCGGCGAGGAGACCTTCGTCCACGCGCTGGACACCGAGCGCGGCATCGCCCAGTGCATCGATCTCGAGGGGTTCGCGGGGAACACCGCCTACCAGCTGCGCCTGGAGATCGACCGGACGACGGGCGCGCTCACGGTTTTCGACAAGAACGAGCCGGCGGCGACGATCGACCGGGCGACGCTCGCGGTCAGGCCGCTCGCCGAGCAGCCCGCGACCAGCGCCGCGGACGGCGGCGACGCGGACTGGGTCGGCGCGGCCGCCGTCGGGAGCGGGATCGCGCTCCTCGCCGCGACGACGCTGCTCCTGCTCCGGCGGCGCCGCGCCACGGCTTGATCGCGCACGCGCTCCCATTCGCGGGACAATCGGTGCGGCCGATGGGCGCCGAGCAGGCCTCAGAGCGCATCGTGCGGCTGCCGCGCGCGGGGCCGCTCGCGCGGCGGCGGGACGCCGCGCTGATCCGCGAGGCGCAGCGCGGCTCGACCGACGCGCTGGAGGAGCTCTTCCGTCGCCACTGGCGCCGCGCCCATCGCGCGGCGTTCCTCGTCGTCCACGACTCGGCGGCGGCCGAGGACATCGCCCAGGAGGCGTTCCTCTCCGCGATCCGGGCGCTCGACCGCTTCGACCGCCGCCGCCCGTTCGGCCCCTGGCTTCACCGCATCACCGTCAACCGCTCGATCGACTTCGCCCGCGCTCGCGCCCTGCGCGGCGAGGCCTCCCTCCCGGAGTCGGCGGCGGCGGCGGCGCCGGAGGCAAACGCGATCTCCGGGGAGCTGATGTCGGCGCTCGCCGACCTGCCGCCGGAGTTTCGCGCGGTGGTCGTCCTGCGGTACGTGCTCGAGTACACGCCCGGCGAGATCGGCGAGATGCTCGACCTGCCGCGCGGGACGGTGAACTCGCGACTTCGCCGTGGGCTCGACCGGCTGCGCCCGGCGATCGAGGAGGAGCCGAGATGAGCCGCGACCGCGAGCTTCGCGAGGCGCTGCGCGCCCTG
>DATHAL010000077.1:0-23509 GCA_035296705.1 Solirubrobacterales bacterium
CAGGCGAGCACCGAGACGGCGTCGGAGCCGTAGGACTCGGCCACCCAGACGGAGTCGTAGCCGGCGGCCTCTGCGGCGCGAACGATCTCGAGCGCCTCCTCCCCGCGTGGGCCGATCCCCCAGTAGCCGAGGTTGAGTCCGAGCTTCAGGGCCACCGGCGGGGGAACCTATTCGATCCCGGCAGCCGCGCGCAGCTCGTCGGTGGCTCGCTCGAGCGCGTCGGCGAACCCGGCGACGTTCGGGAGCGCCTCCGGGTCGGTGCAGAGGCCGACGCCGACGCTCCCGGCGCAGGAGATCGCCGAGACCCTCAGCGCATGGCGGTCCGCCGGCTCGGCGACCGACCCGAGCCGCTCGACTCGGCGGCCCGCGACCGCGATCTCCTCGCGCGGCCCGGGCACGTTCGAGATCGAGAGGCTGAACTCCCGCGGCTCGGCCGCGAGGTGCTCGACGGCCCGGTCGAGGTGCTTGAAGCGCGCCAGCGCGTGGAAGAAGTCGTAGAGCTCCTGGGCGTCGCCCAACTGCTTTCGCTCCTCCGTCTCGGCGTGGATGCGATCGAGGCGGGCGATCGGCTCCGCCTCGTCGAGCGGCAGGTCGACGTTGAGGAACGAGTCGCGGTTGCCGAGGTCACCTGCGCCCTCTGACCGGTGGTGGAGGCTGACGGGGATCTGCGCGCGGAGCGCCGGCAGCCGCCCGGCGGCGCCGAGCCACTCGCGAAGCCCGCCGGCGACGATTGCGAGGAGGACGTCGTTCACGGTCACGTGCCCGGGGCGCGAGGCGCCGATCGCCTTGAGGTCCCCGAGCGGGACGGCGATGAACGCTAGCTCGCGCGCCGAGCCGACCGGGCGGTCGAGAGGAGACTCCGACGCGTGGCCGCCGAGCTCGCGGCGAAGCGCGCCGGGCAGCCGCCGGAGCTCCTCGAGCCGATGGTGCTTTCCCTCGGGCTCGCCAGCGGCAGCCGGCCTTCGCTTCGGCGCCGGCGGCCCGGGATCCGCTGCCGGCTGCCAGAGCACCGAGCCGAGGAATCTCACGGTGCTGATCCCGTCCGCCATCGCGTGGTGGACCCTGGCGACGATCGCCTCGCGGCCGTCGTCGAGCGGGCCGACGACGTCAAACGTCCACAGCGGCCGGTCGTGGTCGAGCCGCTGCGACATGAGCTCGCCGGCCTCGCGCCAGAGGTCGGCCTCCCCGGCGCCCGCCCCAAGCTCGCGGCGGCGCACGTGGGCGGCGATGTCGAAGTCCTCGCAATCGGCCCAGCACGGCCTCGCGTTGGCGTCCCGAGCCACGCGCTGACGCGCTCGGGGCGTGCTCGCCAGGCGCTCGGCGACGCTCGCCCGCAGCGCCTCGAGGTCGAGCGGCTCGCTGCCGGGCTCGAGCACGATGAGCTTCAGCGTGTGGCCGGCGATCGCCTCGGACTCGAGCGCCAGGATGTGCGCATCGTCGGGGGTCAGCTCTTTGGCCATCCCTGCCATCGAGAGCGAGCCTAGGCGCTCGCGGCGCCTGCGTCTAGCGAAGCGGCGTGTTGTCGAGGCCCTCGCGCAGGGCGACGAGCGAGTCGAAGACCGCGACGGCGCCGGCCTCGAGGAGCTCCGCCTCCGAGAAGCCGCCGGTGAGGACGGCCACCGTCTTCAGCTCCGCGTTCGCGGCCGCCTCGACGTCCCAGTTCGAGTCGCCGACCATCACGGCGGACAGCTCTCCCGCCTTCTGCATCGCGACCGCGACCAGGTCAGGCGCGGGCTTCGTCTGCTCGACGTCCGCCGAGCTCGTGAACGCCTCGAGCAGCTCGCCGGCGCCGAGGAGCTCGACGTAGTGCTCGGTCTCCTCGAGCTTCGCCGAGCTCGCGAGCACGATCGGGTGCTCCCGGCGGGCGAGCTCCTCGAGCAGGTCGCGCGCGCCCTCGAACGGCCGCACCTCGTCGATCAGCTCACCGTATAGGCGCTTCTCGGAGTCGCGGATCGCGTCGCCGAGCTCGCCCTCGACGTCGTCCCCCGCGACGGCCGCCACGAGTTGATCGCCACCCATCCCGATGTGGCGATGGATGCGCCAGATCGCGGGGCTCACGTCGTGCTCGCGAAACGCCCGGTACCACGCGATCGCGTGCTGGTAGTTGGAGTCGACGAGCGTCCCGTCGACGTCGAGGATCGCGGCCGTGGCCATGGGCGTGCTCCTACCCCGTGGGCGGGGTCAACGCACCTCGGCGGCTCCTACCGGTCGAGCCGGTGCGGGTGGCCCGTCCGCGCCGCGATGATCTTGTCGCGCTCGTCCGGCAGCGTTGGCCGGGTCGCCAGGTAGACGAGCGTGCCGACGATCGGGAAGATCACGATCAGCAGGATCCACGCGGCTCGCTTGCCGCGATCCAAATCCGGCCGCCGCGCGGCGTCGACGAGCCCGACCACCCAGAGCACGAGAGCCAAGAGGCCGAGGATCCCGAAACCGAAGATCCAGTAGGTGGCGAGCGCGGGGCTCAGCATCCGTGCGAGCCTACCGCGCCCGCCGCCGCGCTACTGGATGTAGCCGAACTGCTGCAGGTACTCCTGCGCGGCCTCCTCGGGCTTCTCCTTGTCGATGTCGACGCGGGCGTTGAGCTCCTGCATTACCTCGAGCGTGAGGTTCTGCTGGACCTTCTCGATCGTCTCACCGAAGTCCGGCCCGGCCTCGTCGGCCGCGTCCTGGCTGGCGACGAAGATCACGTTGCCGGCCGGCAGCACGCCCTTGTCGTCCTCGAGGATCGTGTACTTGTCTGAGACGAACAGCTGGGCGTCGGTCGTGAACAGGATCGAGAGGTCGGCGTCGCCCTTGTCGAGCACCTCGTACCGGAGGCCGATGTCGACGGGCGTGAACGACTTGAAGTCCAGCCCGTAGTACTTCTCGAGCCCGACCAGGCAGTCGATCCGCTGGCGGCACTCCGGCGAGCCGTACAGGGTCAGGTCCTGCGACTTGCCTTTCAGGTCGGAGATCGTGCTCACACCGAGATCGTCGGCGGTCGAGCTGAGGAGCCCGACGGCGTTCGCGCTCGAGAACGGCGTCGGCGGATACGAGACGAGCCCCTCGCCCGCGAACTCGTCCTTGCTCTCCTCGTAGGCCTGCTGCGCGTCGCCGGGGACGTCCTCGGGCGCGAAGTCGAAGAACGAGGTGAGTGCCGTCGACGTGTACTCCGGGTAGCCGCTGATGTCGCCGCTGTCGAGCGCCTTCAGCGCCACCTGCTCGTCACCGAGGTTGAGATCGGTGGAGACGTCGTACCCGGCCGCCTCGAGCGCCTGGGCGTAGATCTCGCCGAGCACGATCTGCTCGGTGAAGTTCTTCGAGCCGATCGTGAGCTGGACGCCGCTGTTGTCGGGGTTCTCCTGGATTGCGGTGGCGCTCTCCTCGGTGCCGGTCTCCTCGGAGTCGCCATCGTCATCGTCACCGCATGCGGTGACGGCGAGCGCGAGGACGAGGGCCGCTAGGAGCGCGAACAGCGCCCGCAGGCGGGGGTTGGTGCTCATCTGTTTCTTCCTCCCTCTGGTGCGGAGAGTCGTGCGGGGATGGTTGATCCTAAGCGGTCGCGCCGGCGGCCTCGCGCTCGAGCGCGAGGCCCCGAGGCGTGAGCAGACGTTGGACGCCCGCCAATACGAGCTCGACCGCGAGCGCCAACAGCGCCACCAGGATCGCCCCGGCGAGCAGCCCGTCCTCGCCGTAGTTGGCGTTGTTGATGATGAAGTCACCGAGCGTCGAGACGCCCGCGATCGATGCGATCGTCGCCGTGGCAACGATGTTGATCGCCCCGGTCCGGACGCCGCTCATGATCGTCGGCACGGCGAGCGGCAGCTCGACGCGGCGGATCACCCCGAGCTCGGTCATCCCCATCCCGCGCGCCGCCTCGACCGCGTCACGGTCGACCTGGCGGACGCCGACGAACGTGTTGGTGAGGATCGGCGGGATGCCGAGGATCATGAGCGCGATCGTCACGTTCAGCACCCCGACGCCGATGAACGCGACCATCAGCGCGATCAGCGCCAGCTCGGGAATCGCACGGCCGGCGTTGCCGACCGCGACCGCGACCAGCTCGCCGCTGCCCCGGTGGCCGAAATAAAGGCCGATCGGCAGCGCGATCGCGACGGCCACGGCGAGGGCGAGCGCGCTGATCCAGATCTGCGTCCACATCAGGTCCCAGACCTGTTCGAGCCCGCCGACCTGGCCGCCAACGCCGATCGCATCACGGGGCTCGAAGATGAAGTCGATCGCGCCAGAGAACGAGTCGAACACGTCGGCCGGCGGGAGGCTCATATGGCCCGCACCTTCCGCCACGGCGAGATCACGCGTTGGCCGGCGACGTACAACGCGTCGAAGCAGACGGCCATCGCTATGGCGATCAGGCTGCCGACGACGATCGCCGTCTTGAAGACGTCGTTCTGGAGGCCCTGCGTGTAGATGACGTCCCCGAGCCCACCGGCGCCCGCGAAGATCGCGAGGGTCGCGATCGCGACGGTCGAGACGGTGGCGATCCGCAGGCCGGCGATGATCTCCGGGACGGCGAGCGGCAGCTCTACCCGCCACAGGAGCTGCTGCTCCGTCATCCCCATCCCGCGTCCCGCGTCCCGCGACGCCTCGGGCACGTTGCCGAGCCCGGTGACGATGTTGCGGTAGATGATCTGGAGGTTGTAGAGCGTCAGGGCGATGACCGCGGTGACCGTGCCGCGACCGGTGATCGGCAGCAGGATCAAAAACAGCGCGATGCTCGGGATCGTGTAGATCACTCCGGTGGCCCCGATGAACGTAGGCTCGAGCCAGCGCCGGCCGTGCGAGAGGAGGGCGAGGCCGAAGGCGATCGCGAAGCCCGCCGCGACCGACGCGGACACGAGCAGGAGGTGCTCGAGCGTCGGGGTGACCCAGCGGTCGATGTTGTCGAGCGCCCAGCCGATGCAGACGGTGTTGTTCTCGCCGACGCAGCTGGTCGGCCCCTCGCCGGGTGGGCGGACGAAATCGCCGGCCTGAGCGATCAGTGGCAGCTGGGTCAGCAACCCGACCATCGCGTCAACCGAGTGGCCGCTCGGCCGCCGGATGCTCCTCGACCCGCGCATCGTCGGAGGTCAGGAACTCGGAGACGATCTCGACCGAGAGCACGCCGGCGATCCGCCCCTCCGCGTCGACGACCGGCGCGTAGCGGGTCTCCGCCTGGAGGAGGTCCGAGAGCGCGTCCCGGAGCACGTCCTCGCGCTCGACCTTCGGGTCCGGGCTGTGGTCGGGGCTTTGCGGCACCGTCGCCCCCGCCAGATTCCTGTCGGAGAGCCAACCGAGCGGTCGCCGCTCGCCGTCGACGACGAGCGCGTACGGAACCTCGGCGCCGTCGAGCTTCGCGCGCACCTCGGCGGTCGACTGCCCGACATGAGCAAGCGGCGCCTGCCAGAGGTCGACATCCGATACCCGCATCAGCGAGAGCCGCTTGAGCGCCCGATCCGCGCCGACGAAGTCCTCGACGAAGCCGTCGGCCGGATCCATGAGCAGCTCGGCCGGCGTCGCGTACTGGGCGAGGTGGCCGCCCTGGCGCATGATCGCGATCCGATCGCCCATCTTGATCGCCTCGTCGATGTCGTGGGTGACGAATACGACGGTCTTTCGGATCTCCGCCTGCAGGCGCAGGAACTCGTTCTGAAGCCGCTCGCGGTTGATCGGGTCGACGGCGCCGAAGGGCTCGTCCATCAGCATCACGCCGGGGTTCGCGGCGAGCGCTCGCGCGACGCCGACCCGCTGCTGCTGCCCTCCGGAGAGCTGGGACGGATAGCGATCGGCCATGTCCGGGTCGAGGCCGATCAGCGCCAGCAGCTCGCGGGCACGGGCCCGGGCGCGCTCCCGATCCCAGCCGACGAGGGCCGGCACGGTGGCGATGTTCTGGGCGATCGTCCGGTGAGGGAAGAGGCCGACCTGCTGGATCACGTATCCAATCTCGCGCCGCAGCTCCGCGGGACGGCGCTCGCGGACCGAGCTGCCGCCGATCAGCACGTCGCCGGAGGTGATCTCGATCATCCGGTTCGCCATCCGCATCGCGGTCGTCTTGCCGCATCCCGACGGTCCGACGAGGACGCAGATCTCGCCGGCGGGGACGTCGAGGGTCAGGCCGTCGACGGCCGGTGCGGCGGCTCCCGGGTATCGCTTGGTGGCGTCCCGGAACTCGACCGAGACCGCCTCGCCGGCGCCCTCTGTGGGCCTGGTGCCCTCCAAACCAGCTCGATCCTACTTAGATGGTCTCGGCCGTCCAGAGGGGTCAATACGCTCGCGGCGCTTGACCGCCTCGCGCGCCAACCCGAACCGGTGGTGGATCCTCGTCGGCGCCTGCGCCGGCCTCTTCGTGCTCATGCTCGACTCGACCGTCGTCGTGCTCGCGCTCCCCGCCATCCACGATGGCCTCGGGGCCTCGCTCGACGCTCTGCAGTGGGTCCAGAACGCGTACCTGCTGACGCTCGCGGCCGCGGTCGTCACCGGAGGGCGGCTCGGGGACATCCTCGGCCGGCGCCGGATCTTCCTCGTCGGGATGTCCGCGTTCGGGCTCGGGTCGCTGATCTCGGGCGCCGCTCCGGACGAGCTCGTCCTCATCGTCGGGCGCGTCGTTCAGGGGCTCGGAGGCGCGGCGCTCATCTCGCTCTCGCTCGCGCTGACCACGAACGCGTTCAGCCCCGAGGAGACGCCGCGGGCCCTCGGTATCTGGGCGGCCGTTTCCGCCGTCGCGCTCGCCATCGGTCCGCTGGTGGGCGGCGTGCTGATCGAGGTCGCCAGCTGGCGCCTGATCTTCCTCGTCAACCTCCCGATCGTGGTCGCCGGGATCGCGATCCTCGTCACCCGCGGTGAGGAGTCGCGGGACCCTCGGGCGTCCTCGGTCGACCTTGCCGGCGTGGCGGTGCTGGCCGCGGGCCTGACCGCCGTCGTCTTCGCGCTGGTCGAGGCCGACGACTGGGGATGGGCGTCTGCGCGGACGATCGCGCTCCTGGCGCTCGGCCTCACGGCGCTCGCCGGCTTCTGGCGGCTCGAGCACCGAGTCGCGGCGCCCCTGGTCGAGTTCTCGCTGTTCCGCAACCGCCCCTACCTCGGTGCGACCGCCGCTGCCTTCGCGATCGTCGGCGCCTACTGGGTCGTCATGTACTTCCAGCCCCAGTACCTCCAGGACGAGCTCGGCTATTCCGCGATCGAGGCGGGCGCGATGATCCTGCCGGTCACCGCCCCGATGGCGGTGTTCTCGCCGCTCTCGGCGCCGCTGATCGCGCGCTTCGGTGCGCGCGCGACGATGACCGTCGGGATGCTGTTCGGGCTTGCCGGCCTCACGCTTCAGGCGCTTGCCGAGGACGCCGGCGCCTACGTGGACCTCCTCCCCGGCTTCGTCTGCTTCGGGATCGCGCTCGCGCTCGTCTACGCGCCCATGTCGACCGCGGCGATGGCGGCGATGCCGAGGGAGAAGAGCGGGATCGCGTCCGGCGTGCTGGCGATGAACCGCGTGCTGGCGGGCGCGCTCCTGCTCGCCGTCGCCGGCTCGGTCTTCCAGGGATCGCTCGGCAACGGCCCCTCCGCCGCCGCGTCGAACTTCGCCGACGCGGTCGGCCACGCGCTGTGGCCGGCGATTGCGGTGGTGGCGATCGCGACCGTGCTCACGGGCCGGTTCGTGCCCGGCCGCGCGGCAGCGCCCCCGGCACCGGGCGCCGAGCCCGAACACCACCAACACCATCGGCGCTTCCACATGTAGGCGCTCGGCGGGCACGCGGCGCCCGCTCCGGTATAGATGGAGCAGTGGAGGCGGCGTCTCTGACCCAAGGGCTCTCGAGCGAGGAGGCGGCGCGCCGGCTCGCGCGCCTCGGGGAGCCCGAGCCGACCTCGAGCCGCTCGGTCGCGAGCATCGTCGCCGCCAACGTCCTGACGCTGTTCAACGCGATCATCGGCGTCTTCTTCATCCTGATCCTCTCTCTCGGCCTCTGGGCGGATGCTCTTTTCGGGCTGGTCGCCATCGTCAACTCCGCGATCGGGATTCGCCAGGAGCTGAAGGCCAAGGAGACCCTGGACCGGCTCGCGCTGCTGGTCGCGCCCCGCGCCCGGGTCGTCCGCGACGGCCGCGTCATCGAGCTGACGGCGAACGAGGTCGTCCCCGGCGACGTCGTCCGCGTCGAGCCCGGCGACCAGCTCGTCGCCGACGGCTCGCTTGTCGACACGCGCGGACTCGCGGTCGACGAGTCGCTCCTGACCGGCGAGTCGGACGGGATCCGCAAGCGCCCGGCCGACCGGATGCTCTCCGGCTCGTTCGCGATCGCGGGCTCCGGCCACTACGAGCTCGACGCGGTGCGCGAGGACAGCTACGCGGAGAAGATCGCGGGCGAGGCGCGGGAGTTCCGCCATCCGCCGTCGCCGCTTCAGGTCGAGGTGAACACGGTGCTCAAGGCGACGAGCCTCGCGCTCGCGCCGATCGCGGTGATCGTCCTCGTCGGCTTCACGCTCCACGACACGCCCTTCCGTGAGGCGGCGCAGGAGGCCACCGCCGGGCTCGTCACCCTGATCCCGGAGGGACTCGTGCTGCTGATGAGCGTCACGCTCGCGGTCGCCGCGATCCGCCTCGCGCGCCAGAACACGCTCGTCCAGCAGATGGCGGCGACGGAGTCTCTTGCCGCCGTGGACACGATCTGCGTCGACAAGACCGGGACGCTCACCGACGGCACCCTGAAGCTCGTCCGCGTCGAGATCGCCGACCAGGGCAGCGCGAGCGCCACGGAGCGTGCGCTGGGCACATTCGCCGCCTCGGCCGGGGAGCGAAACCGCACGCTCGAGACGATCGCCGATGCCTATCCGGCCCATCCCGAGCGGCCCAGCGCCGAGGTCCCCTTCTCATCGCAGTGGAAGTGGAGCGGCCTGACGCTGAACGGCTCGAGCTACGTGATCGGCGCGCCCGACATCCTGAAGGGACAAGGGGCGCTCTCGCTCCCCGAGGGGCTCGAGCGGGCGCTCGACGAGCACACGCGCGCCGGCCGCCGCGTGGTCGCGTTCGGCGAGGCCCGCGGCGGGCTCCCATCGGACCCGGCCTCCCAGCCGCCGCCGCGGCTCGAGCCACGGGCGCTCGTGGTGCTCGAGGAGACCCTCCGCCCGGACGCGGCGGCGACGATCGCCTACATGCGCGACCAGCAGGTCGACCTGAAGCTGATCTCCGGCGACGCGCGCGAGACGGTGACGGCCGTCGCGCACGCTGTCGGCGTGCCCATCGACGCGCCCGTGATCGAGGGGCCGCGGCTGCCGACCGATCGCGGCGGCCTCGCCCAGGCGGCGGAGCGGCACACGATCTTCTGCCGGATCGCGCCCGACCAGAAGAAGGCGCTCGTCGGCGCGCTCGCGCACCGGGGCAGGTTCACGGCGATGATCGGCGACGGCGTCAACGACGTGCCGGCACTCAAGCAGGCGCGGCTCGCGGTCGCGATGGGCTCCGGAAGCCAGATCACGAAGGGCGTCGCGGACATCGTGCTCCTGCGCGACCAGTTCGCGATGCTGCCGCGTGCGGTCGGCGAGGGCCGCAGGATCGCCCGCAACATCCACCGCCTCGGCCGTCTGTACCTGACGAAGTCGGTCTACGCGGGCTTCCTGATCCTGCTCGCTGCGATCTTCGACTTCACCTTCCCGTTCCTGCCCCGCCAGCTCACGATCGCGGCGACGCTGACGATCGGGATCCCGTCGTTCGTGCTCGCGCTGGCGCCGAGCGAGGGCCCGCTCTACCGCGGCCGGCTTTTGCGCGCGCTGGCGGCGTTCGCGTTCCCGGCGGGGATCTCGATGGGGATCGCCTCGCTGCTCTCCTTCGTTTTCGTGGACGGCGTCTTCGGCGGCACGCTCGAGGAGGGGAGGACGGCCGCGACAACGACGCTGATCGTGCTCGGCCTGTGCTTCATCGTCCTGCTCGAGCGCGGCCCCGGCCGCGAGCACATCACCGTGCAGAGCTACATGCTGGCGCTGGTCGCGGGCCTCGGCGCGATCTTCGCCGGGATGCTCGCGGTCGAGCCGGTGCGCGAGTTCTTCGACATGTCCCTCCTCTCGGGTGGCCAGTGGTTCCTGGCGCTCGCCTGCGTGGCGCTCGGCCTCGGCATGGCGGGGGCGGTCTGGCGGCTGCCTCAGGTGCAGCGACTCGAGCTCCCGGAGGGTGCCGAGCTCGAGGCCGAGGAGGGGCCGGGGCCGACCCACACCCCCCGAACTGGCGAGTTCGAGGCGGTCACGACGCCGCAGGCCGTGTCGCCCGACGCGCCCACGGAGCGGCTCCCGTGAGCGAGCACCGGCGCACCAAGATCGTCGCCACGATCGGCCCGGCGACGCGAACCGTCGAGCGGATGATCGAGCTGATCGAGGCGGGGGCCGACGTGTTCAGGCTCAACTTCTCCCACGGCACGCGCGACGACCATGCCGAGAACATCGCGATGGCGCGCGAGGCCGGAGTGCGGACCGGCAAGCAGGTCGGGCTCCTCGGCGACCTGCCGGGTCCGAAGCTGCGGCTCGGCGAGGTCGCCGACGGCATGGTCAACCTGCGCTCGGGCAGCGAGATCACGCTGATGGCCGACGGAGCGACGGGCACCGCGGAGCGCCTGCCGGTCTCCTACGACGGGCTGGGGTCCGCGGTCAAGCCGGGCGGGGAGATCTACCTCGCGGACGGCCGGATCAGGCTGCGGGTGCTGGAGGCGGCCGGGCGCGAGGTGCGCTGCGCGGTCGAGGTCGGCGGCCGCGTCTCGTCGCACCAGGGGCTCAACCTGCCGGGAGCGACCGTGGCGCTTCCGGCCGCGGGGCGAGAGGACCTCGCGTGGGTCGACTTCGCGGTCGACCATGCCATCGACCTGCTCGCGGTCTCCTTCGTCCGCCGCGCCGAGGACCTCGAGCCGGTCGAGCGGCGGGTGCGCACCGGCGGCGCCGACATCCCCGTGATCGCGAAGATCGAGAAGCCGGAGGCGGCGGAGCGCGCCGAGGAGATCGTCAAGGCCTCGGGCGCCGGCGTGATGATCGCCCGCGGCGACCTCGGGATCGAGCTTCCGATCGCTCAGGTGCCCGGCGTCCAGCGCCGCCTGCTGGCGCTCGCCGGCAGGCATTCCCAGCCCTCGATCACCGCCACTCAGATGCTCGCCTCGATGGTCACGTCGCCGCGGCCCACCAGGGCGGAGGTCTCCGACGTCGCGAACGCGATCTACCAGGGCACCGATGCCGTGATGCTCTCGGAGGAGACCGCGATCGGCGAGCACCCGGTCGAGGCGGTGCGGGTGATGGACCGGATCGCGCGCGAGACCGAGCCGGACCTCCCGTACGGGGACTGGGTCTTCAACCGCGTCGCCAGCGATCCCTCCGACGTCGCCGGCTCGGTCGCCCGCGCCGCGGTCGGCTCCACCTACACGCTCGGACTCGCTGCGATCGTCGTCCCGACCCGCAGCGGACGCACCGCGCGGCTCGTCTCGGCGCACCGGCCGCGCGTGCCGGTGCTCGCCGTCTCGCCGCGGATCGAGACCGTGCGGCGCCTCAACCTCCTGTTCGGCGTCCAGTGCAGGCTCGCCGAGGACTGGTCCGGGCTCTCGGCCCTGCTCACGGACTGCGCGCGGCTCGCGCACGAGACCGGCGTCGCGCGGTCCGGCGACCTGATCGCGATCACCGCCGGCCTCCCCCAGCAGCAGCTGGGCACGAACCTGTTCGAGGTCCACAGGGTCCCGTGAGCGGAGCGCTGCCGCGCGCCATCGCGCCGCTCGCCCTGATGGCGCTGATCTTCTACCTCTCCGGTCAGGAGCAGGTCGGGCCGGCGCTGCCGGCGTTCACGCGCGTGATCGCGCACTTCAGCGAGTACGCGCTCCTGGCGACCCTCTGGGCCTGGGCGTTGTGGCCGGTCCTCGGGCGGCGCGCACTCTACGCCGCGGCGACGATCTCGCTGCTCTACGCGATCAGCGACGAGATCCACCAGAGCTTCGTGCCGGGCCGCGACTCCGACCCGCTCGACGTGCTCGTAGACGCGATCGGGATCGCGACCGCGCTCAGCCTGATCGCAGCGCGGCGAGCAGCTTCGCGTCGTCCTCGGACATCCCGCTGATCCGCTCGCCGTCCCAGCACATGTCGGCGTCCATCGCGTCCTGGAGCTTCGTGTGCTCCTCGAGGCTGGCGCCCGCGAAGTGCGCGAGCGAGAAGGCCGAGTAGAGGGTGGGCAGCGGATCGTGCCAGCCGTCGCCCGCGTCCCGGACGCGGGCGAGGTCGCGGATCGTCTGCGGGAAGCGCTTCATGTGGTCTGAGAACGCGTCGCCGACCAGCGCCAGGTCGAGCTGCGTAGACGTCCCGGGCGGCAGCACGAACGTATCCGCGTGCGGCTCGAGGAGGCCGCGCGCGATCTCCTCCGGCGCCAGGAGCAGCGCCCCATCGGTGGCGCGCGGGTTGCACTCGACGAAGCTGAGGCCGTCGTCGGTGACCAGGAAGTCGAACGACATCTGACCCGTGTAGTCGAGCTCGGCGGCGATCGGCTCGATCAGCCGCAACGAGTCCGAGGCGTCGACCGACTCGAACTGGATGCCGGTCGAGTGGTGCCATTGGCGCGGAATCCGGTACATCAGGTGGCAGGTGACGTTGCCCGAGTGGACGGTCGAGTAGGTACACACGGTCTCGCCCTCGACGAACGGCTGGATCACCCATGGCTCGTCGGGCGTCGGGTGGACGGCGGCCGGGTCGAGCGCGCCGGCGAGCGGCCCGGTGTTCGTGAGCAGGTCGACGCCGCCGCGCGAGAAGACGGCACGCCCGAAGTAGCGATCGAAGCGCCCGATCGCCGCCTCGAGCTCCTGGTCGGAGGTGACGACGACCGTCTCCGGGATCGGCAGCCCGAGGCGGCGCACGAGCTCCTCGAAGGCCGCCTTGTCGTGCAGGCGCGCCAGGGCGGGAAATTGGCCGACGAAGATCCTCGCCGAGCGATCCAGCCGCTCCCGCTGGGTCGAGATGAAGAACGCCTCCTCGAACGCGGGGACGACGACGTCGATCGCGTTCTCGGTGATGATCCGCTCGAGCTCGTCGACGAACGCCTCGGTTCGCTCCGACGCCGACGGGTAGACGAAGTGCCCGGACAGGTACTTGGAGTGGCTGCCCGGCGCGCGCGAGTAGGAGTCGGCGCCGTAGACCTCGTGGCCGGCGGCGGACAGCTGACGGACGATGCCGAGTGCGAACGGCATCCGCGAGCTCGTGATCAGCGCCTTCACCGCGCGCCGCCGCCGGCCGTGAAGCCGCCGAGCCCGTGGTCGCCGAAGGGTTCGTCACGGCGCCGAACGGCCTCGCGGTAGCCGTGCTGCACCGCGTCGCTCGCGAACCCGAACCCCTCCGGCGTGTGCCGGGCGATGCCGTCGAAGAAGGTGCCGAGAAGCTGCGTCGAGTGCAGCCCCTGCGCGTAGACGGCCTGGTTGACGAGCAGCTTGTGCATCACGAGCTGGTTGATCGGCAGGCGCGCGACGCGCTCGAGGAGCCCCTCGAAGGCCGCGTCGAGCTCATCCGCGGGGGCCGAGGAGATCGCGAGCCCCCACTCGACCGCCTCGCGGCCGGAGAGCGAGTCGCCGGTGAGCAGCAGCCGCTTCGCGCGGGCGGGGCCGACCCGGTGGGCCCAGAGGGCTGTCGTCGGCACCCCCCAGACCCGCGCTGGCGGGTAGCCGATCCGTGCCCGGTCGTCGACCAACAGCAGGTCGGCGCAGAGCGCCATGTCGGTGCCGCCGGCGATGCAGTAGCCGTGCACCTTGCAGAGCACCGGCTTCTCGGAGTGAAACAGGCTCATGAAGCCGCGCACGTTGCGGCTCATCATCTGGAAGTCCGTCACCGGGTCCCAGGGTGTCGACGGATCGTGGTTGCCCGCGATCGTCAGCGGGTCGATGGGAGATCGTCCCTGCGCCGATCCTGAGACGCCCGGACGCGAAGCGGAGGACGTGTCAGGCACTTGTTCGAGGTCGTAACCGCCGCAGAAGCCCGTGCCGTTGCCGGCAAGCGCGATCACGTGGACCTCCGGGTCGAGGTTGGCGCGCTCGACGCAGTCGGCCAGCTCGCGCGGCATCGCGAGCGTGATCGCGTTGCCGCGCTCCGGCCGGTCGAGCGTGATCCGTGCGATCCGCCCGTCGCGCTCGTAGGTCATCGTCTCCAGCCCGTCCACCGGCGCGTGATTCTCGCGCACGGGGCGGCGCCGCGATGAGATCCCGGGCGGCCGAAGGTCTAACGGGCTGAAAGGATCTCCGCGGATGGCGAAGGAAACGATCGACATCGAGGCCTCCGGGCGCACCATGCGCCTCTCGAGCCCTGGCAAGGTCTTCTTCCCTGAGGCGGGGCACACCAAGCTCGACCTCGCCGAGTACTACCTCGCGGTCGCCGACGCCGCCTGCCTGCACCTGCGCGAACGCCCGACGACGATGAAGCGGTTCGTCGAGGGGGCCTCGGGCGACTTCTTCTTTCAGAAGCGCGTGCCGCGCAACGCCCCGGACTGGCTCGAGACCGCGACGGTCCGGTTCCCGAGCGGCCGCAGCGCCACGGAGCTGTGCGCGAACGACGCCGCGCACCTCCTCTGGGCGGTCAACCTCGGGGTGATCGACTTCAACCCGTGGCCGGCGAGGCGCGCCGACCTGGACCACCCTGACGAGCTCCGCGTCGATCTCGATCCGACGCCCGAGTCGTCCTTCGACGAGGTACGCGAGGTGGCGATGGTGGTGCGCGAGGTGCTCGCCGATCACGGGCTCACCGGCTACCCGAAGACGTCGGGCTCGCGCGGCATCCACGTCAACGTGCGGATCGAGCCCCGCTGGACGTTCAGCGACGTGAGGCGCGCCGCGCTCGCCCTCGCGCGTGAGGTCGAGCGCCGCTCGAAGCTGGCGACCTCGAAGTGGTGGAAGGAGGAGCGTCACGGCGTCTTCGTCGACTACAACCAGAACGCCCGCGACCGTACGGTGGCGTCGGCCTGGTCGGTTCGCCCGACGTCCGACGCCCGCGTCTCGACGCCGCTCGACTGGGACGAGGTGCCCGACGTCGACCCCGCCGAGCTTCGCCTCGACACCGTCCCGGCGCGGCTGGCGGAGCGCGGCGATCCCTCGGCGACGATCGACGACGTCCACCACTCGCTGGAGCCCCTTCACGAGCTCGCCGACCGCGACGAGGCCGAGGGCCTCGGCGACGCGCCGTGGCCGCCCCACTTCAGGAAGCAGCGAGGCGAGCCGAAGCGGGTGCAGCCAAGCCGAGCGCGCGAGGATTGACGCTCAGACGTCGAGCTGCTCGTAGCGGCACTCGGACGGGTCCTTGTCCTCGCGCCAGCGAAGGAGCTTCGCGCCGTGACGGATGCGCCCGGCGGAGACGTGGTCGAAGCTCACCTCGACGACGAGCTCGGGCCGCAGCCCGACCCACTCGAGGTCGCGGTCGGCCGACCAGCGGCTCGGATCGGCCGAGCCCTTCTCGCCGCTCGCGTACGGCGCCAGCGTCTCCACGAGGTCGCGCTTCTCCTTCGCCTTGAGCCCCGAGGTGTGACCGACGACGCGGAGCTCGCCGTCGTCGTAGAGACCGAGGATGAGCGAGCCGACGGTGTCCTCCTCCTTGCCGGGGCGCCAGCCGACGACGACGGCGTCGATCGTCCGCACCCGCTTCACCTTCACCATCCCCTTGCGCTCGCCCGGCCGGTAGGGCGCGTCGAGGAGCTTCGCGATCACGCCCTCGCCACCTCGAAGCCACGGCTCGGCGTCACCCCGATCCCGCGCGATCGGGGTGAGCTCAATCGTTCCCGGGTCTCCAAACCCCTCGACGAGGGCCTGAAGCCGCTCACGCCGCTCGGCGAACGGGACCTCGAGCTCCGCCGAGTCCTCGTGCGCGAGCACGTCGAAGGCCCGGAACCGCGCCGGGGTCTCCTGGGCGAGCATCCGGACCCTGGACTCGGCCGGGTGGAGGCGGTTCTGGAGCGCGTCGAACTCCTCCGCGCCGTCGCCGTCGACGATCACGAGCTCGCCGTCGAGCACGTACCGGCCCTCAGGGAACACGAGCTCGGGGAAGTAGCGGGCCAGCGGGCGGCCGTTGCGCGACTGCAGGAAGAGCTCGGGGCCCTCGACGAAGGCGAGCGCGCGGAAGCCGTCGTACTTCGGCTCGTACGCCCACTCCTCGCCCTCGGGCAGCGCCTTTCGCGAGAGCGCGAGCTGGGGGTGGATCGGGGGGCTGAGGGGCAGCGCCACCCGGCTAGTCTCGCACCGTGGCGTCGCCGGAGCCTCCTCGAGATTGCGATGTGGTGGTCGTCGGCGCCGGGATCGTCGGCCTGGCGGCGGCGAGGGAGCTGGCGGTGCGCCACCCAGGGGCGAGCGTCGCGGTGCTCGAGCGCGAGCCGCGGATCGCCGCGCACCAGACGGGCCACGCGAGCGGCGTGATCCATGCTGGCGTCTACTACGCCCCGGGATCGCTGAAGGCCCGGTTATGCGTCGCCGGCGCTGCCGAGCTCTACGCCTACTGCGAGCAGCGCGGCATCCCGGCGCTACCGAACGGCAAGCTGATCGTGGCCGCGGCACCGGCCGAGGTCCCGGGCCTCGACGAGCTCGAGCGGCGCGCGCGCGCCAACGGCGTCCCCGGGCTCCGCCGGGTCGAAGCCGAGGAGATCGCCGAGATCGAGCCGCACGCGCGGGGGGTTGCCGCGCTTCACTCGCCGAACACCGGCGTCACCGACTTCGATCGGGTGGCCGCCGCCTACGCGCAGGACGTCGCCGCGAATCGCGGCTCCCTCTCACTCGGCTGCGGGGTGGACGCGATCGTCGAGCAGGCCACAGGGGTGACGGTGCGCCATGCGCGCGGGACGACGCGAGCGACGGCGGTCGTCGTCTGCGCCGGCGCCTGGGCGGATCGCCTGGCGCGCGCCGCGGGGGCCGCGGCCGACCCGCGGATCGTTCCGTTCCGCGGCGCCTATCTGCGCCTGCGCCCCGAGCGCGCCCACCTCGTGCGCGCCAGCGTCTACCCGGTCCCCGACCCCGAGCTGCCGTTCCTCGGCGCTCACCTGACGCGCGGCATCGATGGCGCGGTCAACCTCGGCCCGTCGGCGCTCATGGTCGGCGCCCGTGACGCCTACAGGCTCCTGCGCCTCAGCCGCGCCGACCTGCGCGACACGCTCGGGTGGCCCGGGACATGGCGACTCCTGCGCCGCCACTGGCGCGCCGGCCTGATCGAGATCGCCCACGCGGCGTCGCGGCGCGCGTTCGTCGCCTCCGCGCGGCGGCTCGTCCCGGAGCTTCGCTCGCGCGACTTCCTCGCCGGGCTCGCCGGCATCCGGGCCCAGGCGGTCGGCCGCGACGGATCGCTAATCGACGACTTCGTCGTCTCGCGCACCGACCGCGTGCTCTACGTCCGCAACGCGCCCTCCCCCGCCGCCACGTCCTCGCTGCCGCTCGCGCGGCTGATCGCCGACGAGACCGAGCCGCTGCTCGCCGGAGCCGGGCCGTCAAACGGCCGCGCGGGCTAGAGCCCGAAGGTCTTCGAGACGATCTCGCGCTGGATCTCGCTGGTGCCGCCGTAGATCGACATCACAAGGGTCGACCGAACGTGGCGCTCCATGTCGTACTCCGTCGCGTAGCCATAGCCGCCCATCATCTGCATCCCCTCGAGCGCCGCGTTCTTCGCGACCTCGGTCGCCTTCAGCTTCGCCATCGAAGCCTCCCGCGGCAGCATTCGGTCCGGGTCTGCATCGACCTTGCGGGCGACGTCGTAGACCAGCAGGCGCGCGCACTCGATCTCGGTTGCGAGGTCCGCGATCCTGTGCTTGAGCGCCTGGAAGGAGCCGATCGGGCGGCCGAACTGCCTTCTCTCCTTGACATAGGCGAGGACGTCGTCGAAGGCTCGCTGCGCGATCCCGAGCGCGCTGGCGGCAAGGATCAGGCGCTCGACGTTGAGGCCCGCCATGAGCTGCATCCAGCCGCCGTCGACCCGGCCGAGCACCCGGTCGGAGGGCACGTGGCAATCGGTGAGGAAGACGTCGTTCACCTCGCGGCCGCCCATCGTCTCGATTCCGCGGATCTCGATTCCCTGGGCGTCGGCCGGGACGGAGACCATCGAGAGACCGTCGTGCTTTCCACCCGTCGGATCGGTCCGGCAGACGACCAGGACGTGGTCGGCGATGTGCGCGGCGGAGATCCAGGTCTTCTGGCCGTTGAGCACGAAGCCGCCATTGGACGGCTCGGCGCGGCAGGAGAGGTTGCCGACGTCGGAGCCCGCCTCGGGCTCGGACATCGCGATCGCCTCGACCCGGGCGCGAGTGATGCCGCCGAGGATCTCCCGCTTCTGCTCCTCGGTCCCGAAGCGCTCATACGCCCCTGCGACGATCAGGCTGACGCCGTAGCCCGCGATCGGCACGAGCCCGCGCATCGTCTCCTCGAGGAAGATGCAGGCCTCGACCATGCCGCCGCCGGCCCCGCCGTAGGCCTCGTCGATCGCGACGCCTAGCCAGCCCAGGTCGGCGAGCTTCTCGTAGATCTCCTGGTTGTGGAGGTCCGTGTAGCCGTTCGTGAGCCGCTCCCGCTGCTCCTTGGTTCCGACCTCGCGGGCGCAGAAGTCACGAAGAGCCGCCTGGAAGTCGCGCTGGGAGTCGGTCAGACCGTGGGTCTCGATCACCGTCGTCATCGTGCCGGCGAAACTTACAACCGCGCCGGCCGGGTAGTGTCGGCGCGGTGGAGGCCGCGACCCAAGCGCAGATCGAGGGCAAGCCGGAAGACGCGGTCTCCTCCTTTTGCAAGTCGCTCTTCTGCGGCGAGATCCACGAGGAGCTGGTGTTCCCCTGGCCGGCTCCCGATCCGGGGGAGCAGGACAGGATCCGGCGCCTCAACGCCGCCGCGCGGGAGATCGGGTCACGGATGGATCACCGCAAGATCGAGCAGAAGCGGTGGCTCGGCGACGACGTCATCCGCGACCTCGGCGAGGCGGGGCTCCTCGGCCTCTACGTCGACGAGCGCTACGGCGGCCAGGGGCTCTCACAGACCGGCTACGCGCGCGTCTTCGAGACCTTCGCCCAGATCGACGCGACGCTCTCGATCGTGCTCGGCGTGCACCAGTCGATCGGCTTCAAGGGCATCCACATGTTCGGGACCGACGAGCAGAAGGAGCGCTTTCTGCCGGACCTGGTGTCGGGGCGCAAGCTGGCGGGCTTCGCCCTCACGGAGCCCGAGGCCGGATCCGACGCGTATGAGATCCGGTCGCGGGCGGTCGAACAGCGCGACGGCTCCTGGGTCCTGAACGGCGAGAAGCGCTACATCGGAAACGGCGGCACCGGAGACGTCTTCACCGCCTTCGCCCGCTGCGAGGTGGACGGCAAGGACCGCCACATCGCGCTCATCCTCGAGCGCGGGATGAAGGGGTTCGAAGTCGGCGAGCGCTTCGACACGATGGGCCTGCGCGGAAACGACCTCAGGCGCCTGTACTTCAACGACGTCAGGGTCCCGGCGGAGAACGTCCTCGGCGAGCCCGGCGACGGGTTCAGGATCGCGATGCAGATCCTCAACAACGGCCGCATCGGGCTCGGCACCGGCTCGGTCGGCGCGACGAAGCGGCTCCTCGACCTCGCGATCGAGCACGTCAAGGAGCGCCGGCAGTTCGGCCACGCGCTCGCCGACTTCGAGCTCGTCCAGGACAAGGTCGGCTGGATGGTCTCCTACCTCTTCGGGCTCGAGTCGATGTGTTACTTGACCTGCGGCCTGGTCGACCGCGGAGTCGAGGACTACTCGCTCGAGTCGGCGATCTGCAAGGTCGGGGGGACCGAGTTCCTCTGGTATGCGGCGAATCGTGCGATGCAGCTCAAAGGCGGCGCCGGCTACATGCGCGACGAGCCCTACGAGAAGATCCTGCGCGACATCCGGATCTTCCCGATCTTCGAGGGCGCGAACGACGTGATGCGCGCCTTCATCGCGCTTTCCGGGATGAAGCCGGTGGGCGAGAAGCTCTCCGGGCTCGGCGAGATCGGGCTCTCCGACCCGATCGGCTCGATCGGCGTGCTGGCCGACTACGTGGGCGAGCGGATCCAGCGCCAGGTGCGGCCGGACCGGATCACCCGCGCTCATCCCGAGCTCGCCGAGCGCGCCGCGGCCGTCTCGGACCAGGTTTCGAAGCTGCGCTCGGCGAGCGAATCGCTCCTTCGCGAGCATCGCGGTGCGATCGTCGAGCGCCAGTTCCATCAGAAGCGGATCTCGGCGGCGATCTCCGACATCTACGCCCAGATCGCTGTCATCTCGCGGGTCAGCTCGATCTTCGAGGACCAAGGGGTGGAGCCGTCGGGGCAGGAGCGCTACATCGCCGACACGTTCTGCGAGCGCGCCGCTGCCCGCGTCAGCTCGGGACTTGGGCAGCTCGACCAAAACGACGACGAGCGGATCGCGGCGATCGCGAAGCTCGCCTTGAAGCGCGGCTCCTACGGATACGCGCTGTTCGAGGACTGAGCTCGATCACGATCCGCGAGCGGCCGAGGCGCGGCCGGCGACGATTGAGCCGCGCTAGCCGCCGCTGAGGGAGCGGCGTAGCTGCTCAGTTCAAGCGCTCGACGATCATCGCCTCGCCCTGGCCGCCCGCGACGCACATGGTCTCCAGGCCGACCTGCTGATCGTCGGTCTCCATCACGTTGAGCAGCGTCGTCATGATCCGGGCGCCGGTCATTCCGAACGGGTGGCCGAGGGCGATGGCTCCGCCATGGGTATTGAGCTTGGAGAGGGGGATATCGCACTCGCTCATGATCGGGATCACCTGGGCCGCGAAGGCCTCGTTCAGCTCGACGGTGTCGATGTCGCTCATCGTCATCCCGGTGCGCTCCAGCACCTTCTTGATCGCGCCGATCGGCGCCACGCCCATGTACTCGGGCTCGTTGCCCCAGGTCGCGGCGCTCACGATCCGCGCCTTCGGCTGGAGCCCGAGCTCGTTCGCCCTCGCCTCCGACATCACGAGCACCGCGGCGGCGCCGTCGTTGAGCGGGCAGGAGTTGCCCGCGGTGACCCCGCCGTCGCCGAACGCCTCGGGAAGCTCGGCGAGCTTCTCCAGCGTCGAGCTCGGCCGCGGGCCGTCGTCCTTTGAGACCTCGTTGCCCTCGTGGTCGGCCACCGGGATGATCTCGCGATCGAAGAAGCCGCTCTCCTGTGAGCCGACCGCGAGCTCCTGCGAGCGCTGGGCGTACTTGTCCATGTCGGCGCGGCTGACCTCGTACTTCTTGGCGACGTTGACCGCCGTCAGGCCCATCTCGATGTACGCATTCGGCTGGCCGTCCGCGCCCTGGAGCTTCGGGTTCTGGTCCGCGGCGCCGGCCGGCTCGGTGCGCTCGTTGTACCGGCTCACCCACTCGACGCCGGCGGCGATGTAGGCGTCGCCCTCGCCGGCCTTGATCGCATTCGCGGCGTGCCGGATCGCGTCGAGGCTCAAGGCGCAGTAGCGCGAGACCGTGAGGCCGTTCACCGTCTCCGGGAGCTTCTCGGAGAGCAGGACGATGATCCGGGCGATGTTGAAGGCCTGAAGACCCTGGGGCATGCCGCAGCCGCAGAAGACGTCCTCGATCATCTCGGGCGAGACGTCCAGGTTTCGCTCGAGCAGCTGGTCGACGATGTAGGCGGCGGTCTCGTCCGGTCGAACCTGTGCCAGCGATCCCTTGAAGGCGCGCCCGATCGGGCTGCGGGCGACGTCGACGATCACGGCTTCGGGCATCTTGTTCAGGCTCCTTTTGGATTCGGATTGAAGGCGGGGATGGTATTGATGTTCCGGTGAGCCCCGAGCCGGAAGCCGATCTCGAGCTGACCCCCGAGCGCGCCGCGGAGCTGGTCGCCGCGGGCGCCGAGCTGATCGACGTTCGCCGCCCCTACGAGTGGGATGGCGGCCGCCTCGCCGGAGCGCGGAACATCGAGATGAACGAGCTCGTGGCGGCGGCCGAGGACATCGCTCGCGACCGCCCGGTGATCTTCTACTGCCGCAGCGGCGACCGTTCGCGGATGGCGGCCGACGCCTTCCACGAGGCCGGCTACGACGCCCACACGATCAGCGGCGGAATCACGGCGTGGGTCGCGGAGGGGCGACCGCTCGAGCCCGACGACGGCGAGGTTCGCGCCCCGCTGCCGGCATCCTGAGCGAGCGAATGGAAGCCGCAGGCACGCCTCCCACGGGCCAGGAGCCGACCAAGCCCGCGACCCCCGCGCCGGCGCCCGAGGCGGGCGCCGACCTGATCGAGGGCCTCCGTGCGTGGCTCGCGCAGCTCGACCGCACGGTCGCGGTTCGGACATGGATCGCCGCGATCGCGCTCGTGCTGGCGCTTGCCGCCGGGGGTGCCGGTGTCTACTTTGGGCTGAGCGCGAAGGACGAGAGCGCCACTAAGGACGACGTCCGGGCCCTGCGCGATCAGGTCGAGACCGTCAAGCGCGAGACCTCCCAGGCAGCGAAGGAGTCGGTGGCTTCGGTCACCGACCGCCTCGACGCGCTCGAGAGCCGCGTGAGCACGATCGCATCCGGCCAGCGGACATCGGACAGTGAGCTGTCGGTGGTCCAGGACGACATCGACGATCTCCGCAGCCAACTCGCCGACCTCGAGCGGAGCGCGAGCGCGAACCAGAGCTCGAACCTCGGCGGCGGGAATCCATAGGGTTTGTAACGAACGCTACGATCTGTGCGTTCGTGCGTCCGGTGACTGCATTACGGTCGCTCGAACGTTCACCCCCTGAGAGGAGAGACTCAATGCCCGAGGGTTATTGCGTCAAGGAGCGTAAGAAGGTCGAGATCCAGGACCCCCAGCAGGTCACGATGAAGAACGGTCGGCCCGCGATCCAGGGCACCTGCCCCGACTGCGGGACGAAGATCTTCAAGATCGGCAAGCTCGAGGGCTAGGAGTCGACCGCCGCGAGCCCAGGCTCGCGGCGCCCGTCGAGGCGGCCGACGAGAGCCTCGGCGATTCGCACGTCGAACTGCGTGCCGGCGTTGCAGGCGAGGATGATCCGCGACTCGTGCGGGATGTCCTCGCCGGCGAGCCATCCGGCTGGGCGACGATCCGCGCCGAGGCCTGAGCCCGGCCTTCTTCGACCGACGGTACAAGCCGGCGGACCCGAAGTTTCGACACCGGGATAACGACCTGCCGACCCTCCGCGCCTAGTTTCCGGCGGATTCCTGGAACCGCTACCGCCGGGCGGCAGCTCGGCGTTTCCCGCGTACCGGCACGGAGCCGGGGTGGGTGGAGGTAACTGACTGATGAGACGAAGGCACCTTTGGGCCGTGCTCCCAATCGGCCTCCTGGCTCTGCTCGCGCTGCCGTCGATGGCTCTCGGGGCGGCGGACCCGGCTACCCAGATCCAGAACCTGAAGGGAAGTCTCGGAGAGACGGACGATGCTCTGAACACCACCTGGCTGATCGTCGCGGCGGTGCTCGTGATGTTCATGCAAGCGGGCTTCCTCCTGCTCGAGGTCGGGTTCTCGCGGATGAAGAACGTCGGCGCCGGCGTCGCGAAGGTCCTCGTGAACTTCTCGATCGCGTCGATTTGCTACTGGGCGGTGGGCTTCGCGCTCGCGTTCGGTGGGTCGGGTGAGATCTGGGGCGATTCCG